>NZ_JAHGAI010000099.1:0-1938 GCF_030248515.1 Vibrio sp. D401a | reverse complement strand
TTTAAGAGTGATTCGCAACGCGTGGCATTCTCACTATGCGTTGGCTTTAGTGTTTAAGGTGGTATGCGGCGGTTTCGGTATTGCGTTGCTCACCCCTTAACAGGGCGTTATACGTTCTTGAGGTTCATATGATTGGAATTATCGTAAAAACAGAATCAGAAATTGAAGACTTGCCAAAGGATTGGATTCCTATGGAGTTCAACCCTCTTAAGTTAAACCAAGTATTTGATAGTATTTTAGGCTTTATTCCAACTCAACAGCAGTTTGTGTACGAGAATGGAGAAGTCTTGATTCATTTCGATGTTGATAGTTTAAATGAACCAAGAGCTATCACTTTTAACTGCGTAATGTCTCAAGCAAACGCAGAGATTATTGAACTTTTGGCTATTGGACTGGCAGCCAGAGTTTTTGATAGCGAAAGCTGCAAGTTTATCTAGTTGGCAAAATGAACGTATAACAATCTGTTTAAGAGTGATTCGCAACGCGTGGCATTTTCAATATGCGTTGGTTTTAGTGTTTAAGTGGTATGCGGGAGCATTAGTATTGCGTTACTCACACCTTAACAGGGCGTTAGGTAAATAGGAGAAAACGTGCAGTTTTTTGCAAGATATAAACAAGTTATCGCTGGGGCGATTTTGGGATTCTACGCGTTTGCTGTGGTTTTTTCTTATGCCTCAGAACAATCTACTAATATAATTAAAGTTCTGAATTCTCTAAGTGACTTGATATCATCAGCTGGAGCCATTGCTGCTCTATTTACATTAATTCATCTTGTGAGTGAGAAAAGAGAGGAAGAGCGTAACAGGCATATTTCTAGCGCTAATTATCTGTTAGTTCAGCTACTAAGCCAGGCTTGGGTCACTCGGGAATATATTAAAAAGGTATATCAAGATTATGAAACTGGAAATGCTGAGAAGTGTATAAATCTAATAATGCCTAGATATTCGGTTGACCACCTTCACAAGCTAGATTTAGAGAAGTACGCGTTTCTAATCGGTGGGTATGATCCTAATTTCTTCGCAAAACTATCGAATTGTAAGTTTAACACTTCTGCCATAACGGAGTATATTGACAATCGCATTGATTACTATACGACCGAACTTGTTGAACCATGTAAACATATAGCTTCCTCAAATGGTTTCAAGCTCGAACAGGTGGAGGAAGAAATTGAACCATTGGTTATAGGTTCTTTGATTTCTTCAACTGATAGGATTTTATCTCAGCTTCAAACTACTGAAAGAGATCTTATGATGTTACATTCGTTACTTTACTCTCATATGAAGAAAAAATACCCAAAGGAAATGTTTATCAAGCCGTCGGTTGAACATTAACCTAACAAACTGTTTAAGAGTGATTCGCAACGCGTGGCATTTTTACCATGCGTTGTCTTTAGTGTTTAAGGTGGTATGCGGCGGCATCGGTATTGCATTGCTCACACCTTAACAGGGCGTTAGCTGTTTAAGGAAAAAATGAGAAAATATGATAAGCCGCTATTCTGGCTGTATATAAAAACAAGAGACTCGTTGTTGTCATCTTTTAAGGGCTTTCTGGGAATGCTTTTAGTGTTGTTCGGGGCAGCAGTAGTTTTAGGTAATGAATCCCCCGAGAATGTCTGGATTTCGGTGGGAATCACTTTACTAGTATCTAGTCTTCCAGTCTCAATGGGCCTGATGATGGTAAAGCTCAAATTTAAGAGTTTTGCTGGGTCAATACCTACAGCAGAACTAGCGTATTTTTTACAGCACGATGAAGGTGCAAACATAGATAAAGCTGTGAGAGGTTTATTTTCGTTATGCCTATCTTTTATGATTTACCTTTGGTTTACGATGGTAACTATCGCAGTACTCGGTATGTTGGGAGCAAAGCTCGTGTTGTAAAACACAGCTAACAAACTGTTTAAGAGGGATTCGCAACGCGTGGCATTTTCATTATGCGTTG
>NZ_JAHGAI010000098.1:0-614 GCF_030248515.1 Vibrio sp. D401a | reverse complement strand
TAACGCCGCGTTAAGTGGTGAGCAACGCAGACCACTGTACTCAAAGTATTTTGCCGTAAACACTTAAACTCAAGCAAATCAAAAATGCCAAGCGTTGCGAATCCGTCTTGAACGCTTTGTTAGGCATCTAGCTCGCACCAAACTCCGAGCTTATCTCCTGTTGAATAACTCTAACGGTTTGCTCAAACGCGCTTTCTATACTTATTGCGTCTCGTAAATCTAGAAGATGATATTCAAACGGGAGTTCTTCCGACATTTTTTCGGCATAAAATTCACCTAGCTTTAGTCTCCATGGATACGATGTATACTCAGGTGTATACACATGAAATAGAACAACTTTTTCGTAAGTTTTGTATTGATTTAGGAGCCAAAACTTGCCGACATTCGTATCTGGGTGAGTTTGTTTAACTTCAACTTCTAAAGCGACTACCACTTTACCATCAGTTAGTAGTCCGTCGGCTCGAAAGCCATCTGATGGGAAACCAGGAATAGCTTGATAGCCATTCGTAAACTGCAATTTATTACTTTGGAAGCTCTTCATCCAATCCGCGAGCTGCGATTCAAATCTTAACCATTCTGACTTCATAGCTTGAATGCTCTTGATGCCTAACGCC
>NZ_JAHGAI010000097.1:0-555 GCF_030248515.1 Vibrio sp. D401a | reverse complement strand
AAACTGTTTAAGAGTGATTCGCAACGCGTGGCATTTTCACTATGCGTTGCGTTTAGTGTTTAAGGTAGTATGCGGCGGCTTCGGTATTGCGTTGCTCACACCTTAACAGGGCGTTATGCTTTTTCTCAAACTTGTAAGTATGGGCACTTTTCGTATTCAACGAATATAACTATGTATCTTTACTAGAAATGAGGCTTTTACCCTTTGATAGACGCTAACTTTTCTGAAAACCATCGCAGCTCATCAAAAATTGCGTTCTGTCTTATCTAACTTATCAGTGATTTGATAGAGTTATGATTCGATGTGTAAGGAGGGTTTTAGATGGGAACTATAATAGGCTTGGTCATTTTAGCAGCGATAGATTGGTATCTTATTCGTAAAACAGGACTTCATATACACCAACTAATTTCCAAAAAGTATACCGAGCATTCGCGTAGTAAAGAACATCGTAAATAAGACCTCTTTAGGCAACAGGCATGACTGCATGCGGCGTTGGCATTTAACCGTGCCTACTGATAGAACAAGCATAACAAACTGTTCAAGAGGGATTCGCAA
>NZ_JAHGAI010000096.1:0-844 GCF_030248515.1 Vibrio sp. D401a | reverse complement strand
ACTATGCGTTGGTTTTAGCGATTAAGGTGGTATGCGGCTGCTTCGGTATTGCATTGCTCACCCCTTAACAGGGCGTTATGAGTATTCGAGGATAACATGACAGAATTTGACTACGGTATATTAGTAGTAAAAAGTGGTAAGTATGCTGGTCGCATTTGTTATTATGACGATGATATATGGGATGATGACTTAGAAATTGAAGTTGCTGTTGTTTATTTTGGGGAAATGTCGCAGTGTCGAAAGTACTTTTGTATTCCTTTTTCCTGTCTTGCATATCCAACAACAGAAGACCTAAAAAATAGAAGAAATCAATTGCGTAATAGCATCGGTTTAATCGAACCTAAGCATCTACGAAATTATGAAATCACAGAGTTGCATCTCATTGAGTCAACTCTGTATGAATGGCTGTTATCAGCAAGGTATCAAGAAGTGGATCAAGGAAAAAAAGTATTTATATCCCATTCATCAAAAGACAAAGATTTTGTTCGTTGGTTGAGTTCCGACTTATCCAATGCTGGGCATACGCCGTGGTTAGATGAATGGCAAATAAAGGTTGGTGATTCAATACCGGAGAAAATTGAGTCAGGTCTAGATGATGCAGATGCTATTATCTTGGTGCTTTCTCAAAATGCTGTCGAATCAAAGTGGGTTGAACGAGAGTGGCACTCAATGTATTGGGACGAGATTGAGTCTGGCAATATTATGGTCTTACCAATATTGTATCAGGACTGCAAAATTCCTCGTCTACTTAAAATGAAAAAATATGCAAATTTCATTCAGGACTACAATTCAGGTTTAGAAGACGTCTTGCTTGCGTTGAAATAATACTCATAACAAAGCATTT
>NZ_JAHGAI010000095.1:0-527 GCF_030248515.1 Vibrio sp. D401a | reverse complement strand
TAACGCCGCGTTAAGTAGTGAGCAACGCCGCCACCTAACCTAAACCATTGCACCGTAAACACAAAAGCCAATTTGAACTGAAAATGCCACGCGTTGCGAATCTGCCTTAAACGCTTTGTTATAAAACTATCGAACCTCTGGCAACCTTAGTTCAGATATAAACTGCTCCGCCTCAACCAACTGCGAATGAGTCGCTGTTTCAAGTTGCGCATTTAGTATCATGTCTCTTTCAGCAGCAGAAACAATAATAGTCGTAAATATGGCATCGATAATGGCATAAGAAAAAGTTACTGGACTAGAGCTATTGTTGTAGGGAATATCATAAAGCTTGGCGAGTGTAAGTAACTCTTTAACTGCTGAGGGAAGCCTATTTTTGACATCATATCTATTCAGTTCGGCATACCTTCTCAATGAAACTGAAGGCTCCACAACTCTATTTTCCTCAACAACTTCTCCAAACTCTTCCCACTTAATAAACTTAAATTCCTTAACTAAACTCACTGTGATCTCCTGTTTTATAACGCCGC
>NZ_JAHGAI010000094.1:0-2309 GCF_030248515.1 Vibrio sp. D401a | reverse complement strand
ATGCCTAACGCCGCGTTAAGTGGTGAGCAACGCAGACCACAGCACTTAAAGTCATGTGCCGTAAACACTAAAGCTGAAGCAAACCAAAAATGCCGAGCGTTGGGAATCCGTCTTAAACGCTTTGTTAGGTGAAACTACCAGAAGCGCCACCATGGTTTTTTTGTGATAGGCGGCTTACTACCTAATTCAGGTATGTTATTTGTACTTATACATTTCGACATATAATTGTCAAAACATTCCCACTGGCCATCTACTTCAATACTAATTTTATTAAATGGAACTCCAGCATCACTAAAACTACTTGGTGCGGTGTTTTCTTTTATCCAAAACAAATGAACATATTGATTTGGGAAACCATCGTCTTGACTATCATTAAATCCTAAGGCTACCAAATCATTGTATTCAAATTTTAATATTACATTTTTTTTACCTCCAAACTCTTTTGTTGATGCATTTACTGCATCGCTATAGTTGCTCCAAAAACAAACTCTATAGATTGATTCTGAACCTAACTTGCGAGAGAATTCGGATATTAAAACTTTGTGAGGGTAGCTTTCCGGAGTCCACATTCTTGCTGAAAACTTATCATTCGTAATTTGCTTTAAACCACTCTCATATGAAACATGGTAAATTTCCATAACTTATCCTTTCACCTAACGCCCAATTAAGGGGTGAGCCACGCGACCACGATACCCAATTTGGACACCGTAATCACTAAACTTGACCCGAACTAAAAATGCCAAGCGTGGGGAATCCCTCTTAAATTGTTTGTTATGTTTTGGTTTTCTGCGGACTAATTAAACTTTTTAAATAGATTATGCCCTGTGACCCTGTACCCAAGGCGAGTGTACAACTTTAAAGCGCCATTATTGCCATTTGCAACATGGAGCTTCATCCTTGTAATACCACTCTGTTTGAGGCGGGATTCAAGACTTTCTAATGCTAATTCGCCATAACCTAAATTGCGATGCTTTTCCTCTATGAAAAGGTCACAAATAAAAGCTGTTGAGTCTTCAGCGCTCTCTACGTACCAAAGATGGCCTATGGATAGTCCCCCCAATTTAATCGAGCAGATAGAGTTACCATCGGTATCAAGCTTATTGGGCAGTCTCATATCAAAATCTAGGGAAGCAAACTCAAAAGAAGTCTTTTCAGAGTAGCCATAATTGGACCTGATAGATCCTGCGTATTCTCGTGTAAAATTTTCGCGAAACCGGTCGAAACAACCAGCCTCCATTTCAAATAGACTTATCACCCTACTCACCTAAATCCTTGGAGTTGATTAAAAACATAACGCCGCATTAAGGTGTGAGTGGCGCTTGGCTATACTTGAGCGAAGCGAAACTGCCAAGCGTTGCGAATCACTCTTAAATGCTTTGTTAGCCATTTTTCCGATGAAGTGAAAAATGTTGAGACCACTCTAACCCATTACGAGAGTTTTGAGATTTTTCCCAGAACTTGTCGCAATATACGCTATAGAACTCGTCTACTAACTCTGTAACCAAAGGTAATAGACATTCGACTTCATCGACAACTTTTGAATAAAGCTTATCACGAGCTTTCTCGTACTCAAGAACCAAGTCATAATCATTTATCTTTCCGTGCCCCTCACACCAAGCCATATTCTTGAACATGCTATCGTCTTCTGTGAACAAGTTAATATGACCTTTATGAGCGCGAGTATTCCTGTCAACACGGAAGCTTTCACCCGATTTATCTATAGCTTTTAATAACTCTACGATCTTAGGATGCTCAACTTTAAGCTCACGCTTTAAGCTTTTTAGATTGAGTTTGTGATCAGGTATATCTTTTTCCAAAGTTTCGATAACAAAATGAAATGCAATATCTCGAATGCTGGCAAACCTTAACAACGCCAAATCAGTTATAGATTTAAGCCAGTCATACCTATTAATTGCTTGCACTGATGAAGGTAAAGGAAGTTGTTCTACACCTAGCATTTGAGGGATAACACGTAGGTCTACAAACTGTTGTTCTAGAGCTTCAAAGCGTCCATTTATCAGTAATGCGTAGGCCATATGAGGATCGTTTTTCGCAAAGTCTTCATAACTTTCGTAGCCATAATGACCTAAGAAATACATACCCATGGAGTCGTATAAAGCTCCTTTAAAGATGGAGTCTTCTAATCCCCACCAGTGATACTCTGTGTTCAAAATTACCTCTTAACTATCAAGATGGCTAACGCCCTGTTAAGGGGTGAGCAATGCAATACCAAAGCCACCGCACACCACCTTAATCACTTCAACCAACGCATAGTGAAAGTGCCACGCGTTGCGAATCCCTCTTGAACA
>NZ_JAHGAI010000093.1:0-3051 GCF_030248515.1 Vibrio sp. D401a | reverse complement strand
TGATATACGCAGAAGACTTTCAAACAGTCGAAGAAGCCCGAATGGGCATCTTCGAATACATCGAGGTATTTTACAATCGCAGAAGAAGACACTCAGCGTTGGGGTACATCAGCCCAGTTGAGTACGAAAGTATGTAGTTATGTACTGTCTACTTTTTGTGGGGTACACCAGTGCTTGGAGAAATTGATGATTTACTACAAATATAGAAGCTTAGATAACCTAAAGTTTCTAATAGACATTTTTATGAATGGCAGGTTATACGCTGCTCCATATACGGATATGAATGATCCGATGGAGGGGCATTACTTTCATCGTTCGGGCAGGTTAAGTTCTGAGTTTAAATCTGCATTGAAAGGTAAAAAACGCTCATATGGTATAGTGTCTCTCTCCGAAATTGCAGATAACACTTTAATGTGGGCTCACTATGCTAATGGGCATAATGGAATCGCAATAGGTGTTGAAATTGACAGTGATGCATACGATATCAGAAAAATCGAGTATGACGGGCTAAGTCAACTAACTCAGAGTTTTGAACATGAACCCGCTGAAACAGCCAAAAGGGTCCTATCTCATAAACTTGAGGTTTGGGATTATGAAAAGGAGCATAGGGTGTTCGTGCAGCATGAAAAGTACGTAAATGTAAAAATCAAAGAAGTAATTTTCGGGCGTAGAGTAGAACGTTCGGAGCGAGAGTTCTTTGAAAAATTATTTACTAAACTAGCAGGGAATAACATCGAGTTCAGCCAAGAAAAACGCACATAACAAACTGTTCAAGAGGGGTTCGCAACGCGTGTCATTTTCACTATGCGTTGGTTTTAGTGTTTAAGGTGGTATGCGGCGGCTTTTGTATTACGTTGCTCACCCCTTAACAGGGCGTTATGTGTATAGAGGAACTAACAAATTGATCGTAAACAGTATTTGTCCTTATTGCTCTACTGCAATGGTAAAAGGCGAGAACTTGCACAATAGTCGTTCTGTTGAGCACCTAGTTCCCAATACCGCTCTAACGCGAAAGAGAAACAACGGTGAGGGTGATTTCTATGCCTGTCGTAAGTGCAATTCTGAAAAAGGTACATTGGATGAAATATTTGGTCTAATTGCCCGATGCCAATCCAGTGATAGTGAGCTAGCTGTGAAAGCATTAGTTCGTGCTTTCACGAAACGTAAGAGTGTACCGAATCGTCTTTGGGAAATGTATGACAGTGCGGTAGATGTTGGTGAACACGTTGAAGCAAAAATGCCTGTTTATAGTCAAGAGCTGATCGACTACGCAACGTTCTTTGGCAAAGGTCTATATTTTCTAAAGCATCAACGAGTCTTCAATGAAAAGCGAGACGTCATGCATATTCGCTTCTTCAATAAACAGGTTCATTCAAGTTTCGCTCAGAATTATGAGAGTAAGTTTTCAAGCAATCCCATCAAAGACTTAGAATCCAACTCAAAATCATGGGTTGTCGCAGAGGATGAGTGTGTCATCTGGTCAAAAAATAGAAGTCATCTCATTATTTTTCATCACTTTATCTCTTTTGGTATTAGGTTTAAAACTCGTAACCATAAGACTCTGATAAAAAAGAAAGAGCTAGAAAATAATATTTTGGAAAGCTTTGGGTAATACACATAACAAAGCATTTAAGAGTGATTCGCAACGCTTGGCGCTTTCGCTTCGCTCAAGTATAGCCAAGCGCTGCTCACACCTTAATGCGGCGTTAGCTGAATACATTGACCTACAGCGTGTGGAATAATAGAGGCAAATTAGAACGAGAATCACTCTATGAAATCAGACAATCTTTTTCCTATCAAAGACTTCAAAAATACAGTCTTTTTGAAACCTCTAATCGCCGAAAGCGAAGTGACTAATGTTCATGCCGGTGATTTTAGCTATTACAGTGACTTTGACGATCCAACAGAGTTCCTGACTAAAAATGTACTATATAACTTTGGTATTTCGGGTAACTCACTTCATATTGGTAAATTTTGTGCGTTTGCTAATGGGGTTCAATTCATCATGCCTGACGCAAACCATGCAACTTCAGGTATAACAACATATCCGTTTGCAGTTTTCGGAGAAAAGTGGGCTGAAGCTCTATCGTTGACAGAGTACCCATTTAAAGCATACAGAGACACAGTAATTGACAATGATGTTTGGCTTGGTTATGACGTAACAATCATGCCCGGAGTAAACATCGGTCATGGGTCAATTATTGGTGCTAAATCAGTCGTTTCTACAGATATTCCACCGTATAGTATTGCGGTAGGTAACCCTGCGAAAGTCGTTAAAACTCGGTTCAGTGAAGCTGACCAAGAAGTACTTTTGGAGCTAGCATGGTGGGACTGGGAAGTTGAGTTAATCGAGAAAGCAATGCCAATTCTAGTCAAAGGTGACATTCCTAAAGTACTTGAATTTGCGAAACAAAATGGCTTGGCAGTATAAATTCAGCTAACAAAGCATTTAAGAGTGATTCCCAACGCTTGGCATTTTTCATTCCATCGTTGGGTTTTGTGTTTACGGTGGTAAGGTTAAGTTTCGTGGTAGCGTTGCTCACACCTTAATGCGGCGTTAGGCATCTTTTCGAACCTAAAGGAGTAGGTATGTCGAAATTATTAGTTTACTTAACTGCGCTATTCTTTTTGCTCTACGGAGCTCTCTTTGCTGTGTTCCCTGTAGACATGGCAAACTTAATTACAGGCTCAAGCCCCAATTCTGCCTCAGCAACTATTGATTTTAGGGCTACGTATGGTGGTGCCCAGTTTGCAATCGGTCTTGCTTTGATACTCGTCCTCAAGATTAATCAAGATGTCACTTTGGCTTTAATCATTGTAGCTATTACATTGTTATCTATGGCGTTTGGTCGTCTAATTGGTGTCTTGTTTGACGGTCAACCGAATACACAAATGTATGTTTATTTAGTTGCTGAGTTAGTTTTTGGGCTGTTGGCTCTATACCTGAGAAAGTCAGTGGCACTGGTAACCAATGCCTAACAAACTGTTCAAGAGGGATTCGCAACGCGTGGCATTTTCACTATGCGTTGGTTTTAGTGTTTAAGGTGGTAT
>NZ_JAHGAI010000092.1:0-753 GCF_030248515.1 Vibrio sp. D401a | reverse complement strand
AAGTTCGAGTTGTTTGATGCAATCAGACAAATGTGCCCATAAAAATATTTATAACAAAGCATTTAAGAGTGATTCCCAACGCTTGGCATTTTTCATTCCATCGTTGGGTCTTGTGTTTACGGTGGTATGGTGGCAGCGTTGCTCACACCTTAATGCGGCGTTATACGCTGTATGAAGAAAGCCTAAAAATTCAGGTCAAAAATCGCGATTTTGAGCGTTGAGCTCTGGTTTTTGTACGTCGAAGTTTTCCTGTTTCAATCTTAGTTTTCGTTGGTTCTTTGCTCACTTTCGGCTTGCCGTTTGTGTGATGTTTTTCTTCTTTGGTGCTGATTGTTTGGGGTCAGCCCAGGCTGCGCTTTTTGCTGAAATTCAGCTCTGTGATTTTGCCTTTCTAAAAGTCGATTTACTTGCTGAAAGGGCGCTTTCTCTGGTGTGGTGAGTTCACGTGGTTTCATTGAGTTTGTTGAAAGTCCTCATTGTGAAATTGTCTTTCCAAAAGCGTTTGTTGGTGTTGTCAGTCCGTTCTCTGCGGCGCGGTTTGTTCCACGTGGTTTCAGTGGCAAGTCGCTGCAAGTCTAAGCCTGACTTGAATGCATCAAAGCACATAAAGATCATGGTTTCAAAGTAGGGCTTGGCATAAAATCTTGGCTTAAACGTTCGTGCGTATAACAAACTGTTTAAGAGTGATTCGCAACGCGTGGCATTTTTACTATGCGTTGTTTTAAGTGATTAAGGTGGCATGCGGCAGCATCG
>NZ_JAHGAI010000091.1:0-1604 GCF_030248515.1 Vibrio sp. D401a | reverse complement strand
GCTCTTGATGCCTAACGCCCTGTTAAGGTGTGAGCAACGCAATACCGAAGCTGCCGCATATCACCTTAAACACTAAAACCAACGCATAGTAAAAATGCCACGCGTTGCGAATCACTCTTAAACAGTTTGTTAGGTTTATGATTTTACGATGTAAGTGACAGTATTCTTTGAATATAAACTGCTTTAGCCTCAGGATAATCTTGCCTACTGACGCCATTTGCAACTAAGCCCTGTTTGAGGGCATTGTACTCGATTAGCAACTCTCGGTTTTGAATGTGAGCATCTCTAAATTGAATATGTCTTCTTAACTTTGAGTCACCCTTCTTATAAGCATGAACATGGATATAATCGAAACGTTCGTTATCGCTGTAATATGTAAAGAAACAACGACCTTCAACACCCTGCTCTCCTTTGCAAGTAAAGCCTAGACATTCGAGCGCTAGAATGTTTTGCTTAAGAGTTAAATTGTCATTATACGCGATACCTATATCTATTATCGGTTTTGCAATTGAGCCTGGGATCGCTGTACTACCTATATGATAAATAGCCACACCGCCCAAATTAGGCGCAATCGCACTAACAATGAGATCATAGGCTTCAGACCATGTATGGACGTAGTCGGTTAACTGGACTGTAAAACGCTCTAGCCCTACACCTAACTCCTCAAGTCGCTTTATCAACTCAGATTTATCCACTTTAACTTCCCATGTTAACTCGTAAACCTAACGCCGCATTAAGGTGTGAGTGACGCTTGGCTATACTTGAGCGAAGCGAAACTGCCAAGCGTTACGAATCACTCTTAAATGCTTTGTTAGCAGTCGCCTCAAAGCTCCCACCAAAGTTTATTTTGTTCAATTGACAACTTTCGTAGATTTCGGATTACGTTAGTTAAACATCCTTCCATTAACTTGTAATCAATATCTGGTATAGCTTCACCTTGCCACGTTGCTAAGAACGAAAAAGGTTCATGCGACACATTGTGAACAATTTCACTTCGAACTCTAGAGTATGCAATATTCCCTAAGCTTCCTTTGTGGATATGATTCTTGAACCACTCACGCTGTTTAGTATTAACAAATAAATCTTCAACATGTTCCACAACGAACTCCGCCTCACGAATAGCATCACCGATTTCGGCAAGTCTATACAAATAGTCTTCATAGTTGCTGTCAAAGATAGGCGGTAAAAGATCAACTAATGCAATGGGATGGACCTTATCCCAAAAATCATAACCACTGTATTTTACCAAAGTATCTGTAAATACCGCAGACTTTGAGTATCGCTGCGTACGCTTTCTCTCCCCTTCAACAGGCTCGGAGAGCTGGTGCTTTTTACTGCCTATCGCTTCAATGTAACAACAACACAGCACCAACGCTTCTTCTTCTGATACTTTCGATATATCTTGGATATTTGATAGTTTTAGCTCTAAGTGCTTTAAATACACTTCATGAGAGAGAATTTCTACAACTGAACTCATCGACTTTCTCCTAGACTGCTAACGCCCTGCTAAGGGGTGAGCAACGCAATACGAAAGCCGCCGCAAACCACCTTAATCACAAAAATCAACGCATAGTAAAAATGCCACGCGTTGCGAATCCCTCTTG
>NZ_JAHGAI010000090.1:0-10507 GCF_030248515.1 Vibrio sp. D401a | reverse complement strand
GATAGACCTGCAGGCAGTAGTTATAAAACTACTTAAAACATGGTGCGGAAGGAGAGACTTGAACTCTCACACCTTGCGGCGCCAGAACCTAAATCTGGTGCGTCTACCAATTCCGCCACTTCCGCATCTATTCCTAACAGCACTATAAAAAGAACAGTTAGGAATGGTGGCTACGACGGGATTCGAACCTGTGACCCCATCATTATGAGTGATGTGCTCTAACCAGCTGAGCTACGTAGCCAAAACCATGTTTTCTTGTTCTCGCCGCTAAGTTGCCTTGTCGTCGGGAACGGCGCGCATTATGCGAAGTTGAGTGAGATCCGTCAACAGTTTTTTTCAATAAATCCTGCAAAATCCATCGTTCGCTTTCTTTTTAAACAAAGAGGCGCGTTTATGATCTAAAACTGGAAATAAAATGGCTTGCAGTAAGAGACTTAATTTCTTGTCATTTATGAATGGCATAAAAAAAGCCAGCACTATGGCTGGCTTTTTATGTAAATGAAGTGTTTAGAATTCATTCACTTAATTATACGTTGAAGCGGAAGTGTATAACATCGCCATCTTTCACGATGTATTCTTTACCTTCTAGACGCCATTTACCTGCGTCTTTCGCGCCGCTTTCACCGTTGAATTGGATGAAATCGTCGTAACCAACAACTTCAGCGCGGATGAAGCCTTTTTCGAAGTCAGTGTGGATCTTCGCAGCTGCTTTTGGTGCTGTTGCTCCTACAGGGATAGTCCATGCACGAACTTCTTTCACGCCAGCCGTGAAGTAAGTTTGTAGGTTCAGTAGTTCGTAACCTGCGCGGATAACGCGGTTTAGGCCAGGCTCTTCGATACCAAGGTCAGCTAGGAACTCTTCACGCTCGTCATCTTCTAGTTCAGCCATTTCTGATTCGATAGCTGCACATACAGGAACAACAACGTTGTTTTCTTTCGCTGCAAACTCACGTACTGCGTCTAGGTATGCATTGTCTTCAAAACCATCTTCGTTCACGTTAGCGATGTACATCGTTGGTTTTAGCGTTAGGAAGTTCAGGTAGCCAATTGCTGCTAGTTCTTCTTTTGCAAGCTCAATAGTACGCGCCATGCCACCTTCTGTTAGTACAGGAAGTAGTTTTTCTAGAACCGTCAGTTCGAATTTCGCGTCTTTGTCGCCGCCTTTTGCTTTCTTAGCGTTACGCTGGATAGCGCGCTCACAAGAATCAAGGTCAGCCATCGCTAGCTCAAGGTTGATAACTTCAATATCTTCGATTGGAGATACTTTACCTGCAACGTGAACGATGTTGTCGTTTTCAAAACAACGTACAACGTGGCCGATTGCGTCAGTTTCACGGATGTTCGCTAGGAATTTGTTACCTAGACCTTCACCACGAGATGCACCTGCAACTAGACCAGCGATGTCTACGAATTCCATTGTGGTAGGCAGAACTTTCTGTGGGTTAACGATCTTTGCTAGAGCATCTAGACGTAGATCTGGCACAGGAACCACACCAGTGTTTGGTTCAATGGTACAGAACGGGAAGTTTGCTGCTTCAATACCCGCTTTAGTTAGTGCGTTAAACAGAGTTGATTTACCAACGTTAGGTAGACCAACGATGCCACATTTAAAACCCATGATAGTAACCTTATTCAGCTTTGAACGTGTGGAGGCGATTTTGTGCTTTTGATAGACCATCCTTAATTAGGATATCCAGACAGCGCACTGATTCGTCAGCTGCGGCGTCTAGTAGCTCTTGCTCTTTCGCTGGAGCTTTGCCTAGTACAAAACCTGCCACTTTATCTTTGTGTCCCGGATGGCCAATGCCGATACGAAGACGATAAAAATCTTTGTTATTGCCCAGTTTGCTAATGGTATCACGCAGGCCATTGTGGCCACCGTGACCGCCACCTTTCTTAAACTTAGCGACACCTGGCGGTAAGTCTAGCTCGTCGTGAGCAACCATGATCTCTTCTGGCTTAATTTGGTAAAACTTCGCAAGTGCTGCGATCGCTTTGCCAGATAGGTTCATGAAGGTGGTTGGGATTAGCAAACGGAGATCCTGGCCATTGACCATAATGCGTCCTGTTAGGCCAAAGAACTTTGGTTCATTCTTTAGGGTAACGTTGTGAACGCGAGCTAATTCTTCTACAACCCAAGCGCCCGCATTGTGACGAGTTTTGGCGTATTCTGGTCCCGGATTAGCAAGACCAACAAGAAGTTTGATTGGTTGAGTCAAGGTTAGGATCTCTCTGGAATCTCAAAAAGCGCAGTATGATAGCACAGAATTCTCGCGGTGGGCGACTAAGGGATTTTCTGCCTATCGATACAAATAAAAAAACACCCCAAAGAGGGGTGCTTTTGAAATCAGTTTAACTGAAATGTTCGGATTAGTTGAACATTGCAGAGATTGACTCTTCGTTGCTGATGCGACGAATCGCTTCAGCTAGCATGCGAGATAGGCTTAGTGTGGTTACTTTGCCAGTTGCAGCCATCTCTTTAGATAGAGAGATAGAGTCAGTTACGATAACTTGGTCAAGAACAGAGTTCTTAATGTTGTCCGCAGCGTTACCAGAGAATACAGCGTGAGTTGCGTAAGCGAATACACGCTTAGCACCGCGCTCTTTTAGCGCTTCAGCTGCTTTACATAGTGTGCCACCAGTATCGATCATGTCATCAACGATCACACAGTCACGACCTTCAACGTCACCGATTAGGTTCATTACTTCAGAAACGTTTGCACGTGGACGACGCTTATCAACGATAGCGATGTCGATGTCACCTAGTGCTTTTGCTGTTGCACGAGCACGAACAACGCCACCTAGGTCAGGAGAAACCACAACAGGGTTTTCTAGACCACGAGATTGCATGTCTTCTAGAAGTACAGGTGTACCGAAGATGTTATCAACTGGTACATCGAAGAAGCCTTGAATTTGCTCTGCGTGTAGGTCGATAGTCAGAACGCGGTCAACACCAACGTTAGATAGGAAATCAGCAACAACTTTTGCAGTGATTGGCACACGAGAAGAACGTACACGACGATCTTGGCGAGCGTAGCCGAAGTAAGGAATAACTGCAGTGATACGGCCTGCTGAAGCACGGCGCATTGCATCAATCATAACAACCAGTTCCATTAGGTTGTCGTTAGTCGGTGCACAAGTGGATTGAATGATAAAAACATCGCTACCACGAACATTCTCATTGATTTGAACTGCAACTTCGCCATCAGAAAAGCGAGAAACAGATGCATCACCTAGAGAGATGTAAAGACGATCAGCAATACGTTGGGCTAGTTCAGGTGTTGCGTTACCAGCAAATAGCTTCATATCAGGCACGGTGGAAACCTCGGGTTTGCGTCCAGTTTTAGTTAGGTCGGTGTGAGGCTGATTGGTATTCAGCCAAAGTCTCTTTTAGTGGCGAAACATTGCGCCCTTGAGCGACAAATGCCGAGACTTTATCAGAGAGTTGTGCAAGGATAGCTTCTGCTTCATATTTGCTGGAAAATTCAGCAAATACGCAAGATCCTGTCCCCGTCAATCTTGACGGCGCGTATTGTAGCAGCCAAGAAAGTTGGTTATCAACCTCTGGGTAGAGCATTCGTACAATTTTTTCGCAATCGTTTACGCTTGGTGCGTTCAAAAGCGTTTCCAAATCTCGTTTTGGTGTGTTTCGAGTTAAGTCTGGATGTCGGAATATGTCAGCTGTTGCAATAGAAACGTTCGGGCGAACGACTAAATACCATTTCTCTTCTGGATGAGCAGGAGATAGCTTCTCACCGACACCCTCGGCAAAAGCGGCGAAACCGCGCACAAATACAGGCACATCTGCGCCAAGAGCTAAGCCTATTTCTGCTAGTTCATCGTCACTGAGATTGGTTTGCCAAAGGTAGTTAAGGGCGACTAACGCCGTTGCTGCATTAGAGGAGCCCCCGCCGATTCCGCCGCCCATAGGTAAAATCTTATTTAGATCGATATGTGCGCCGTATGAGCAATTTGCGTAACGCTGAAGTGCAGTTGCGGCTTTCCAGATCAAGTTATCGTGCAGTGGCACACCTTCAATCTCAGGGGAAATGCTGATCTCACCCGAGTTGTTCGCTTGGATAGTGAGTTCATCCCCGTGGTCGACGAATTGGAATAGCGTTTGTAGTTCATGGTAGCCATTTTCAGTGCGACCATTGATATAAAGAAAGAGATTCAATTTCGCTGGTGATGGCCAGCGGGTTGAAAGGTCGATCATTGGGTGATGTTCCATTTTGTGATCACTAAATTAATTTTTACATCAGACGTACTTAGTTTGAGTTTACTTGGTAGAGGCAACGTCTGGTTATGCCACTCAATGTCACCGTAACGCTGGTAATCGATATTCCAATCGTTTAAGCCAATCTGTTTATCCAGAACTTGTAACGTGTTAGTGGATGAAAGTTGGAATGAGTCAGCGTTGGTGGGCAAGCCGAGTAGCCAGTCGGGCAGGTGATCAACAGGCATCATTAAGCCGGTTAAACGGTAAATCAGTTGATTAGCGTTACGCGCGGTGAGTACTTGATCGTCATAAGTTTCGACAGTCGCGCCTTGCGGAGTAATGGTGAGCTTTAATGCGGTTTGGCCTAGCACGGTAGTTAAGCGGAGTTGGCTTAATGTTGTTGATTGCTTCCAATAAAAGTTGAGGCTTTGTCTTTGGTCGGGAGCAATATAGCCAAGTTTACCTGTGGCTTGAAAGTCATTAATGGTTTTGAGTCGCTGCTCGTGTGCTTGCCACTCTACGCTAGTGATGCTGTCAGGGACAGAACTACAACCCGCGAGCAAAATGCTCGAAAAAAATAAGATGAGAAAGGAGCGTAAGGTCATGTTTGATGGCTTATTAATCAGTTTCATCGGTAATCGCTCACAACTATAGCATTGAAAAGCCGAGTGAAGGAAAACAAATCCGGCTTACCCTTTCAATAAATGCGTGCTTACAGTAAAATTCTGAACCTATTTTATAACCGATCTCAGAGATACCACGTTAGATGTCCTTGCTTGCTATTGGAATCAATCACAATACAGCGTCTGTTGACTTGCGAGAGAAAGTGGCTTTCGGACCCGATAAACTGGGCCCAGCACTTGAGCAACTCAGAGACCATGAAGCCGTTAATGGTAGTGTGATTGTTTCAACCTGTAACCGTACCGAAGTGTACTGCGACGTAAAGCAAGGAGCGCGAAATAAGCTTATCGACTGGTTAGCCCAGTTCCATCAAGTTAGTCAAGAAGACTTGATGCCGAGTCTTTATGTCCATGAAGAACAAGCGGCGATTAAGCACTTGATGCGTGTTTCTTGCGGCCTTGATTCACTGGTACTAGGTGAGCCTCAGATTTTGGGTCAGGTAAAACAAGCGTTTTCCGATTCCCGTGATCATCAGGCGGTGGATGCGTCGATTGATAAGTTGTTTCAAAAGACTTTTTCAGTCGCAAAACGCGTTCGAACAGAAACCGACATTGGTGGTAATGCGGTGTCAGTGGCGTATGCTGCATGTACACTGGCGAAACACATCTTTGAATCACTTTCTGACTCCACGGTATTGTTAGTCGGGGCAGGTGAAACCATCGAACTGGTGGCAAAGCACTTAGCGTCGAATGGCTGTACTAAGATGATTGTTGCTAACCGAACTCGAGAGCGTGCTCTTGGTTTGGCTGAAGAGTTTGGTGCAGAAGTGATCAGCTTGAATGAAATTCCAGATCATCTATCTAGAGCAGACATTGTGATTAGCTCGACAGCGAGTCCTTTGCCTATCATTGGTAAGGGCATGGTCGAGACTGCGTTGAAGCAACGCCGTCATCAGCCAATGCTATTGGTAGATATTGCCGTTCCACGTGATGTGGAAGCGCAGGTCGGTGAATTAAGTGACGCTTATTTGTATTCGGTGGATGACTTACAGTCGATCATCGATAACAACATTGAACAACGTAAAGTAGAAGCCATTCAGGCAGAAGCGATCGTTAGCGAAGAAAGTGCGGCATTTATGACGTGGCTACGTTCACTCCAAGCAGTGGACAGCATTCGTGATTACCGTAAATCTGCCAACGAGATTCGTGAAGACCTACTAAGTAAAAGCCTGCAATCACTGGCAACCGGTGCAGACCCGGAAAAAGTACTGCGCGAGCTTAGCAATAAACTCACCAATAAACTGATTCACGCTCCGACTCGTGCGCTGCAAAGTGCGGCAGAGCAGGGCGAACCAGCAAAATTAACGGTTATCCGCCAGACACTTGGTTTGGATGATCTGTAACTCACGCTTTTTATTAAGAAAACGACACTATGAAAGCCTCAATTCTGACTAAGCTAGAAACGCTAGTAGAACGTTACGAAGAAGTTCAACATCTTCTTGGTGATCCTGACGTAATTGGAAATCAGGACAAATTCCGCGCTCTATCAAAAGAGTATTCTCAGCTAGAAGAAGTTACTAAGTGCTTCCAAGCATACCAACAAGCGCAAGACGATCTTGTAGCCGCTGAAGAGATGGCTAACGAAGATGACGAAGAAATGCGTGAAATGGCGCAGGAAGAAATCAAAGAAGCAAAAGAAGCGATCGAGCGTCTAGCTGATGAGCTTCAGATCCTTCTTCTTCCAAAAGATCCAAACGATGACCGCAACTGTTTCCTTGAGATTCGAGCTGGTGCTGGCGGTGATGAAGCGGGTATCTTCGCTGGTGACCTGTTCCGTATGTACAGCAAGTACGCAGAGAAGCGTGGCTGGCGCATCGAAGTGATGTCTTCTAACGAAGCAGAACACGGTGGTTACAAAGAGATGATCGCGAAAGTGAGCGGTGACGGTGCATACGGCGTGCTGAAGTTTGAGTCAGGCGGTCACCGTGTACAACGTGTACCTGCAACAGAATCTCAAGGTCGTGTTCATACTTCTGCATGTACCGTAGCGGTTATGGCGGAAATCCCAGAAGCAGATCTACCAGAAATTAAAGCGGCAGACCTAAAAATCGATACATTCCGTGCATCTGGCGCGGGTGGTCAGCACGTTAACACCACGGATTCTGCAATCCGTATTACCCACTTACCAACAGGTACAGTGGTAGAGTGTCAAGACGAGCGTTCACAGCATAAGAACAAAGCAAAAGCGATGGCAGTACTTGCTGCTCGTATCGTTCAAGCGGAAGAAGAACGTCGTGCAGCAGAAGTGTCTGACACACGTCGTAACCTACTGGGTTCTGGTGACCGTAGTGACCGTATCCGTACTTACAACTACCCACAAGGCCGTGTTTCTGACCACCGTATCAACCTAACCATCTACCGTTTGAACGAAGTGATGGAAGGTGACCTGCAAAGCTTGATTGATCCAGTGCTTCAAGAGCACCAAGCAGACCAACTTGCGGCGCTCGCTGAGAACAACTAATCGATGAGCCAAGTTCAATCGATTGAGCAAGCACTGAAAAGTGCAACGGCAATTCTGACAGAAGGCGGCAAAGAGTCGCCTTCCCTTGATGCTGCCGTACTTCTTTGCCATGTCCTTGGCAAACCAAGAACCTATCTACTCACTTGGCCAGAAAAAGCCTTAGAAGCCGAGCAGCAAGCTCAGTTTGATGCGCTTTTAGAGCGACGTATTGCGGGCGAGCCGGTGGCGTATATCATCGGTGAGCGTGAGTTCTGGTCTTTGCCACTTAAAGTCTCCCCATCGACGCTGATACCAAGACCAGATACGGAACGTTTAGTTGAAGTCGCACTGGATAAAACGTATGGGCAGACTGGAAAAATCCTAGATTTGGGTACCGGTACAGGTGCGATTGCGCTTGCATTGGCATCTGAGATGCCGAACCGCCAAGTGATGGGTGTTGACCTAAAGCAAGAGGCTAAAGAGCTTGCTGAGTACAATGCGTCGCAGTTAAACATCAAAAATGTGACGTTTGACCAAGGTAGCTGGTTTGAACCTATTGCTAGCGGAACAAAGTTTGCTTTAATTGTCTCCAACCCGCCGTATATCGACGAAAAAGATCCGCATCTTTCTCAAGGGGATGTGCGCTTTGAACCAAAATCAGCGCTTGTCGCCGATGAAAATGGCTTAGCGGATATTCGTCATATATCTGACCATGCTCGTCAGTATTTGGAAGATGGTGGGTGGCTCGCATTTGAACATGGTTATGACCAAGGAGAAGCGGTCCGTGAGATCATGACTCACTTTGGTTTTGAACAAGTAGTCACGGAAAAAGACTACGGTGGTAATGATCGAGTGACGCTTGGTTGTTACAAGCCTCAATAATAACGAGCAAGTCAGCAGTAACTTATAAAAGAGAAGAGAAATGTACGTAGCTCTAAAACATATTCACTTGGTGACGATCGCATTGAGCGCGATGTTACTATCGATCCGATTTGTGTTGTTGATGATGGACTCTCCAAAACGCAACAATCGCTTCCTGAAAGTTTTCCCACACATTGTTGATACCGCGTTGTTGCTGTCTGGTATTGGTTTGATCATGGTGACAGGCTTTATTCCTTTTACCGAATCAGCACCATGGCTAACCAACAAAATTACTTGTGTGCTTGCGTACATTGCTCTTGGCTTCTTCGCAATGAAGATGGCGAAAAACAAGCTACTGAGAATATTTGCTTTCTTTGGAGCACTTGGTTGGCTAGTGATGGCGGCCAACATTGCCGTATCTAAAAATCCGAACTTATTTGGGTAATCGTCATGCTAGAGTTTTTTGACGAAGATTTTGACAATATGGCATTGGTCGAAGGGGCGTTGGTGCTGAACCAATCGGTAAACCCAGACACCAATGTACATTGGGCAAAGCAAGAGCTAGAACGCCTTTATAAAGAAGCGGAAGCTATCTTGGTTCACGAGACGGATGAAGAACAACGTTTCGAATCGTTTCTGCGCTTATTCTTTTATGAGTGGGGCTTTAAAGGCGACGAGCAAGAGTACTTTATCTCTGACAACAGCTTTATCGATAAAGTGTTGGAGCGCAAAAAAGGCATTCCGGTCAGTCTTGGTGCCATCTTGCTTTACTTGGGCAATCGTCTTGGCTTCCCGATGAAAGGGGTGACATTCCCGACTCAATTCTTGATCAAAGTGGATTGGATGCACAAAACACCAGACTACATTAACCCGTTTAACGGTGAGTATGTCGGTGAGAAAATCCTCCAAGCTTGGTTGATTGGTCAAGAAGGCCCGCTGGCAACATTAAAGCCAGAACACTTTGAAGAAGCGGACAACCCGACTGTGATTGGTCGTTGGTTGGCGTTGATTAAGAGCGCCATGCTACGTGAAGAGCGTTACACATTGGCGCTGCGCTGTACCAATCTTGCGTTGACGTTTGTCCCTGATGACCCATACGAGATTCGTGACCGTGGTTTTATCTTCCAGCAGTTGGATTGCCATCAGGTAGCGGTGTCTGATTTTCAGTACTTTATTGACCAATGCCCAGATGATCCGGCATCAGAGCTACTAAAATCACAAGTTAACGCCATGAGCGAAAAGCACGTTACGCTTCACTAATTTTATCGGCATGCTCGAACGGCATGTCGAAGACAGATAAAAGAGAATCAAAATGGAACAGAAAATCGTTAATATTGGCGACATTCAAGTTGCTAACGACAAGCCATTCACCCTATTTGCAGGTATGAACGTTCTTGAGTCTCGTGATCTTGCTATGCAGATCTGTGAGCACTACGTAAAAGTAACGGACAAACTTGGTATCCCATACGTGTTTAAGGCGTCGTTCGACAAAGCGAACCGCAGTTCTGTTCACTCATACCGTGGTCCTGGTCTGGAAGAAGGCATGAAAATCTTCCAAGAGCTGAAAGACACGTTCGGCGTGAAGATCATCACTGATGTTCACACTGAAGAGCAAGCTCAACCAGTCGCAGACGTGGTTGACGTTATCCAACTTCCAGCATTCCTAGCTCGTCAAACTGACCTTGTTGAAGCAATGGCGAAAACAGGTGCGGTGATTAATGTTAAGAAACCTCAGTTCATGAGCCCTGGTCAAGTGGGTAACATCGTTGAGAAGTTTGCAGAGTGTGGTAACGAAAACATCATCCTTTGTGAGCGCGGTTCTTGCTACGGTTACGACAACCTAGTGGTTGATATGCTTGGCTTTGGTGTGATGAAAAACGCATCGAAAGGCAGCCCAATCATCTTTGACGTAACGCACTCACTACAAATGCGTGATCCATCGGGCGCGGCATCAGGCGGTCGTCGTGAGCAGACTGTTGAACTGGCGAAAGCAGGTCTAGCAACAGGTATTGCAGGTCTATTTATCGAAGCGCACCCGAACCCAGATCAAGCACGTTGTGATGGCCCATCTGCGCTGCCGCTAGACAAACTAGAGCCGTTCCTAGCGCAAATGAAATCACTAGACGATCTAATCAAGAGCTTTGCAGACATCGATATCAAATAATCGGTTGTTGTGAATGTTTAAATGAAATGGTCAGCCTGTGTGCTGGCCATTTTTGTATCGACACATTGATTCTGCTTCACTATCCTTTTCTCGCTTCTCGCTTCTCGCTTCTCGCTTCTCGCTTCTCGCTTCTCGCTTCTCGC
>NZ_JAHGAI010000009.1:0-61469 GCF_030248515.1 Vibrio sp. D401a | reverse complement strand
TTGTTATGCCTTTACTACCTTTAGATCTCGGTGTACTTCTTGTGAATCAAACAAGAACTGCGCAAAGTATATTTCTAGATGACGTTGCAGCATTTCGTACGCGAGGTATCCGAATGCCACCAAGCTAACCAATAATAGCGAAACGTAGTCAGTAAGAGACGAATAATCTATAAACTGGGAAAGAATAGCTGGAGACATAGCAACAAAAGCCATTAGGAAATACATGACCATATAAAAATAGGTTAAGAACACTCTTTTTCGTTGAGACTCGTATTTTGGCTTAAATTTTAGCTTGGGATACTTAAGCTCATTAAACGGAATAAAGTACTTTCTACCTTTTACATAACATTTTAAAGACTTAACTGGGTTTTCGAGGCTTATAGCATATTCAATTTCCGCAGAACTTACGTAACTACTACCTGCGATCGTGTAAAAGCCAAGGTCTTTTGCGTAAGGATGTAAAGTGTCGACATCAGATAGAAAAGCTCTAGCATGTTGATACTCCGCTATCATTGCCGAGCGGCGTGTAAACTTGAATTTTAGTACACCAATCAAAGTTGCAATAATTGCTACCACTGCACTACAAACCTTTAAAATCGTGAGAATATCTTCCATTTTTTCTCCTGAGGCATAACGCTTTCTATACGGCCTGTCGCCGTCTTTCAGGCACGCTACCGCCTTCTTTCATTCCAAAAGAAAGTATGCATGCTAGCACTTATCTTTATGAAACAAATAGAAAATCAGTATGAATCTGTGTGCTCACACACGCAATTAGACAGCGTAGTGACGCCTAATTCTTAATGAGGAGTTAAGTTTATAAAACTGTATAAATAGCCAGTTAAATTAGAAAATGAAAAGTCAGTTTTTACTCAGCGTCAAAGAACATATGATCTCACGTCACTATGCAAAGAAAACCATTGAAACCTACCTATTTTGGATAAAGCGTTACATTGCCTTCCACCAGCTAGCTCACCCCTCTAAACTTTCTGAAGACGATGTTGAACGTTTTCTTAGTCACCTTGCTATTGATGAAAAAGTAGCGGTCAAAACGCAGGCACTTGCGTTAAACGCCATCTCTTTTTTGTATCGAGAGTACTTCCAGATGCCACTTTCATTGAATATGAGGTTTCAAAAGTCACTCACTGAGAAGAAGCTGCCCGTTGTCTTAACAAGAGACGAAGTGCGACGCTTTGTTCAGCATATTGACCCCAAATACAAGCTCCATATCCAACTTTTGTATGGTTCTGGCCTGCGAATCATGGAGTGCTTACGGCTAAGAATTCAAGATATTGATTACGACTACGGTGCGCTGAGAGTCTGGCAAGGAAAAGGTGGTAAGAATAGAACGGTCACATTAGCCAAAGAGTTACATGACCCACTAAAAGCGCAGGTCAATCTAGCGAGAGATTATTATCAGAAAGACCGTCATATGGGTGGGTATGCCGGCGTTTATATATCCGATGGGTTACGAAAGAAGTATCCCGGCGCAGAATTGGATTTTAATTGGCACTTTGTCTTCCCATCAACCAAATTAAGCATAGATACAGATACTGGTGAGTTTAGACGGCATCATGTCAATGAAAGCGCAATACAAAGGGCTGTCAAACGAGCGGCAAAAGATGCGGGAATTGAAAAGTCGGTGACTTGCCATACCCTTAGGCACAGCTTTGCTACCCACCTTCTTGAGTCAGGTGCCGACATAAGAACCGTCCAAGAGCAACTAGGACATACCGATGTGAAAACGACTCAGATCTACACCCACGTGATCGAACGTGGCGCAGGAGGAGTGTTAAGTCCCTTATCAAACCTATAGAGACACAAAAGCCACCGAGTTATTAGACGTAACTCGGTGGCTTCAGCAATATAATGTCCTAGTGACGCTCACCCAATTTGACGTTGCCTTTGGAATCAAACCAAAGCGCTTGAGCACGGCGGCGGCCGAGCAAGATCGGACCATCATCATAAAACAGGAAGTTCTTCCAATATTTTTTGAACGTTGACCACTTCGTCTCTATTACGTTGTATTTCTCATAACAGAAGTACACCGTGACATCATCTTGCCAATCGATAAACACCGCGATTTCTTCTGGTAACTCAGGTTCATCGGCTTCCCAAGCGGTCATCCAATCGACTTCTTCTGACCAATTAGAATCTTTCATTGGCCAATCGGACGAGCTCAAACGATCCATATCGGGACTTTGTGCACTAATGTTCTCTTTCCAGAACTGCGCGGCGCGAGCTTGACTCATCGGCTTGATAAACTCGAGGTCCTCTTCAGGCACTGGCATTGACTGGTGAGTAAAAATCCATTTTCTTTGGTATTCATCCAAAGGCAAATAAGACATTCAGTCTCCTTTCTTACGACTTCAGCCAACCTTTCTCGGTGGCTTCTTCAATCAATTCTTTAGCTTTGTCCCATAGGATGACAGAGCCAAATTCAATTCTTTTATTGATGGTTAACGCTTGCTCGCGCGTGACACCATGTTCTTTCCAACTTTGACCATCGTTGTGGTAGTTGAGCAGCATCGGGATAAGGCGATCTAACGCTTTAGCGTATTTCGCATCATCACTTTGTGCAGCTTCAAACTCTTTCCACAGGGCGAACAGTTCGTCACCTTGGTCACTTGGTAACATTCCAAACAAACGCTCTGCGGCTTTCAGTTCTTTCTCTTCTTGCTCTTTTGAGGCTGCGACATCATAAACAAAGGTATCGCCTGCGTCGATCTCTACAACATCATGGATAAGCAGCATTTTCATCACTCGAGCAATATCGACTGGTGCATTCGCATGTTCCTGCATTAACACCGCCATCAATGCAACGTGCCAACTGTGCTCACCGCTATTCTCTAAGCGTCGGTCGGCACTCTTTACACGAGTACGACGAAGTACACTTTTTAGCTGATCCAGTTCAATGAGAAGTGCTAGTTGCTTTTCCAATCTTTCCATTTATCGTGCCTCTGCTGTCCAGTTTGGGTTGGTCAACGATGTCAGTACGTGATCTTGCCATTGACCATTGATCAACAAATAGTCCTTTGCGTACCCTTCTCTCTCAAAACCGACATGCTGTAGCACCGCTTCGCTGCGCTTGTTATGCGGCATGTAGCCAGCTTGAATACGGTGTAACTTTTGCACGTCGAACATGTAATCACAGGCCATTTTAAGCGCGCGGCGCATATAACCATTGCCCTGTGCGTCTTCTGCAAGGGAATAGCCTACGTTACAGGCGTATAGCGGAAAGCGAGTCAAATTGCTAAAAGAGAGCGTACCAAGCATTTTACCAGATTCTGCATGAACAAGCAGACAATAGTAACCAAGCCCCAGCCGATGCAGTTCATTCAGCTTAATGAGCTTTTGAAGCCAACCATTCACGGAGTAGAATGCTTCTTCACGTCGCGGCTCAAATGGTGCCAAATACTCTCGGTTAGTCTGAAAATACGCCGCAATCATATCGGCATCGCCAATTTCTGCAGTACGTAGAAGCAAGTCGCCGTCCAACTTGTGAACGGCGATAGAGGAGCTTTTATCTTCCATTATGAATGACAACTTCCATTTGATTTCGGATGAGTTTTGCGGATAGCCCGTTTTTTACGAATATCCTAGCTTTTGCGAATACCATAATCTCGAAGTTTGTTCGCGATAGAGGTGTGCGAAACGTTCAATCGCTTGGCGAGCTTACGGCTTGATGGGAACGATTGGTACAGACGCTCTAAGATCTGCGATTCATAGTCACGCATTATCTCATCAAGCGAGCCATCAAGGTTCAGTGTCGTACTCGTGCCACCCATTGCTTGTGGTTGAGGCAGATTAAAGTTTTCGGCTTTTAGGACATGCCCATCCATTTCAGTCAATGCACGCAGAACCATGTTATCGAGCTGTCGCATGTTGCCCGGCCATTGGTAATTAGCTAACGCATCTACCAGTTCCTCATCCAGCTCTGGCTTATCGATACCGAGTTGTTGAGCGTGTTTCGTTACAAACAAGTCGAGTAGCGGTGCCACATCGTTCGAGCGCTTGCGTAGAGGTGGAATGTTCAATGTTAGGACATTCAGACGATAGTATAAATCTTCACGGAACTTGCCAGCTTCAGCAAGCTCAGCCAAGTTGTGTTTAGTCGAAGCAATAATACGAACATCAACGTGCATTTCGTCTTCTGCACCCACACGACGGAAGTTACCGTCCTGTAAGAAACGTAGAAGTTTGATTTGCAGATGCGAGCTCATTTCACCGATTTCATCGAGGAAAACCGTACCGCCGTTTGCTTGTTCAAAAATGCCTTTATGACCTTGCTCGTGATTAAACGAGCCTGGCGCATGGCCAAACAGTTCGGTTTCAGCCACATCATCAGGCATCGATGCACAGCTCAAGACGAGAAACGGTTTGCTCGTACGGCCAGAACGGCTGTGACACGCTTTTGCTAACATCTCTTTACCAGTGCCGGTTTCACCTTCAATCAATAGAGGTTGATCGAGAACGGACAGTTTTTTCGCTTGGTTTATCAATGCCCTATGACGGTTAGACAAACCAACAAAGTGCTCGAACCCTAATTGATTGTGTAACGGCAGTATTTCTTCAATTTGTGAGCCTTGCTGGCTTGAACGAATTGTCATCAGTGTACTGGCGAGAGTCGAATTCTGCGCTTCGTCTTTAATGTACACGGGCATCAACTCAAGGATGTAGTCTAAGCCGTCGATCACCAAACTTTCACGAGTACGCGCGTTAACACCTTCAGACCAACGAGAAAAACGCACGCTTGGTAGCAATGTGCCAATTTGCGTACCAATCACATCTTGTTTGTGCTGACCAAGTAATGATAGTGCTGCCATATTTGCCATATCGACAGCGCCTTTAAGGTCAATCGCAAATACAGGATCTGGGAGGTTATCTACCAATGATAGTAGCTCTGTATTGTGGCGCTCCATTGGCATAAATTGAATCTTTCTAACGTCTTTGACGCCGGAAATACGACGAATTTCAGCCATCAGCTCACTAAAAGTATCAAAATCAATATCCGGGCAGTTTAAGTAGATGATGCCACTAATATCGATTTCGATACCACGCAAATCGATGCTTTTAGATGCTAAAATATCGAGCAGTTCTCGGGTAAGACCGAGCCTATCTTCACATAAGACTTCAAGACGCACTGAAAAAATCCCAATTCACAACTGTCAGGAAAAGTTGACAGTAGTTTCTCCTAAGCTTGGTATGCCGTCAAGCAATCCTCTATGCTAAAGGTGACATTGCTTACGGTTTGACCGTGATTGATGCAACTTTCGCCACCACTTCCTTACGAATCGCCCCTAATTTGACTTGACGCTCTGGATACCAAGGCAAAGGTCGAAGCAGTGCCATGGATTTCAGGCCAAGACGGGCTGTCAAAATCCCCACACCAAGCCCCTGCCCCGCACGCGCTGAGATCTTCCCTGCTAGATCCATAGACATCAGGTCCATACTGGCATCTATTGCAAGCTCACTAGCACCAGCCGCAGCCATGTTCACAAACACCGCTCGGAGCAGTTTGATGCGAGAAGCGTAGCCAAGTTCAACGCCGTACACCTTAGAAAGGTTGTCGATCATTTTGAAATTTCGCCATGCCACCAGCAGCATATCAGCAGCAGCCAATGGACTCACCGCCACTAAAGCCGCAGACTCAGTTGCGTGCTGAGAAACAATTTTGGTTGCGAGCTTGTCTTGCTGGCTAACGACCATGGAGTCGTACATCTCTAGAATTTCAGCATCGCTGTGAGCGGGATTCACACTGTTCTGCCAACGGTCAAAACCAGGGTTTTCTGCCAGAACCCCACTTTGTTCTGCAACCTTTTCACAAAACGCTTTGCCCTTTCCGACGCTTTGGCTATCGATAAGCGCTTCACTCTCTTCTTGCACACTAAAGTGATTGCGCAGTTTGCGCAGCTTCCATAACTCTTTCCCTAACGCACCTAAACCAAAAGAAGCGATGGTGGTGATAAAGCCAGCCCAACCAAGCGCTAGCCAATCGGCAGTTTGTACTGCGGTAATAACAGAATCGACCGCTTGCCAACCAACTAAACCGGCAAAGGTGGCAAAGAGACCCGTTGTCAGCCATTTGCGGCCAGATTTAGGGCGAATGACTTGTTCGAGCTGTAACTCTTGCTCTGTTTCTTCCTGTTGCTCCTCGATCGCCACAGGAACGAAGGTTTCTTTTTCTGAAAACGTCTTTTGAGCCGTCAACTCTGGGGATACGCCCTCTTCCTCGCTGTGCACCACTTTTTCTTTGAAGACTTGTTTTTGTTTTAGTTCGCTCATTTCAATTTGTCTCCCAATAGGTATTCCAATGCTTTATCGAGTCGAATATGTTTCATCGGCTCGTCGTTTTCTGAAGGCATTGGACGGAAAGAAGTAAAATCAAAGCCACTGTTTTGCCAAAATGCCGCGTTAGGTAACTTCTTCGGCACTTCACCAGGGAACATCGTCATTGGCTCGCCATCTAGTGTTGTACCTTGCAAAGCTGGCACGGTCTTATCACCAGAAGCAATAAAGCCTGAGGTCGTCGCTTGAATCGAGGCAATGCTCATGCAGCTCATTTCAATGTTCTCATACGAAGCAGTTTGCCATGCCGGATGCACCATCTGTTGCAGCAATGAAACTAAGTGGGGATGCTGATCCGGGGTCACGTGGTCCGCTTTCGTCGCGGCAAACAGTACTCTGTCAATTTTTGGCGAAAACAAACGGCGCAAAAAGCTGCTGCGCCCATATCGGAAGCTGTGCATGATCTGCTCAAGCGCTTGGCGCATATCGTAAAAAGCTTCATCACCCGCATTGAGTGGCTGTAAGCAATCCACCAGCACAATCTGTCGATCAAACGTTGCAAAGTGATGCTTGTAAAATGCCTTTACGACCTTTTGCTGATACTCGTGATAACGCGCTTCTAGCATCGCTAAGTTGCTACCTTTAGCTGGCTTCGTATCTGCGTCAAATCGACATGGGAAGAACTGCAATACTGGCGCACCTTCAAGCTCACCAGGCAGAACGAAACGACCAGGTTGAACCCAATGTAAGCCGCTTTCTTTGCATGCATGCAAATAGTCGGTGTAAGTTTTTGCGACTTTCTCAAGCTGCTTTTCATTCAGATCTGCATTCAAATCTAACGCTTCAAGTTCAGTCAACCAACTAGCGGCAAGTTCACTGCGCTGCCCTTTCAAGGCCTCAAACTGAGTCTGAGACCAAGTCGCAAAGTTCATATCAAGTAAAGGTAAGTCCAATAGCCATTCGCCCGGATAGTCGATGATATCGACGTTCAGTACGGCAGTTTTACTCAACAGCTTTTTGGAGGCTTTGTTTGGCTTGTATTTTAGCGCTAAGCGGATTTCACTGACATCACGCGTAGGCACTGGCCACTGAGGTGGCATAGCATGAATTTGGCTCATCGCATCGTCGTAGGCAAAACGTGGCACCATCATGTTAGTTTGCGGCTCACGTTTCGCACCAATTAAGCGTTTGTCACGGGCGGCATTAAGTAGCGGCAAATTGTCGTGAGTGGCGGTATGCAATAATTGATTAACCAGAGAAGTAATAAAAGCCGTCTTACCGGCACGCGATAGCCCCGTGACGGCGATGCGGACATTTGCGTCCATACCACGGTTGATAAAGTCATTCACTTCTTGCGTTATTCTTTTCATATTTTTTATTTATCTCATCAATTCTTGCTACGCAGTGTAATTTTACCAACCTTAATCAAAGATGAACAAAGTATTCACTGCAATATATGATCCCTAAAAACGCAAAAGCCTCTGAGAATATCAGAGGCTTGGAGGTTCTAACTGCGGTTGGAAATTCTAATCATCTTCAATCAATTTGTAGATAACGAACAAAGCGATTTCCAGCATTAACCACAATACGCAAGTGATAGTGACGTATTTTTCATCAAAGATACTGATGCCATGAAGAATCAAGTCGTAGCCAACAAAGCCGCCTACCACTACTGCAAGAATGATTTGTAGAATTTGTATAAAACGAGGCATGCTTTCTCCTAATCATAGTCTGCACAACAACGTAATTTGCTATGCCTATAAGTTTATATCTGATTATATAGACAAAAAGTGCAGGTTTCGCTGCACTTTTGTCAAATGTTTGCTAGTTAAATCAGCACTTTGTCACATTCTCTTAAGTGAGACTCGTGATGAGTGCACACAGCAATTACGCTTCCATCTCTTGGATTTTCACTTTCCAAGTATCTGGACCAATTTGGTGAGCGTTCGCGCCATTTGAATCCACTGCGACCGTCACTGGCATGTCTTCGACTTCAAACTCGTAAATCGCTTCCATACCAAGATCCTCAAACGCAACCACGCGTGCTTTCTTGATCGCTTTCGCTACTAGGTAAGCCGCACCGCCGACTGCCATGAGGTAAACCGCTTTGTGGTTTTTGATCGATTCAACCGTTGCAGGGCCACGCTCTGCTTTACCGATCATGCCCATGATGCCGGTTTCTTCTAACATCATATCCGTGAACTTATCCATACGTGTTGATGTGGTAGGCCCTGCAGGACCCACAACTTCGTCACCAACCGCATCAACTGGGCCAACGTAATAGATGAACTTACCTTTTAGATCGACACCTTCAGGTAGACCCTCACCCGCTTCTAGCATGCCTTGAATGCGTTTATGCGCGGCATCACGGCCAGTAAGAATTTTGCCCGACAACAGAACCGTTTCACCGGTTTTCCACTCTTGAACTTCTTCTTTGGTCACGGTATCTAAGTTCACGCGACGTGTGTTCTCGCCCGCTTCCCAAGTGATATCTGGCCAATCTCCTAGCTTCGGTGGCGTTAGCTCAGCAGGACCGTTGCCATCTAGCGTGAAATGCACGTGACGAGTCGCTGCACAGTTCGGGATTAAGCACACCGGTTTAGAAGCTGCATGCGTTGGCGCGGTTTTGATTTTTACGTCGACAACCGTTGTTAGACCACCTAGGCCTTGCGCGCCAATTCCAAGCTTGTTTACACGGTTGAAGATATCAAGACGAAGCTCTTCTTCAGCATTTTGAGGACCACGATCAATCAGTTCCTGAATGTCGATGTGCTCCATCAGAGATTCTTTTGCCAATACCGCAGCTTTTTCAGCGGTACCGCCAATACCAATACCAAGCATGCCCGGTGGACACCAACCAGCACCCATTGCTGGTAGTGTTTTCTCTACCCATTCAGCAATGTCGTCAGACGGGTTTAGCATCACCATCTTGGTTTTGTTTTCAGAGCCGCCGCCTTTCGCTGCAATTTGAATTTCAACTTTATCGCCTGGCACCATATTGATGTGTACGACCGCTGGCGTGTTGTCTTTAGTATTGATTCTCTTGCCGGCAGGGTCCATTAGAACCGAGGCACGCAATGGGTTGTCCGGATTTGTGTAAGCCTGTCGAACGCCCTCATCCACCATCTGCTGAACCGTCATGTCCGTCGAATCCCATTGAACACCCATACCGATGTTCACGAAACAAGTTACGATGCCAGTATCCTGACAAATCGGTCGATGACCTTCTGCCGACATACGGGAGTTAATTAAGATCTGAGCGATAGCGTCTTTTGCCGCTTGGCTCTCCTCGCGGTGGTAGGCTTTTTCAAGGGCCTGAACAAAGTCTAGCGGGTGGTAGTAAGAAATATACTGTAGCGCATCAGCAACACTGCTGATGACATCCTGCGTGCGTATTACCGTCATTGCATGCCTCATTATTGTTATGCTTTGCTTCCATTATTGGCTTGGCTTCTATCGTGTTTGTTGAGCTTATTGCTCTTAAATGAGCTTTGTTTTTATAAACGTTTATTTTTAAACCATGTTTTATAAACAATTGTCGAATGGCTGATATCGACACACGAGTAATTGAAGTCGCCTTCTCATATAGTAAAACCACCTCCAAGCCTTTGTATAGAGGTAGTTTGGCTATACAGGCGTTTATGATACTCTTGCTGCCCATGACATGCCATGCAGTGAACGAACTCTTTGTCACAATTTAAACAAATGAACAACATGGATACGCAATTGCTTGATTTTAAGGCATTGGATTACGCCAACGACCTAGCTACCTCCCTATTTTCTCGTATTGAAAGCCAACCTTGGGCAATGCTTTTGCGCTCGGCTTCCAATACACATATCGACAGCCGATTTGATGTATTGGTCGCCAATCCAGTCGCAACCCTAGAGACCATCGCTGGCGATACGCACATAAAAACAGAGTCGCGACAATACGTGTCTAAAGAAGATCCGTTCTCGCTACTGGATGAACTTCAACAGCTGCTTTTGCCAAACCTTGATTTGGAAGCAAACTTGGATCTGCCATTTGTCGGTGGTGCGCTCGGTTATTTCAGTTACGATTTAGGGCGCCGTGTTGAATCTATGCCAGAACTGGCGACCAAAGACCTGCAAACGCCAGATATGGCTGTTGGGCTGTATGAATGGGCATTAGTGATCGATCACAAGTTGAAGAAAGCGTGCATGGTAGGCCAAAACATTGAGCAAGCGTGGCAATGGCTTAATTCACAATTTCCAGCTGATGTTGAAGACTTCAAGCTGATTGGTGATTGGCAATCAAACATGACGCCAGACTCTTACGCGTCGCGTTTTGATCGCGTTCAAGAATACCTATTAAGTGGCGACTGTTACCAAATCAACTTGGCTCAACGTTTTAATGCTTCGTACCAAGGAAGTGAGTGGCAAGCTTACACCAAATTAGAAGCGGCTAACCAAGCTCCTTTTTCTGCGTTCATTCGTATGCCTCATTCGGCAATTGTGAGCGTGTCACCAGAGCGTTTTTTGGAGCTGAAAGACAACGTCATTGAAACCAAGCCCATCAAAGGTACTCGCCCTCGTAGCCAAGACAACAAGCTAGACCAAGCCAACGCACAGGACTTACAGACGGCGGAAAAAGATCAAGCCGAAAATCTGATGATCGTCGATTTGCTACGTAACGATATTGGCCGTGTTGCGTCACCGGGCAGCGTTCACGTGCCTAAGCTGTTTGATATCGAGAGCTTCCCAGCAGTGCATCACTTAGTAAGCACTATTCGAGCGAACTTAGGTACGCAGTACAACGCAGCAGACTTGCTTCGAGCTTGCTTCCCTGGGGGGTCCATTACTGGTGCGCCAAAAGTTCGAGCGATGCAAATTATTGAAGAGCTAGAACCGCACCGCCGTAGCGCTTATTGTGGCAGCATTGGATATATCTCACGCCATGGGCGAATGGACACTAGTATTACGATTCGTACGTTGGTTGCGGAAGATAACAAGCTCTACGCTTGGGCAGGCGGAGGTGTTGTTGCAGACAGTGATTGCTCAGCCGAATATCAAGAGACGCTGGATAAACTGTCAAAGATCTTACCGGCACTGAAGTAACTTTCAACGCTACACAGTTCTAAGAAAAACGGCTCTGTTGTTATAACAGAGCCGTTTTTGCTTGTAGCAATTATTCGTGACGCGTCATTCTTCTAACCATTTACACATAACCTGCTCAATATCAGCAGCGGTGTAAGGCTTAGTAAGAATGTCGTTCATGCCAGATTCAATACACTTTTGTCTCTCTTCTAGGGTTGTTCCTGCAGTGAGTGCAATGATTGGCTTGGTATAACCATTTTGTCGCAAATACATTGTCGCTTCATAGCCGTCCATTTCGGGCATCCTACAATCCATAAACACCAGTTCATAATCATGCTGGCTCACCGCCTCTATCGCTTCAATACCGTTTTTCCTCAAATCAGGTACTACCTCTAGTTTTCTCAGCATTTGGGTAACAATAACTTGATTCATTCGGATATCATCCACGACTAGTACGCTTCTACCAGCCAATTTTATCGCATTCTTGACGTAGATTTCGCCATCTGACGACAATCCCCGCTCTTCACCAAGCTTCAAGGGAATCCAAACCTTAAATGTCGTTCCACTTTTTTCTTGGCTAACAAAACTAATTTCACCGTCCATCAGCTCGACTAAGTTTTTTGTGATCGCCAATCCAAGGCCTGAGCCTTCGAAATGCCGCTTACTTGAGCGGTCCACTTGGACGAATGGGTCGAACAAAGTAGCTTGAGAAGCTAAGGGAATACCAATACCTGTATCTTCTACTTCGAAGTAAAGACGACCATCTCGCCATTCAACTCGTAGAACCACCCCCCCTAACTGGGTGAACTTAATAGCATTTCCAACAAGATTAACTAATATTTGCGTGATTCGCTCGGCGTCACCGTTAAGGTAGTTTGGGATACCTAGTTTTTTATCAATTGAAAAGTGTATTCGCTTCTCTGCAGCCCTCGCTGCAAACACCCCCATAAGAGAGCTTTCGAGCTCAACCCAAGCGAAATCCTTACAGATAATCTCCATCATACCGGCATTCATTTTGCTGAAATCAAGAAGATCGTTAATGATAACGCGCAACAGTTCACCTGATTGCGTTAAATTGTTCAGATATTGGAGTTGCTCGATTCCAAGCTCCGTTCTCCCTAATAGTTCTGCACTACCAAGAACGCCGTTTAAAGGGGTGCGTAATTCATGATTAATCATTGCAACAAATTCTTTGGTTGCGCGTTCAGATTCCTCTGCTCGCATACGAGAAGCGATTTCTCGTTCAATGCTCAGGTGACGACTAATCACGCCGTGGACAAGATCAGAAGCTAATACCATTTGCTGCGTGATAAATGACTTGTCTAGAAACTCTACCGCGATGTCGAAGACAAGCTCGCCACTAAGCTTATCTTCTAAAATAATTGGCAAGCTCAGGAACTCATCTCGCCACGAGGGTTGCAAAGTGTTCATAAGGTATTGCGATAGCGGCAAATGGCCAAACTGATGTCTTTTAATGGAAGAAAAAAGCGATTCGTCCAATGTTAGAAACGCCCTTCTCACAACTGAATTAGAAGTCAATTGCTCAAGGAAACTCGCCATTAAAGCCTCATCAAAAGTACTTGACAAAAACAAACGACCAAATTTGATCAGCGTGGCATCGATTTGCTCTTCAAACTCAAATTTACGTAGGTCTTTTTCAGACTTCATTTCAAGCTTTTTTAAAGCAATGCTGAGCTGCTGGTTGGACTCATAAAGCTCCAAACTTTTTTGCTCTAACAAAAGCTCAGCAGCTTTTCGCGAAGCAACCTCTCGTTTCAGTTTTCGCTCAAGGGGAGAGTTCTCTGTCATGAATTACTAAGCTACCTCTAACCAAAAACGCACTTGGCTTCCATCTTTTGATTGGTTTTGGTGTTTTACTTCCACCCGCTCATCAAAGTGATTAGCGCAGCCTTGAATTAGTCCCACGCAAACATGCGCCATACAGCGTGCACTTCGATAATCAAACACCATTTCTGACTCTGTTTCACTAATAAAATCAAATTGCGGTGGATTGGCGTCTGGGTAGAGTTTTTTTACTTCAACATGAATAAAGTCTTCTACATGGCGCACAAATTGGAACGTGGTGGTGCACTGTTGAAGACTGGCATGGTTTGGAATGGACTTAAGTAGATTTTGAAATACGCACTCACCGAACACTTCTTGTAATTTTTCTGGTGGAATGTCTGATACTTTGCTGAGGTTAACAATCAACTTAACAAGGTCTCGATGGTCATAGCTGCCAACCGAGGTGTAGATTCCCTCGTCGTTAGACAGTTCCAAAACTTGGTCAAGCACTTCCAGACCAAACTTGTCCTCCACTAACTCTATGAACTCCGTGAAAATTATCCCTTTCATCGTCTTCAACTAACCTTATAGTGACGTCTTTAAATAAAGAATGGTGTATAACGCTATAAGTTTCAAATTAATATGCTCATAACGCCATAAAGAACACACTTAGTTTAGGGATAAGGATTGCGCTTTGATCATTGATAAATCAACACTTCTACAGAACTTTCAGTTACGCCTGCCGACGGGTTATCACCACGAGTCTTTAAGCCGCTTGGCTCACCTTCAAGAAAATACATTGCGAGATGCCGCGGTATTGATTGGATTTGTTGAACGTGAAGAAGGTCTTCAAATCATTTTAACCAAGCGCGCGAATCATCTGAGACATCATCCGGGACAAATCAGCTTTCCTGGTGGAAAATATGAGAATGACGATAACACCTTGGTCAATACCGCCCTTAGAGAGACTGAAGAAGAAATTGGCATTCACCAAACGCATATACAGGTTTTTGGTCAGTTACCTAAGCTACCAACTATTAGCCAGTTTAATGTGACACCATTTTTGTCCTTCGTTTCTCCAGACTACACAATTCGCATTGACCAAAATGAAGTCGCGGAAGTTTTTGAAGTGCCAGCCAACCATATTTTGAACCCCAAAAGGCTATACAGCACAAAATTCAACCTAAGAAGAACGAGCCACCGCGTGTTTGCAATCCCCTATCAGCATCATTTTATTTGGGGGATGACAGCACAAATTATCGAGTCGATGCAAAAGCACATCATTTCTAACTAACTGCATTATCAATGATAAACTCGCACCTAGACCAAACATCATGTGCATCAATATTAATAAAAGGTTACTTTTCAAACATTCATTCACATTAGTTTAATTTGGTTTTACACCGCAAACGCTTGCGGTGAGATAAATTTATACAATTCAGCCTTCAGATAAGTTTTTCTAATTTTACTCATTAGCAATAATCACGTGTAGCACGCCGTTTTCGTGATAAAAAGCAGGTTTTTGACATATCATTCAATAAGCTCGAGCAATACATGATTTAGATCTAATTTTCTTAGTGCAAAATCTTGCAAAATTGGCCCCGACTTATTTCCTGTTCCCAAAATGAGTAACTCAAAAATGAATACAACTACTTCTGCGGCTTCAACCGCACAATCGTCTAGTAAGTTTTCTTACAAAGACTTCACCTGGTGTTTGTCCCTATTTGGTACAGCAGTAGGTGCAGGTGTACTATTCCTTCCAATTAAAGCAGGTGCTGGCGGTTTCTGGCCATTAGTTATCCTAGCTCTAATCGCGGCACCAATGACTTGGTTCGCACACAAATCTCTAGCTCGTTTCGTACTTTCTGCGAAAAACCCTGAAGCTGATATCACTGACACAGTAGAAGAGCACTTCGGTAAAACTGGCGCAAACCTTATTACTTTTGCTTACTTCTTCGCTATCTACCCAATCGTACTAATCTACGGTGTTGGTATCACAAACACAGTTGACTCTTTCCTAGTCAACCAAATGGGTATGGAATCTATTCCTCGCTGGCTACTGTCTGGTGCACTTATCGCAGCAATGACAGCAGGTGTAGTATTTGGTAAAGAACTAATGCTGAAAGCAACATCAGCAATGGTTTACCCACTAGTATTTATCCTACTAGCACTTTCTTTCTACCTAATTCCTGATTGGAATACATCAATGATGGAAGTATCACCAAACTGGGGCGAAATGCCGACCATCGTTTGGCTAGCAATTCCAATCATCGTATTCTCTTTCAACCACAGCCCAATCATTTCTCAGTTCTCTAAAGAACAACGTCGTGTATACGGTGATGACGCAGTGAAGAAAACTGACGCTATCACTGGTGGCGCAGCAATGATGCTTATGGGTTTTGTAATGTTCTTCGTATTCTCTGTAGTACTTTCTCTATCTCCAGAGCAACTAGCATCTGCGCAAGAACAAAACATCTCAGTACTGTCTTACCTAGCTAACGTTCATGAGTCTCCACTTATTTCTTACATGGGTCCTCTAGTAGCGTTTGCAGCGATCACTTCTAGCTACTTTGGTCACTTCCTTGGTGCGCACGAAGGTCTAGTAGGTCTAATCAAATCTCGCTCTCAAACTCCTGTCAGCAAGATTGAAAAAGTATCGCTACTGTTCATCGTAATCACAACTTGGATCGTTGCTATCGTTAACCCAAGCATCCTAGGCATGATTGAAACAATGGGTGCACCGATGATCGCGGCAATCCTATTCTTGATGCCTATATTCGCAATGCAGAAAGTACCAGCAATGGCGAAGTACAAAACTTCAGCACCTGTACAGATTTTCACAGCAATCTGTGGTCTTGCGGCAATTAGTTCTGTAATCTACGGCGCTCTTTAATCACAGCTGCTTTATTTAGCGTGATTAATCCAAGAATATAACGATAATAAAAAGCCTCCCAACTCCCCTTGGGAGGCTTTGTTCTGAGGTAATCGATATGATTAGTGTTTTTGACATCTATAAAATCGGTGTTGGTCCTTCAAGCTCACACACTGTAGGTCCAATGAAAGCGGGTAAAGAATTTATTGATGATCTTCGTGCAATGGGAAAACTGCGCGACATCACTAAAATCACCGTTGACGTTTATGGTTCACTATCACTGACAGGGAAAGGTCACCACACGGATATCGCGATCATCATGGGTCTTGCAGGCAACTCCCCTGAGAAAGTAGATATCGACTCTATTCCGGGCTTTATCGCTCGCGTAGAAGAAACTGAGCGCCTACCTGTTGGCATGCACTGTCATACAGTATCTTTCCCGAAAGATGGTGGTATGAACTTCCATACTACTAACCTTGAGCTACACGAAAACGGCATGCAGATCCACGCTTGGATCGATGACGAAAAAGTATACTCAAAGACTTACTACTCTATCGGCGGTGGTTTCATCGTTGATGAAGAGAATTTCGGTAAAGAAGTAGAGAACCCTATCAAGGTTCCTTACGAATACACAACGGCAGAAGAGTTAGTTCACCAGTGTAAAGAAAGCGGTCTTTCTATTAGCGCATTGGTAATGAAGAACGAACACTCTCTGCACTCTGATGAAGAGACTCGTACATACTTCGCAAACATCTGGCGCACAATGCGTGAGTGTATGGATCGCGGTATGAACGAAGAAGGTATTCTGCCTGGTCCACTACGCGTGCCTCGTCGTGCAGCAGCACTTCGTCAGCAACTGCTTACTTCTGAAAAGACAACGAACGATCCAATGTCGGTTGTTGACTGGGTAAACATGTTCGCTTTCGCAGTAAACGAAGAGAACGCAGCAGGTGGCCGTGTTGTGACAGCACCAACAAACGGTGCGTGTGGCATCATCCCTGCGGTACTGGCTTACTACGATAAGTTCATCCAAACCGTAACTGAAAAAGATTACATCCGTTACTTCGCGGCTTCTGGCGCAATCGGTGGTCTTTACAAGCGAAACGCGTCTATCTCTGGTGCGGAGGTTGGCTGTCAGGGTGAAGTTGGCGTAGCGTGTTCTATGGCGGCGGCAGGCCTTGCTGAGCTTATGGGTGGTAGCCCTGAGCAAGTATGTATGGCGGCAGAAATCGCAATGGAGCACAACCTAGGCCTAACATGTGACCCAGTTGCAGGTCAGGTGCAGGTTCCATGTATCGAGCGTAACGGTATCGCGGCAGTAAAAGCGATCAACTCGACTCGTATGGCACTACGTCGCTCTTCAGCTCCAACAGTTTCTCTAGATAAGGTTATCGAGACCATGCTAGAGACTGGTAAGGACATGAACGCGAAATACCGTGAGACATCTCAAGGTGGTCTAGCAGTTAAAGTTATCTGCTAATCCCCTCTTCTCTCTGAATTGAAAAGCCCGAGCATTGCTCGGGCTTTTTTTCATTCCTATATCCATCTAGGAAAAATTCCCTCTAGATTGAGCTTTATAAAAAAATCTAAAATGTCCGCTATATCCAGAAGTTTAGGATATGCCCGTAGAACATCACATACCTTCCAATTCAATATTGATACCGTATTCAAAACATTACATTTGGAGCGCTTTAACACATGATTAGGTTTGAACTAGGAAACCAAATCTGCGTTTGCTTGTCCGACAAACAACTTTCACTTGAGCTCAACAATTCCACCCACTCTTCTATTCCTATCAGTAGAATTGAATATTTACTTTTGAGCACCATCGCGGCTTTTGGGAACTTAAATGCGCCGATTAGTCAGAGGAATATCGAAAAGAAGTTATTAGCGCAGTATCAGCTGGTACTGCCTGAAAATGGATTTAAAAACTCAATCGCCTCACTTAGAAAGAAATTCAGACACCTCACGCAGAACCATGTTTCCATGCAGCAATCACTCATCGAAAACATTCACCGCAAGGGGTATTTTGTTCCCTTCCACAATCAACACGCACAAAAGGACGGCTTGCGTCAGCAAGAGAGTATCGACAAGCGAACTGCTCATAGTATTAGGACTTTTATAGAGATTTGTTTAAGAAATCGACTGCTCTACTTGAACATTTTGTTCTTTCTTGTACTCACTGGGTTGCTTTATCTTGCGATCTGTTTTTATGCGATAAGCAACATCGTAAGACAGAATTATTTCGATAGCGCGTCATCATTAGCTCAAGACATTGCACTTAAAAGCTGTTTTGAAAATGAAGACCGCTTGAAAGGTTTTTTCGACAACGTAAGGTTGGTTGAGTCAGCGTTGTTGACTGACCGACATAATATCCGCTGTCTGATCACGCCTGAGGCTGTGGTCCCGGTAAACAACAACGACATAAGCAAGTGGTTAGATAATGACAGTTATACAACCCACACATTCGAGCTTGCTGGCGCGACAGCAATGGTGCGAGTCAAAAACATCAACATTACAAATAACATAGAAAATCACATGTCACGGATGTTCCTATCAGGAATGAAAGTATGCACAAACACGGGGCCTGCTTTGGAGATCGGGGATACAAAAGGTCAGTCGTTTCTTTACAACGTCAATGGCAGTGGCTACAGGGAAGTCTATTACGTCACTGGCCCTGTGAGTAGTATTCTGGCGCTGAGCTTACTTCTTATCGTGTTGGTTAATCACAAGCTACTACGTTCACTTCTGACTTATATGTGGGCCATCCGTCACTTCAAATTAAAGCTTGAGCCCATTTACAACACGGCCAACAAAGTGAACATTCACTATGAGGTACTTTCGCGCTTTCAAGTAAAAAACACCCAAAAGTTCATTGAGAGTCTTATTAGCAATGGGCTTTTGCTCACTCATACAATGCTACTAATTCGGCTTATTTACGGCTCATCTAGGTCGCTCATCGCGCCACTTAGTATCAATGTATGCCCTTCATTGCTTGAAGGGAGCAACTTTCTCAAGCTCTATCGCCAACTCAGTAAGTTGGACTGTTCGCTCCTAACGATAGAGATTACAGAAAACGCGTCCATGTACTACACCGAAGAGATATATTCGAACGTCAAGAAGCTGAAAGGCTTGGGTTGCAAAATCAGCATTGATGACTTCGGCACTGGTAACAACAATGTTGAACTTATTGGCAATATCACGCCAAACTACCTAAAGATCGATAGATTGTTCGTTATGGATCTCAAACAGGATGATAAAAAGTCAGAAATGCTTCGTCAGCTAATCGCCATGGGACGTACCTACCATTGCACTGTTATCGTTGAGGGTGTGGAAAGTGCCGAGTGCGCTCATCTACTTACTACTCTTGGTGCCTATATCCATCAAGGCTACTATTACCCGCTCCTGCGTTGACAGGGGCTTTTTCTTCAAACCTTCATGAGCGTAATTGCGCTTTTATCGCATCCCTCACTATAATAGCGGTATGCTGTGTACCACCTCTGAATAGATCCAGACAGATATGATCGCGATTAAACCGGCAAAGTTGAAAGATTTTGCGAGCTTGATGCAATTGGAAGTGCATGACGATCAAAAAGGATTTTTTAAACCGTTTGAGCAAACTTACCAAAACCGAAGTAAGTCAGAAGTGTTTTATACCATATTCCAAGACAGCTTGGCGGTAGGCTACTTAGTTATAGATAAGGCATTTGCTCAGTATGCACCGTTTGCAAAACGGCATGAACTTAAGCTGAGCTACATGGTAATTGGCAAGCAGTTTCAACAGAAAGGCGTTGGGAAAGCGACGCTTCAAAAGTTGATGGTTTATGGTTACGCCATCGATGCGGAGAGTAATTCTATTTGTGCAACCGTTTCCTGTTCAAACAAAGGGGGGATTACACTTTTTGAATCGGCTGGTTTTGAAAACACCCAAAAAACGATTTACGAACCTGATGGGAAAGCCGTCATTATGAGGCATCCGCTTAGTTGATGTTATAAAGGGCAGTGTCAAAAGACTCAACTGCCCTAATCCATTTTTATACTGAAAGAACTTCAGCCTGCCATCCGTAACCAAGATACTCTTTCGCTAAACTTTGAGCCACAAACATGGATACTACAACTTCTGTCCATTGGTCACTCATTCCGATTCGGTAGCGAAGTTTCATCATTTTCATAAATTTTACATCTTGTTGTTTACGCACAGACACCAGAGTTATCAGCTAAAACACCATAAACAATCAAAGTTATTGTTTTGGTTATGGTGCAATCAGAATGCTAACCTTGGGTGTAATTAGTTATTCCATAGTTTTCGAAATAACACCGCACACATTCTGCAAAATGATATGATTAGAATGTAGAGTAAAAATACTGCATTTATAAAAATCAGTGAGGCTAATTAATTTTTATGGAAAGCGAGATACATACATCGATAATCGTTGATAGCTTTGAGGCACTCGCAACAAAGCAAACCATGCTACTTGCCAACACCCAAGCCCAAAATTGTGAAGAAACCCTTAAGCAATGTATTCTTGAGGCGATGGATTGGTTCAACATTGATCGAACAACGATGTTTCCCAACTCAATGTTGTTTTTTAGTCATGGTAAAACAATAAGTGTTGCTCGTCCCCCTCATCAAATATTAACCGCAGAGCAGGTATCTCCAGTAGATGGAGAAAAGTACCTTCGCTTGATTGGCAACTCATCGAAGACACAACTGTTTTCAACGAAAGAGATGGAGTCAAGCGACGCCACAGTGCTGAGAATGATCGCCGCGCAAGGCGGTAGCCATCACTATACCATTCCATTGGTTCAATTCGGACAGCGTTGGGGGGGCATGTCTTTTACGCTCTTCAACAACCAAAGAGCAGCGTTAAGCGAGAAAGAACTCAACGAGTATACTTACCTTTCACATATGTGGCTTTCGTTTTGGCAGCACTCTAAGTTACATCGAACCTTATATAAGGCCGATGTATCGACACATAATGAAAATACAAAGATGCTACGCCTAAGCCAGAGGCAGTATGATGTGTTAGCACTGCTAACGACAGGGAAGTCAGCCAAGGAATGTGCCAAAGAGCTGAATTTAAGCCCAAGAACTATCGAGTCACACAAGTATCGGCTATTAGACCTATTAGAACTCGATTCACACGCGGAGCTCGTGCAATTTGCCTTGAGAAACGGGGTTGAATACTGATGCAACACAGAAGTTGAGCAATCAAGGTAGGCACTTGCCTACCTTTGTCACTCTAGTGTGCTGCTGTTTTAGACACCAACTTAACGATCAACACGCCAGTTATAATGAAGCCAATACCTATTAGAGCAGCGAGATCGAGTTTCTGGCCGTACAAAACATAACCAACCCCAGCGACCAATACTATGCCCGCCCCACTCCATATCGCGTATACAACACCAACTGGCATTGTTTTTACCGTTACCGACAAAAGGAAAAAAGCAATAGCATAGCCAACCAGTACAATCGAACTCGGCAACCATTTCGTGAACTGTTCGGTTTTAGGGATATAGGATGTTGCTATGACTTCACAGACAATAGCAATACTTAACGCGACCAAAGGCGGTAAAGAAACTAAAAGCTTGAACATATACTCAAGTAACCTCGAGATGCTTAGTTCAGCGAGAATGACTTGGTTTGAAGGCGAGGCAACAATTTAAAGATCTAGTGGTTCTAAATCGAAAATTGTTAACGAAGCATATGAACCAAGGCAACTCGCCCTTCGGGAGCGTGTCACTGAAGCAATTTCTTCGTCAAACAACTTGGAAAGAGCGAGCTATTCCACTTCGTTGCTTTCCTTGAACTTGAATCAGTGACAACGCTCTGAACCCTGCATCTTGAAGTCACTTGAGTATAATTACCACACAAGAAGATTAACTCAAGCGCGGCATTATAGAGATTCTTCACCGCTTATCTAGCCTAGTTTTAGAAAAGCAATTTTACGTACTAGCAATAATCAAGGGAATCATGGGGCACCTTCCGAACTCATTGATTTAAATTGGCTAGAGTTCACTTTCGTTTATATTAAGAATACAGATGTCGTTCGATTGCGCTCGTTTCAAGTTAACGTAAGTGATGTCTTTTATTCCTAATTTCTTAAGGCTATCGATATCATAGCTCCAGCCCTTCATGTCTGAGTTGCACCCTTGGCTTTGCCATTTTTCTTGATTATTCAGATACCCAAACTGACTGATTTTTGGGTTAACCGAAATCATTGAATAAAAGGTCTTCTCACGGTTTTTAAGTAGCTGCAGTGCGCGATTCCAACGCTCAATTGCTTCTTTATCATTTGTTAACTTAAAAGAAGCATACTCAAGATGATCAACCCATAGTACTGATGCCGCACCAGTAATTAGTACTGAAGATGCAGCAGGGAGAACATAGTTTGCGCACTCAGCTTGACAGTCACCATTGATGATAAGGTGTACATTGCTAGTATGCATCCAGCGCCCTAGCTCCATCGCAGCTTGATGATCCCCTCCTTTGCTATCTACCATTATCGTTGAAATCTGCTCTTTCGATTGCTTTATTAACGTCTGAGCAAACTGAACCGACTGTGGTGTTATTTCCTCATAAAAATACAAAGTGCGACCTTTAACGGAAATATCTTTACCGAAGTCACACCCCACCAGTAGCAAAGGTAAACAAATCACAATGTAACGCACGTTAATTCCCCTTTCAGCCATAATGAGCTAATGCGTTGTCCTCTATCAATAGTAATCAGGGAATCAACAACCAACGCACCAAAGTGTTGTTTTTTTGACCAAAGTCAAAATACGCCATTAATAGCATAACAAATTTCATCGTGTCTATGAGAGTACGACTAAGTTATAGGGTTTTCACTAAACTAAAAGCAACCACCGATCGCACAACTACATTGCATATTAGAAAGCGCCATACTCGACGACGCCAATAAAAATCTTTCAATCTCACATTCTGTATCGACATATGGCCTGATTTAAGTTAGCTTTAGATGTATAGACGTCTAGAAGCTTAGGGAGAAAGCTGTGCCAATACGAATTCCAGATCAATTACCCGCGTCAGATATTCTTAGAACAGAGAACATCTTTGTGATGAATGAGACACGTGCCGCTAGTCAGGAAATCCGCCCTCTGCGAGTTCTCATACTGAACTTAATGCCCAAAAAAATCGAAACAGAAACCCAGTTCCTGCGATTACTTTCAAATAGCCCGCTGCAAGTAGATGTCGAACTATTACGTATTGACGATAGGCCGAGTAAAAATACACCGACAGAGCACTTAGATACCTTTTATCGTCAATTCGAAATGGTTAAGAACCGAAATTTCGATGGTTTGATCATCACAGGCGCGCCGTTAGGTCTAGTGCAATTTGAAGATGTTATTTACTGGGATCATCTCAAGACCATCATGAGTTGGGCAAAGGAACATGTAACATCAACTCTATTTGTATGCTGGGCTGCCCAAGCAGGATTAAAACTGCTTTATGATTTGCCGAAGAAAACTCGTAAAGAGAAGCTTTCCGGGGTTTATCATCACGACATTCATCACCCATACCATCCAATATTACGAGGATTTGATGACTCGTTTCTTGCTCCTCACTCTCGGTACGCCGATTTCTCTCCTGAGTATCTTAATGATCACACCGATCTAGATATCCTCGCTACATCAGATGTGGCTGGTGTTTATCTTGCTGCCACGAAAGATAAGCGCAATGTGTTTGTAACTGGCCACCCCGAATATGACTCACATACATTACACAATGAGTACATCCGCGATTTGGGAGAAGGCATGGAGCCAGCAATACCCGTAAATTATTACCCTAATAACAATCCGGACAACCCACCACGTGCGAGTTGGCGCAGCCACGGTCATCTGTTGTTTTCAAATTGGCTAAACTACTGCGTATACCAACAAACGCCATACGATTTAGACCATTTCAGCGAGTCTGCATTTACTAAAGATGATTGAGAGTACTAGGGGCTGTTACTCTTTCGCGGTTAAATTTTGTTCGAGGTAAAATCGTTTTAGGCGAGGCAAGAAGTGCGTAGCCTAGTCATTCTAAGCAAATACTTCTTAACAAAGCATGAAACGATTTTAGTCGGGGGCGCCTAGCCGAACCCTCTGGGCAGCGTTTGTTGGCCATTTCTACTTCGTTATCGACTTCTCATGTAGGCTAACTACACATCAAAGTCTCTACCTTGTATAAACACCCAACAATTCACTGCAAAAATCAGCTCGAAAGAGCAACATACCCTACTTAAATAGCCGGCTAAGTCTGGCTATTTCATCGTTATTTGCAAACCTTGTCGCATTGTAATTTGGCGATATTAGTCATTTCCACGTGAACTCATATCATGCCTTTACTCAATGGTAATTAGGTGATGTAGATGAGCTTAAAGAATTCACTTTCAATTTGTGCACTAGTGGTGCTAAACGGCTGTGTAACCGTCAATGAAGGAGAGCCCACCCAGAAAGCAGATCCCATTGCCATGGCTGAGTCGCGCATTGCGCTAGGTTTAGGGTACCTCGAAAATGGAAATATGATTCGTGCACATGATAATTTGCAACAAGCGCTTGCTCACGCACCTCAATATTACCGAACCCAGCTCTCTATGGCGCACTATTACGAAACTGTAGGTGAAGTCGATAAAGCGGAAAGCATGTATAAACGATCACTTCGCCAGCATACTAAGAACGGTAACGTATTGAACAATTATGGAACATTTCTGTGTAAACAAGGGAAGTACGAACAAGCCGATAAAATGTTCACTCGCGCGATCGAGCAGCCATACTACTATCTGATTCCCGCAAGTTACGAAAATGCCGCTTTCTGTGCTCTTAAGTCTCAACAACCAGAGCGAGCAAAGTATTACTTTGAAAGAGCCATCGATCATGACCCTCATCGACCAAAATCCATCCTACAACTGGCAAAATTGGAAATTGACGATGGAGAGTACACGGACGCCCGTATTCGACTCATGCGTTTTCATCAGACCTACGGGTTAAAGAAGCCTTCATTACAACTCATGGTGGAACTAGAGCGAGCCGCTGGCAATGACGCTCTGAAAGAGAAGTATCAGCAGAAACTAGATAACTTATCTTAACTTGTTGGTATTTTTTCTAGGGTAGCGGCGGCGTAGTTGCTCACGCTGCTGCTTGGTCAATTTCCGCAAGCGTCTCACTCTGGTTCTTTTTTGAATGCTTAGGTACTCTAAATAAACAATACGTATGAAAGCAATGAGCCCGATGACAAGCAGTATCGTGAACACGGTCATAAATGGCTGACATAACCAATCTGGTTGGCATGGGACAAAAAATTCAAATTCCATAACGCCCTCCCTTATCAGTGTTGGTAACACTCGTCATAGACTGATTAGATCATTGACCTCTCAATCATATCCCTAAACCTCTGCTTTGAACTTGCTCCAGGGCATGTCTTTTGAGCAAACTCATTGAGAATGCCGCTTACGCCTATTACTTGAACATAATTAGTGGCCCATAATGGCTAAATATCAATACGTTGCGTGATACTTTATTCATTCTATATCACATAATTAAAATATAAATTTGCGTGAAAACTAATTAAATTTATACATTCACCAATCTTAGTAAAGACAAATCAATATAAAAATAATTATAACGCCATCATTTATAAGGAAATAGTTACATGCAGTTTAAGTATTCATTAATAACGGCAGTTACGCTTGCATTACTTCAAGGTTGTGGAGGTGGTGATTCATCTTCTAACACCAATACGACTGACAATTCCACTTGGAAGGCAGGGGATTTTAGTCAGTCTTCTAGCGACTTCGCGAATAAATGTGAAAATCCGCGAACAGGTTTAGACCCATATGCAGGAAACACAGCATACCCAGACCAAGCAGGGTCATCTTTACAAGAAAAAATGTTCTTACGCGCATTTACCAATGAAACTTATCTTTGGTATGACGAAGTACCAGATAACAATCCAAGTAACTACCGCACAGTGGTTGATTATTTCAACACCTTAGTAACGTCAGAAGTGACACAAACTGGCAAGCCGAAAGATCGTTTCCATTTCACGGTACCTTATGAAGAGGACATGAAATCATCACAGTCTGGCCTTGTTGCTGGGTTTGGATTCAATTGGTTCTTCATTCGAGGCACTCAGCCAAGAGATGTCAGAATCTCTTACACTGAGGATGCTTCACCCGCTTCGCTAAATGGCATCGCTCGCGGTGATAAACTAATTGCGATTAATTCCATTGATGTTGTCAATACTGGTAGCCAGTCCGACATAGACTTTATTAATGCGACCTTATTCAATCCGAACCTGAACCAAGACTATACTTTTACGTTTGAGAGTGTCAGCGGACAAACTAAAACCGTCACATTAACTGCTACAGATGTTGTAACATCCCCAGTCCGCAATGCGAAAGTCATTAACTATAATGGCAAAAAAGTCGGTTACCTTCAGTACAACTCATTTGAACCTAGTGCGCAGACCCCACTGATCAATGCGTTTAACAAACTATCGGAAGCGCAAGTTGATGAGGTCGTTGTTGACCTTCGTTACAACGGTGGTGGCTTGGTACTACAGTCATCTCAAGTGGGTTACATGCTCAGTGGCGCAGGCCAAAACCGCGTATTTAGCGAGCTTATTCACAATGATAAAGTCATGAAGAACACACAAGCAGGTGCAAACACTTACAAGTTCACCAACGTCGCTATTGACTGGGCAGCAGGTCGTTACTCTGATGAACCTCTGCCAACACTGTCAGCCACTAAAGTCTATGTATTAACCTCTGGCGGAACAGCCTCTTCGAGTGAGTTACTGATAAACGCTCTGAGGGGGATAGATGTAGACGTCATTCAAATCGGTTCAACCACGACGGGTAAACCATATGGGTTCGCACCTGAGCAAAATTGTGGCACAAACTACTACACGATCCAGTTTAAATCAGCGAATGAGAAAGGCTTTGGGGATTTCGCGGATGGATTCATCCCAACCTCTAAAAACATGGTAAACAGTACGCTTGGTTTAGATAACAAGGTGGAAGGTTGCTTGGTTGGGGATGATCTATCTAAACCACTTGGTGACACGTCGGAAGGCATGCTTGCGGCTGCGTTAAACTACATGGACACTGGTGTATGCCCGCAAGTTTCGCCAGTAAGCTTCAACTCAATGCCATTAGATTCGTCTTCACCAGCAATCATGGACTTGCGTTCTCCTTTGAAAACAGAGGCGATTCATGTTGATATCCAATAACTTCCAAAGCAAAGGCCTTACACTTGCATTAGTACTAGGTTCATCACTAGCGGTAACCGGATGCCAAGCAGTTGCTGACTCTCCTATCGAAGCGCTAAGTGTAAATACAACATCTCAAGCCGTTATCGAAGTGCAGAGTGCGATCGCAGAAATTCAAAACACACCGGCCCCTAGAGTTTCAGGAAATGTCTTTGAAACATCACCTCACTTACTGATAGAGAAAGGGAGAGTGAAAGGCAAAGACAACTTGCTACTTGACGGTAGCTACTCGGATTTGCCTGATCAATACACATTGCAAATCCGAGGCGAAAGCTGCGGTTTGTACTACGCGAAGCTGGATGTATTCGTTCCTTTAGAATCTATTGATTGTATCCCGTATACAACGCAATAAAGAAAAGCCCGCTGATATTCTCAGCGGGCTTTTAACTTTTCTTATTGTTTGAACTACTTCAATGCAATCCACTCTTTTCTTTGCTGCTTATCCATATAAGACCAAGCCATAAAACGACTGATCTTTTGCCCTTGACTCATTTCAACCACTCTAATCGCTTTAACACCCAGCTTCTCTAATTGTTTTCGCATCGGTCGAACGTTGTCTTTCTTTGAGATTAAGGTAGTAAACCAAAGAACCTGTGCACTGAAAGCTTGGCTTTCATTCGCCATTTTACGAATGAATGCAGCTTCTCCACCTTCACACCAAAGCTCGGCATTTTGCCCACCAAAGTTAAGCGCTGGTTTATTCGCTTTTCCTTGATTGGCTTGGACCTTCAAACCCTTCTTACGTTGGTTAGCTTTTAAGTTATCAAGCTTACGCTGGCTGCCCATTGCAGCTTCTTCTGCTGAGCGGTGAAATGGAGGGTTACAGGTAGTAATATCATAACGATCGTTCGGCTGGATGATACCACGATAAATATTCGACTCATCACCTTGCTGCACCAGTTCAATCTTCCCGTTTAATGATGCGTTACGAGTGACGATTTCTTGAGCTGATTCAATCGACTTTGGATCAACATCACTACCTGTATAGTGCCAACCATATTGGGTTACACCTACAATTGGATAAATGCAGTTTGCACCAACACCGACATCAAGCGCTCGCACATTTTGGTGCAGATATTTTCCTTTGACTTCACCATCGAGCAATTCTGCAACACGATGGACATAGTCAGCGCGTCCTGGGATCGGCGGACATAAGTAAGTATCAGGAATGTCCCAAAACTGTATATCGTAGTACGCCGCTAACAATGCTTTATTTAGCATCTTGACCGCTTTTGGTTCGGAGAAGTTAATTGAGTCTTCCCCTTTCGGGTTCTTGATTACAAATGGTTTAAGCTGAGGTTCGGCTATCACCAGTTTTTTAAAATCGTAGCGGCCGTTATGAGCATTACGCTCATGCAGACCACTCTTGGCGATTTTAATCAACTCGACATCACTCTGTTTTGCCGAAGCATTTACTTTCGCTGCGGGTTTGTTTTTCACTCGCTTTGACTTAACCTTAGTTGCATCTTTGCCCGTTTTCTGGGGCGTCGTTTTCGGCTGAGCTAGTTTCGCGTTGTGATTACTGTTCTTCATTCGAATCCGCTTTTAAATCGAGGTACATCATAAACAGACGAGCATCAAGTTCGAGTTGGTGATACTCAGGTTCCATATAGCAACATAGTTGATAAAACGCTTTGTCATGATTTTTCTCACGAGTGTGAGCCAACTCGTGCACCACCAGCATACGTAATAGTGCTTCTGGCGCATCTTTAAACACGTTTGCAATACGTATTTCATTCTTCGATTTCAGTTTGCCACCATGGTTGCGGCTAATCACACTGTGCAAACCAAGCGCGTTGTTCACCACGTGAATTTTCTTGTCATACACAACTTTACTGATTGGCGCCGCCTTCTTCATGTAGCGGTTCTTGATCGCTATTGCGTACTCATAAAGCGCCTTCTCACTTTTGATTTGGTGTCTATCTGGGTAGCGTTTTTCGAACCAAGGTACCAGCTTGCCACTGTCTACTAGTGAGCTAACTTGCTCAACGATGTTCTGAGGGTAACCTTGAATGTATCGAAGTGAAGGATGCATGCGTGTTAGGTCTGCTATAAAAAAGAAAAGAATTCTATCTTGTCTCAAACAGTAATGCACCTTGAAGATCAGAATGACTAGCCCAGTGACCTATGCGTAAACAAATGAACACCAGGCTATTTATCACTACATCGGTAGCAAGTGTTCTTGAATATAGCCGACATTATCGTGATTCTCACGATCTTGTTTTTTAGGCATTTGCATATAGTCTCCATAGATCATCGATAAATAATCATCGTAGCGCACAATGCTTTGGTAATGCCGATCTTCAAACTCAACGGCCGTGTATTCATGATACAGAGAGGCTTCACACAACTCCTTAGACAAATAGCTACTTCCGATACTGACTGCGAAACCAGATTGCCTCACCAATCGGTGTGAGCACAAACTCTCAATAGCACGCAAAAACCAATGTGTTGGAATTACCCGAACTAATTTCTGAGACAAGCGAAACACCCTCTCAGCGAGTGGGTTAGATCGTTTCTTTCTTGAACGCTGTACCCTAGGAAAGAGATTAAATACCTTCATAAGCGAGAACCTGAGTTTCGCTTGTGCTTCATTTTGGCCCAGACTGTCGATTGGGAAAATATCTATGTTTATCCCGACACCTTTAATTCGACCATTAGAGATCTCTGAGCCATTAAGCGATAACTTACTGAACAAAAAAGGATAAGGGTTTGACTCCGAATTTAGGTTAAAAAAGGTAAAGTCTGGATTCTCGCGTGTAAAATTGTCGAGCAAATATTCGTAGTCATCCCGAGGCATCATGATGTCTATATCATCGTCCCAAGGTATGTAACCTTTATGTCGAATTGCTCCAAGAAGTGAGCCCCCCGCCAACGAGTAATCAAGTTGATGCTGTTGGCAAAAATCATGCACCTTATCAAGTATCGACATCTGGACACTTCGAAGTTGCTCGAAAGTTAGTTGTTTCAAATTGATTTACCTATAGTATGAAATCGTCTTCTGCAAGCCATCGTTTAACGCAACATGTGGCCGCCATTGCAATGCTTCTAGCTTGTTGGTAGATAGCTTCGTTCTCTTGTATTGGCAATACGCGCTGTCAGTGGCGATCTCATGGACTACAGAGTGTTTATCTCCACTAAGCTTGGTTAGCAATTTTGAAAGCTCAAGAATCGATACCTCGTCGTTCTCATTAGCAATGTTGTAAGCCGTGTTCTTTTCTCCCTTAAGCATAACTAGTAACAGAGCAGAAACGGCATCGGTGACATAGCAAAATGAACGCAGCGCACTGCCATCACTTTTTAATACAATAGGCTTATCGTTAACCACATCCCCAAGCAAATCTGACATTACTCTGCCATCATTGAGAAACATGCCAGGCCCATAAGAATGAGCAATGCGAACCGAATTAAACGTTAATCCATACTGGACGGCATAACTCTGGAGCATTGTCTCCGCAAGGCGCTTGCTTTCTGGGTAGCACGATCTCGCATCAAGAGGGTCGAAGTGACCAAAATCCGTCTCTTCTATGTATTCAACGTCCAATACCTCTCCATAGACTTCACGGGTGGAAAGAAACAAGAAGTTGCTTACGTGCATGTCTTTGACAAGCTCCAATAGATTTGAAGTGCCTTGAACATTTGCTTTGATGATACCCACAGGATCGTTTTTTATATGGTATGGGCTTGCACTACTCGCCGCGTGGATCACAAAGTCTATGTGGCCTTGATAGTCTATTGGCTCACAAACGTCCTGATAGAAACAAGTAAACTCATTTGCGGTTTCACCAAAGGTGTCCATCACTCGCTGCTTATTTCGAGCCAAGATTAAGATATTGATATTTAAATTATCGACTTTATTTAAGTAAACCAAAAAGCGGACAACACAGGCTGCCAGCATGCCAGTTGCCCCAGTAATTAATACCGTTTTATCTCTAAGCACGCCCCAGTCAGATAATGCAGTATAAATATCTTTGTTATCATCAGTTAAGATACTTTGCTTCTGTTCAATCATAACATTAACCAAACACCTGTAAGTTTTCTTGAGTATCAATGATCGCTTTAAATATAAAGAAATCGATTGGAGACGTTATTTTAATATTTTCAGATATGCCGGATACCAAGCGTACATCGTGTCCATATGTGGTCATCAGTGAGCAAGAATCGATTGCGTCAATATAACCTTCTTCCCTCGCCTGCCTATGTACTTGAAGAATGTCCTTTAAATAGAAACTTTGTGGCGCTTTTGCTAAGCGTGATAAAGAGCGGTCATGAACATTCTGAACAACATCATCATTATCAACCAAGACAAATGTTTCTACTGGTGGACACGTCGTGATGGCACTGCCATGGCTTTTCACCGCCTCAATATTACGATTGATGATGTCATCATTAATCAGAGGTCTCACTCCATCATGTATTAATACAACGGAGTTATGGTCAAATTCTTCTTCTATTTTACACAACCCGTTAAATATGGATTCTTGGCCACTTTCACCGCCTGGAATAATAAATTTCACTTTTTGAATATCAAATTTAAAAAGTAGCTTCCTTAAATAGTCAATCCATGGTTCGACGCAAACAACAACAATGGCATCAATGTTTGGGTTCTCTTCAAATTTTTCCAATGTGTAAACAATGACCGGCTTATTATATAGCTCTAAAAACTGCTTGGGTTTGGTACTATTTTGCATACGGGTTCCCACACCACCAGCAAAAATCAATGCAACATTCATAATTCGCTCCTAAATCATAGATATCATTTTGTTGATGCTAGCGTTCACAGTCTGTCTATATTGTTCATAGCGTTTAGGCTCGTAACCCTCCTCAACAGACTGCATCAAACGGTCGACAATCGACTTGGCATCAAATTGCTCGTAGGTAAAAAATCGATCTGGGTAACCAATACAATCACCAAACATCTTGACTTTGTTATTCCATACCAACCCAGCCACAGGCACTTTGAGAGAGTATGAAATAATGCATGCATGTAACCTAGCAGCAACCGTACATTTAAACGTGGCGATCAGTTCGACCAGTTCTTGAGGAGTTTGAGGCTCGATAATGTGAAGGGGCTTACCCATATAATTTTCTAAGTCAATGAGAATATCGACATCGCTTTTTAACCCATTGGTAAATAGTTGATACTCTTGCCCTCTCAACTCCAGTTCAGAAAGCAAAGACGCGTAGAAAGCAATCACTTGCTCCCTATTAAAATCAAGACCATTGTCTTTGAATATTTTTGAACGAACTAAGCCGACGCCAACTCGATCAGTCGAGTTTTTCTTTACACCATAAACTTCCGAACTAAACACCGCAGAATCAGCAACTTGGGCCGTTTCAATATGGTCTGTCTCAATGTATCCGTCATTCAATACATTCAAGTCATCTCGGGTGGTGATCATTTTGACGGATGAGTTATTTAAACTCGCTTTTAGCAAACGGCACTTATAATCAGCTTGATCATAACCTTCTACACCAACCGCATTAAAAAATATCGGGCATGGCTTAGCTTGAACAGTATCAACGAGTGCTGAAATATGAGCCCAACAATCTTGATACTTATATTTGATCATGCCACCACCGGCGAAAACAATGGCCGCTGCATCATCAAACTTATTTTTATAATCACGTTTGTAGCAGCCAATTTTGTAATTAAAGGAAGAACGTGGTGATAGTTTACTAAGGATTTTGTTTATCGATTTTCTCTTAATTTTTTTTGCACTATTAAACTCATTGGAATAATTAAGGTTAAATCGTTCAACAACAAGTTGTTCTTCAAGGGCATTTTTCCTAATTAGATACTCTGCACTATCGGCAATTACTTGGTCACCGAGGTTGGTATCATGTGTATACCCAACCATAACCAACTTCTTTGGAGTCATATCCTTATACCTTTAATCGAATTAAATTTTTTTCTTCTGTGCTTAGCACAAGCCAATATGTCAGCCCTACAATCATGCCAAATGAAATGAATCCGGATGAGATAACGCGAAGATAGCTAGGCTCATAGCTACTAGTGAATACGAATAGCACTACGCAAGTGGGAGTGATAACTTGTAGTGCTTTAGTCAAAACAAAAAATACATATCGTTCGATGGACAGCCCCGCTTTCTTCCGCAAAAAGCCAAATCTCATCAAGCAAGAAACCACTTCCATTACGATAGAAACAACGATTACCGAGTAAGCGGGATAACCTAATGTCAATACTGCATAAGCAAAAGGAATCGTCAGCAGTAATACCGAACCAATGGTTGATTGGTACGCCTTAACATCGCCAATAGCTTGAATCGCCGTTTGAAGACCAATTGTCGTCAGGTTGACCAAAGACAAGATTAAAAACAACTTCACAAAAGGCACGGCTTCTTGCGGATACTCTCCTAACCATAGTGACAATATAAACTTGGCTTCGAAGTAGATAGGAAGAGCGATTACTGAATAAAGCAACAAACTAAACCGACTTGCTTGCATTGAAAGGTTGAGCATCTCTGAACGTTGGCCATTACTTTCAGCCTTGACGATTTTAGGGTTGATCGCCTTCATTATGTTGATACTAAATTCTTTCAACTTCCCATTAACTTGCATCGCAATGGCATACACCGCATTAATAGTTACCCCAAAGAAATTATTAAGGACAATAGCAAGCCCCTGAACTCTGGCAACGCCGCATACCGCTCCAAACGAGTTCCAACTAGTAAATCCAACCATTTCTTTCAGCAACGCAACGTCGAGCGTTGAGCTCCATAAAACACACTCGCGATAACGAGCTGTACAGTACAGGGCTTTAACCAAAAGCATTAAAAATGAAACAGAAACAAACAATACCCCGAGCGCTGTCAGTGGGTTGTCAACGAATCCAATAATAAAAGCGGAAGCTAGTTTTAAAACTGATTCAACCACGCTAAGAAACGCATCAACCCCCAGGTCTTCATATGCGTTGATTTGCGCGTTAAATGGTACGGTGAGAACAGAGGCAAATACTCCAATAACCATCACTTGGTACAAGCTGTGTGAAGACACAAGCAGCCCTGCTGGTACATTGATAAGTGAATTGAATACGAAGTCTTGCGCTATCCACAAAACGGAAGCGATTAATAAGGCAACAAATAAGTGAAGATGCTTGGTTGTCGAAAATACTCTTTTTCTCTCTGACAAAACCTTAGTGCAATAATAGGAAAGGTAGCGCTGACTTGAAGTGGTCATCGCGCCATTTAGGAACATCATCAACGCCAACACACCAGCGATTAGATTGAATACACCGTAACCTTCGACACCTAACTCTTGCAGAAGTATGCGAACCATATACAGGTTAACTATCGTTGTGATCAGCATTTTCATTATCTGAAAAAGCGTATTTTTCGCGACCCGCTTCCCTGACATGTTTCCCAAACCTTAAATAATCATCCATGCACTAATTGAACCCTTCGCAAAAGGTTCAGAAATTCGCCATATCAGTGAAATAAATGGCAAACGGATACTAAATAATGCGCGAAATGAGTTCTATTGTTTGAGTGAGCAAAGCGCTGCTTTGGTACTTTTTCCCCACCGCCAGTAGAATTACGGTATGAAAGATTAATGAGCGATTAGGGGTAATCGTCATTCTTTTCTTCACTAAGACAACAACTAGCGAGATAGAAACGGTTATAGTAGACTTCGGCTCCCACGATAATGGAGAGAAACTGAATGAAACGTGTCGTTCTTTACATCAAAGACAAATGCCCTCACTGCAAAGATGCTCAGCGTTATCTCGATTCAAAAAACATTAATTACCGTTTGTGCAACGCCAAAATGCAACGCGGACGTAAAGAGCTCGACGCGCTAGGAGCGCGATCAGTTCCCGTTCTGAAGATTGGTGACCGTGTAATGATTGGTTGGAATCCTAAGAACTTTGAAAAGATGTACAACAGCAACTAATTCAGATTTTTAAGAGCTTTTCTAGTAGAAGCTCTTTGCCACCTCCCCTTTCTTTCTGTAACCCCGCTCTCTCCATCAAAATTTCTCGTTGTCGCATAATGGCAATTTCTAGTATTTACTAGAGTGTATTTTGTCTCTCAACTAAACAGCTTTGAGTTTGATAACGGCCTAAATCTCAAGCCGATAAAGAACTCAGCCATTGCCTGTCCCATTATTTGTGAGCTCGAATATGTCAGATACAGCAAAAGAAAACCCAACCGCCCAAGAACCGAAGAAAGTAAATAAGGTAAAACGCACCACAAATGCGCTGCTCGCATTAACCCTTGTATCGATTGGGACGGCTATCATCTCTGACCGGATCATTCCAACAACCGACAATGTGCGTGTGGAAGGCAACGTAGTTTCACTTATCCCCCAAGTTTCAGGGCAAGTCGAGAGTATCAGTATCAAGCCAAATTCAGAGGTGAAGAAAGGTGATGTGCTACTTAAGATCAACACCCTCGATTACCAAATCGCGGTCAAACAGGCTGAAACAGAGCTCAAGATAGCAGGACAAAATGTCGGCTCACAAATGGCCGGAGTCATGTCAGCGCAAGCTCAACTTACGACCGCTCTCGTCGCGCAAGAAAATGCTAAACGCCAGGGGCAGCGCATACTGGCAATGGCGGAAAAAGGGGTAGTATCAAAGTCAGATGCCGACACCACTCGAGCAACGATTGATCGAGCCAACGCTGATGTAGAAAATGCTAGAGCAAACCTTGAGAAAGCCAAACTTCAAGTCGGTGCTACTGGTGAAGAAAATGCGCAAATTCAATCCGCCTTACTTGAACTTCAACAAGCGCAACTGAACTTATCTCGTACCACGATGCGCGCTCCCTCTGATGGCGCTGTCACCAATTTCAACTTGTCACAGGGTGCATATGCATCCGCGGGTACGCCACTAATGACGTTTGTAGAAAACGATGGATTGTGGCTTGAGGCATTCTTTCGTGAAAACAGCTTAGGTAACATCCATGCTGGTGACAAAGTTGAAATCGCACTTGATTACGCCCCAGGTCGAACTTTCAGTGGTACGGTATCTTCGGTGGATTTAGGTGTTGCATGGGAGGCGAACAACCAACCAGGTACCTTGGCAACGGTTAAGAACCAGAATGGTTGGCTACGCGATACACAACGTATGCCGGTGACCATTAAACTTGATGATGAACAAGCCATCGACCTAATGCGCATCGGTGGCCAAGCTGACGTCGTGGTGTATACCGGTAACAACACACTGTTTAACTTCCTTGGCAAGGTGTGGATTAACCTAGTGAGTGTTTTCTCTTATGTGCGCTAACATCACTCAAACGCAAGAAAGACGCATCCTACGCTACATTGTCACTGTGGGGTGTGCCGCTTTTATTGCCCTATGGTTCAACTGGCCATTGGCATTCTGTACTCCACTGCTGACGGCTAAGTTCATAGTCGATAAGCCGCAATTCCATGTTCTGCATGTAAAACAACTTGGCTATGCGCTGATTTCAACCGCAGTGATTGGGTTTTTGGTCTCAACGGGATTACCGGAATATAAAATCGCTTTCCTTACCGTGTTCTCATTGGGCATGCTGTGGGGCTATTATCTATTCACTGACCCCAAATGGGTAATGTTCGCAACATTCTTGATGATAGCTCTGATTCTTATCCCGTCAGTAACCATCATTGACCAACAAGCAGCGTTAGATGTGGGCGTCGGTTTCGCCTTTTCTGGCATTGTTGCTGTGGCTCTTTACGGCCTCTCACACGTCTATTTCCCCGAACAGGAGGAACATACATTCGAGAGCTTCCCCCCTTCTCCATTGAGTAAAGAAGCACGCTGGAATGCTGCCACCCGAGCATGGATGATGTCATTCCCTTTGGTGTGTTTATACTTCTATTTTCAATTATCACAAATACTGCTGACCGTTGCCTTTGTCATGTTGCTATCTCTAATGGCGACAAGTGACAAAGCAGGTAAAACATCGATGTTTTTCGTCGCTAGTAACATGCTCGGCGGTCTTCTTGCCTTTGCCGCTTTTGTGACGATTTCACTTGTACCAAATCTGTATATTTATATGCTTGTCACAATGGTGGTCATCGCATTACTTGCCACCAAAATTTATACTGAGCCAGCTAAAGCACCCATATACGCCACTGCGTTTACAGGCTTTATGGTGCTGATGGGAACTTCCATGAGTAACGGAGCTCTAGATGATAAGTTCTACGTACGGATATTGCAGCTGCTGTTCGTCGTTGCCTACATGGTATTCATGACGTACTTTTTCGAATCTCGTGGAAAGCTAAAAGCGCACTAGCCAAAGAGTCTTATTACAGTGGTTCTTTGTCAGATGTGTTCTCTATTATCAAAGTGCAGAACAGTAAAAAGCTTACCAAAAAACTCAGATAGTAGATTCTGGATCACGTTCTTTCCCCACTGGGTGACAACAACGCAAGTCAGTGTTTTCCATCAAACATACCGCTTAATAAAGTCGATAAAAGTTCGGTCGGCGATGGACAAATAGCCTTGCTTTCGCCAAGCGAGTGCAAGGTCGAGCTTAACGCTCGGTTCAAATGGGATACCCACCACGCCCTTTTCATGCTGTGTCACTAGTTCAAGAAGCGCAGTAATAGCAAATTCTTGTTTGACGATACTCAGAATAAGCGGCAACAAGTTAGTTTCGAATGAAGACTTCATTGTAAAGCCATGCTCTTCGCTGACGTGGTCTAAGAATTCTCGGTGGAAGTAGCCATGTTGAAACATCACCAAATCATGCTCGAAAAACTGATCAAATGTGATGGCACTGCGCTGAGCTAAGTCATGTTCCGGAGCCACGACGGCGACCATTTGGCTAGTAAACAGATGGTCAGTTTCTAAGTCGTCTGGTACATCGTCACAGCTGATCACGCCAATATCGAGCTGACCATTAAGTAACATTCGACGGATAGACTGAGTGCCCGCCTCCACCAGCGTCAGCTTTAAATCTGGATACTGGCTCTTAAACGCCATGACAATTCGAGGGAAAAAATAGCTGCCCATCATTGAAGGCGTACCAAGGCGCACTTCCCCTTTGGCTAAACCTTTGAGCTCATCAATCGCTAGCTGCGCATCGTGTAACTGCTGAATCACTCGCTTAGCGTGAACCAGCAAGGTTTCCCCTTCTTTGGTTAAGCTGATTTTCTTTTCTTCTCGGCGAAACAGCGTCACACCAAGAGACTGTTCGAACTTCTTAATTGAAATGCTTAACGCTGGCTGAGCAATGTGCAAAGCCATAGCTGCATGAGTAATGTTGCCGTGTTCCGCGACCGCCAAAAAGTGTTTGAGTTGTTTCGATTCCATTAGATCAAAAATATATACCAACCATATTTTTAATATATTTTTTCAATCCACAACTAACTGATAGATTGATCACAGTTTCTTTATATTTGCTCGCTCGCATTAGGCAGGACTCATGGTCAGTTTCGGCACTCCGGAATACAAACGCATTACGCTATCTCTGGCACTCGGCTCGTTTTTGGTTTTCTCGAACCTATATCTCCTTCAGCCGATGCTGCCAAGCTTTGCGGCGCACTTTCAGATCTCAGAAACTCAAGTCAACTGGCTATTCGCCGCCACCACACTGGCTCTCTCCTTTAGCTTGGTCCCAATGGCTGTGCTCTCTGAATCGATTGGGCGCAAACCTGTAATGATGTTTGGTCTGTTTTCGATCCCTGCTATCTCCGCATTAATGCTGCTTGGCGATTCGTTTTTGTTCTTAGTGGTTTGTCGCGCTTTGATCGGTGTTGCGCTTGCCGCGTTTGCAGCTGTTGCCGTTGCTTATATGGCGGAAGAGCTAGATAAATACGCATTTTCAATGGCGATCGGTACTTATATCGCAGCCAATTCATTGGGAGGGATCGCAGGGCGTATCAGCGGAGGTTTGTTGGCAGACAACTTCAGCATCGACGTCGCCATCGAAGTCATGATGCTATTCACCCTTATCGGTGTGGTCAGCGTGCATTACTTGCTGCCAAAACAGAAAAACTTCACCCCTTCTTCGAGCAGTTTAAGGCATCACAATCGAGCTATTATCGGACACTTCAAAAATCAACGTGTGTGGTTCGCTATGCTGATTGGTGGTTTGAACTTTGCCTTGTTCGTTAATCTTTATTCGGTAATGGGATTCCGCTTGGTCAGTGCGCCACATAATGTGCCTGTCGGGTTAGCTTCTCTCATATTTGTTTGCTACCTGGGTGGTACGTTTTCTTCCCGTTGTGCCGGACATTGGAGTAAACGCTTTTCACCGATACTTGGCATGTTTTTAGGCTCTATCGTCAGTATGGCTGGCATGTGGATCGCAGTAATTGAAAGCATACCTGCAATGTTGGTAGGTTTGTTATTGATCAGCTTCGGCGCGTTCTTCACTCACACACTTGCTTACGGCTGGGTTGGACAAAACGCGACACAAGCAAAAGCGACGGCGACCGCATTGTATCTCGTGCATTACTACATTGGCGGCAGTTTAGGTGGATTCCTATTGCTCTATTGCTGGCAAAACGGCGGTTGGTCGAGTGTACTAATTGGCGGTAGCACACTGTACATCGCGATGTTCGCTGCTATCGCATTCTTAAAACATATCACAGAGCGAATTGACGCGGGAGATAACGCAGACATAACTGCTTAGCAAGGCGTTAAGCCCTATTGATTTTATGTTGTGGCGTTGGTCTGCTATGCTTGCGCCACATTCATAAAAGCAAGAAAGTCGTATGCCAACGCGCTCAACACAAGAATCACCAAACACCGATATCAATGCGATCACAGAGCAAGTCGATCAATGGCTCAATGATGTCGTGATCGGGTTAAATCTCTGCCCGTTCGCCGCTAAGCCACAGCGCAATAAACAAATCAAAATCTTCGTTAGTGAAGCCTCGCAAGAAGAAGCTCTACTTGAAGACATTTTGCTGCAACTGATCGAACTCAGTAATACCGAGCCAGAAAAACTGGAGACAACCTTAGTTGTGGTTCCCAACATGCTGCAAGATTTCTGGGATTACAACTTCTTCATTGATTGGGTTGAAGGCTTGATCAAACAGCAAGATTGGGAAGGTATTTTCCAAGTTGCTACCTTCCATCCTGATTACTGTTTTGGCGGTGCAGAACCAGAAGATGATGAAAACCTGACGAATCGCTCTCCTTACCCAGTGTTTCATTTGATCCGTGAAGAGAGCATGGAAAAGGTACTTAAGCACTACCCTGATCCCGAGTCCATTCCAGATACCAATATCGCACGTGTCTCAGCGCTTTCAGAGGAAGAACGTAAGAAGCTCTTCCCTTACCTATTCCGCTAAAACTCACTCCCCAAGAGACAGAATTCTGACCAGTTAGAATGGGATCGCTTGGGGATTAAAGTTCGGTTTGATATGATTGCGACTTCAATCGATTCAATGGACATTAGAATGCAACTGTCAAAGCTAACCCAAGAGATTTTTGATCACCTATACCGTGACATCACCGAGTTCCGTAGCACTTTCGACCTACCAGTGGCGGATGTTGCAAGCCTAGATGCACAAGCAGACACGCTACACACTTCTCTGGCGATCGAAGAGCTTACTGAACTAGCGGAAGCGGATTGCAAAACAGAGCAAGCAGACGCAATCATTGACAGCGTTTACGTTCTAATGGGTCGTCTAGTACACCTTGGTGACAGCAAAGTTGAAGATAACCTAGCGATCAGCTACCTGATCGATCTACTGCTTAACGTAGCGGTGAACCGTGGTATCGACTTTATCCCTTGCTGGGACGAAGTGCACTCAAGCAACATGAGCAAAGTGTGTCGCAACGAACAAGAATACGCAGAAACAGAAGCGTACTACGCTGAACAAGGCATCAAGCTGATGGCGGTTCAAAAAGGCGAATACATCATTGCGAAATGTGCAGAAGATTTTGTATCTGAAGGCAAAACGGTACGTAAAGGCAAGGTTCTAAAGTCGGTTTACTACCGCCCTGCAGACCTTAAGCCACTTACACAGTAAGTCGTCGATTAGGTATAACAGATAAAATTCAGCGCCCACAATACTCGATATTGTGGGCGCTTTTTTATTCCGCTCAAAGCCTAATTACTCAAACGTTGAACCTCATTGAATCTCTGGTCAATGGAGCTAAATCCATGCCTTTAACCCCACTAAACACCTGTTCAGTATTTATTGATATTTCTGAGGTCTACCTCTCTGATAACCTAGCCTTAATTACCATATCGTGGATTACCAATGATTCATATATCTCAGGTTTTGCCGTTAGTCGAAAAACAGCTCAAAGAATTGCAGCCTAAAGAAGCGGTAGAGTTTAAGACTTACAAAAGAGACCGCGGCTTTCTGATTTGTTGCCTAGCTGATTGCGAGTTCCAAGTTGTTGAAACGGGTTATCACAATCTAACGATGACGGGAGATTTGGTCAGTACGCGTAAACACGTCAAGAAAGCCCTCCGACGAGAGTTTCCGAGAAGTAATAAAGTTTGGGTGGAGTACTTTCAGAGTGTCGATAACCCATTAGATATCAAGAAATCCCATTCACATCAGATGCCTCTGTTTTAGTCTCCCAACAAGTAAACAGCTTGGCATCTGGATGCACTGTATTCCTTTAGGGTACTAATCAAAAATCAGATACGGTCTTTCTTCTACCAAGACCTTCTTAACTTGAGTTTGGAACACCTCAGCTAATCCTTCTTCTGATAGCACTTCATCGGCGTTACCGGAAGAATGCAATACGCCGTTATTGAGCAGCAGTACCTTATCAGCATGCTTAAGCGTTCGGTTTAAATCGTGGTTTGCGACCAACACCCCAATACCTTGGGCTGCAACGGCATTAATGAGCTGATATAGCAGTCCTTCTTGGGCAATATCCAGTGGCGCTGCGGGTTCGTCCAAAATCAATAGCTGAGAGTAAGGGTTAATTGTGCGCCACACTTGCAAACAGACCCCAGCTAAACGGACACGCTGCCATTCACCACCGGATAATGTCTGAATGCTTCGATGAAGCTTGTCTTGCAGTTGCACCAGCTCAATAACGATATTGACTGCATCTCGTACTTTCTCATCGCCGATATTGGCACCCGTAGGCAATGAAAGTGCTAAGTATTGAAAGACATCGACATTGAATGCAGGTCTCGATTGCTGACACAAATACCCACGGATATGCGCTTGTTCTGAAAGTGGCATTGCTAACAAGTCTTTATTGTCGACTAGCACTTCCCCACTCACGCCTTCACGCTGAGTTAAGGTGCCCGATATCGCACCAAGTAATGTGCTTTTCCCGGAGCCGTTTGGACCCACGACATGGACAACCTCACCCGGCTTACATTCAAAGGAGAACGGTAGCAGTCGACTTCCCACTGCGATGTGCTTAACGTGCATCATGACTTTTCACCAGCATCCAAATGAAGATAGGTGCGCCGATAGAAGTGGTCATCACTCCCAGCGGCAGCTCAGCGGAATTGAGCAACAAACGCGCGCCGATATCAGCAAACACCAATAAGGCTGCGCCAGATATTGCAGATAGAGGCAACAGGTAACGATTTTCTGTACCAAACGCCAATCGAAGCAGATGCGGTACAACTAGGCCCACAAAGCTAATGATCCCACCCAATGCAACGGAACCGCCAACGAGAATGGAAATTGCCAAAATGAGTTTCCAGCGCATCTGATGAACATCAATACCAAGTTGAGTGGCATGGATTTCCCCGAGCATCAACTTATCAAGCGGTTTGCCCTTGCAGCAGAGCCAAATCAGCACAGGTAGCATGACCAAAGTAACGGTATGCTGATACCAACTTGCCCCACCAATGCTGCCCATTAGCCAGTACATTAACTGACGCAGGCTCAAGTCATCGCTAAAATAGAATGCCCACGTCACAATCGCACTCGACAAAATCCCCAGAGCTACACCGACGAGCAGTAACCTTGCGGTAGTGAGATGCATCGCACGCGCAATGCCAACCAATATGACGGTAAACAACATCGAACCGGCAATGGCAGCCAACATAAAAATCATTGGAGAAGGCAAAACCGGCAAGGCAAACATGGCTAGCACCATTGCCAAGCTCGCGCCACCAGAGATCCCGAGAACGCCGGGTTCGGCTAATACGTTGCCAAGCAGAACTTGTAAGGTAGCACCAGAGACCGCCAATGCAGCCCCGATAATGGCGGCAGAAACCAAACGTGGCAGACGTAGATCCAACAAGAGTTTTTGTTCAAATGCAGAGAGAGACTGAAAAGGAGAAAGGAATACCTCTCCGACCATCAAGTGGATAGCAGAGAGCAGCACGAGAATCACTGACATGATCAAAAGATTTCGTTGCCAGCGTCGTTCCTTGTTCAGGATAAGTTGTTGAAAATCCATAGTAGCCGATAAATACAAACGAGGCTTAACCTTACAGTTAAGCCTCGGTAAATTGCAAATGTGTTCTTACGCTTTATTCGCCGAAATTAAAGCGATATGGCATTAATCGTAGACTAACTCGCCATCTTCGTAGCGCGTTTTCACTTCACACACCATTAATGCTGCGCGTTGACCGATCGCGACGTGGCGGTTTGGGAAAACAACGGCTTCGTTATCGTTCTTCGCCATCAATGGTTTGTCACCATCGTGACCAAACACTTCGCCGTGAACGAATGAGGTGAAGTTCTCGACGTTGTCATCAAACATGAAATCGAAATCTTCGTGCAAGCGCACAATCGTACGACTAACACGGTACTTGATACATGGCTTAGACAAGTGCTCCGCTTTCGCCTCTGCAATTAGGTTACGCAGTGACAAATCGAACGCGGTCAGTTTATCTAAGTCGTTTTCACCAATGCGAGCCACACGACCCAGTTCCATCGTCAAAGCTTGAGCGCCGTAGTTCTCTGCACTGAACCAGCTGAATGTGCTGGTTGGCGAGTTAGACAGTAAAACCGCTTCAATATGTGCACTGTCGAGAAAATCAATCAAAGCTTTGCTGCGAACAGGATGACGCGTTTTCGGACTCACCGCAAAGGTGTAGTGCTTTGAATCACGGATCGCACAGTGCAAATCTAAGTGCCAGCGTGTTTCCGCTGCCGTATCTTGATAGAAATCTCTGACTAACAATTTGAGGGTATCAGCAATCGCAAGCTCTTTGGTCGGCTCGTGCTCTTTCTCATCAAACAGTCGGTTAAGGTTTTCTTCTAAAAATCGCGTGTGCGCCAGAGTCGATTCTGGGTGAGCGATAATGAATAAGCATCGAGCCTCGACTTTCTGGAAGCCAGATTCGATGTCTTTGATAATTGAATCCACCAGCTCCATCGGTGCGGTTTCATCCCCGTGGACACCACAAGAGATGATGACGTTCTTTGTTTCCTGAGTGTATTCGTCAGGAATCACTTCTAGCACACCACGCTGATAGAGTTTAAGTTTTACACCATTAGACAGCACCTGCTCCGCTGGCGCGACATCAATATGAACATCTAACGTGTCAGTTAAAAACGATTGGCGAAAGAGAGACTTCGTCATGCGTTACTCCTTAATAGCACGGCGGGTATGTTAATAAATTGTACAAAGGATTTTTGTTGTTGCGATCCCACTTATGAGTAGAAGCCACCAAATTTATTTAAAATCCCATACCTTTTCGCGCCATGCACTCAAATCAAGCATTGAGGCGTTTATTTTTTAAACAATTACAAAGTGTTAGGGCTGTGAACTTTACCACAGCCCTAAAGAAGATCATTATGATTTGATCAACTTTTAGCGTTTATTCACCACGTTGTGCGAGTAAACGTTCAAATTCGTCTACTTTGTCACGAACTAGCTCTACACTCTGCTGCCAGAATTCCGGTTGCGTCAGATCCATTGAAAGATGCTTGTCTACAACTTCTTCAGCCATCATGTTGCCAGTGTCACGTAATAGATCTACGTAATCGTCGTAGAAACGCTCCCCTTTAGCTTCACGTTGAGCGTAGATACCTTTACTGAACAAGAAACCGAACAGATATGGGTAGTTGTAGAAGCTCACCCCAGAAATTGAGAAGTGCAGTTTGCTCGCCCAGAAATAAGGGTCAGCCTCGCTCATCACATCGCCATACCAATCTTTCCACGTTTCTGACATCAGCTCACAGAAATCATCAGCTGTCAGTTCACCCTCTTGGCGACGCTCGTAGAAGGCTTTTTCGAATTCGTAACGAACTGGAATATTGATCATCAGCGCTAACGTCGAAGAGAGCTCTTCCCACAACATTTCGAGCTTATCATCCACACTTTCTGCTTTTGAAATCAGATGATCGCGAACGATGTTTTCAGCGAAAATTGAAGCTGTTTCTGCCAACGTCATCGGGTAGTAAGTTTGGCAAAGCGGCAAGTCACGAATCACCCAGTTGTGGAAGGCATGACCAAGCTCGTGAGCAAGCGTCATCAGGTCTGAGCGGCTACCACTCCACGTCATAAACACGAGCGGCGTGCGCGTTGCCGGTAACTTAGTGCAGTATGCGCCAAGGCGTTTGTTGGCATTAGGCGCGGCATCAATCCAGCCATTTTGTACCATCATGCGGACAAACTCGGACATGTCTGGATTCACGGTTTCGAACGCTTCACAAATGACGTCGATTGCTTCATCGAAAGGATAAACTTTCGCTTCACCACTCAAAACAGGCATCGCAGCAAGATGATTCCATGGTTTCATCTCATCCAGACCGTGAACCTTAGCCATCAACAAACCGGCTTTTTGACCAATCTCACGGCTGTCTTTAGCCACTTTCATCATGGCATCCAACGTTTCCGCTTTAATTCGGCTGCCATGTAAGCTTGGATCAAGGAAATGAACATCACGTTTGGTAGAACGCTTTTTGTTCTCTGTTAAACGCCAACCTGAAAGCGCGTTAAGGATAGAGGCAAAAGACTCTTGGTGTGTCGACATCGCCTTTTGAACACCACGCCACGCAGCTTCTTGGCGATCAAATTCAGAGCCGTAAAGAATGCTTGCTGCTTGCGAGAAGCCAAGCTCTTCACTTTCACCATCAGCGTAGTCAAGCTTCACTTTCAAAGAGCCCGTGAGGTTGTTGTATAACTTACCCCACGCAGATTTTCCATCCACGCTCATAGCCGCTAACAGCTTTTCTTCTTCGGTGCTTAAGCGTGTGTCAGCCAGTTTGCGAGAGTTCAGAATTGAAAACGCCTGGCCACTGATATCTGGGGTTTCATGATCTAAAACGTGGCTAATGAACTCCTCATCAGCGTGAGTCAGTTTAAGCTCAAAGGCACTGTAAGCTTGAGAAAGCTCGGAGAAAATGCGCGTCATACGACCGAGTAGTGCTTTAGCCTCTGCATTTGTCGCATCCACTGATGCGTAACAGTTTGCGAAGTTAGCAATAGTGCCAGCCAAACGGCTTGCCGCCTCACTGGTTAAGATTGCGTTTTGCATCACTTCAACCGAGTCACAATCAGCAGACTGTTTATTAAGTAGATCAATACATTGCTCAACAAGCGCAATGTCATCTTGAATACGAGGGTCAGCGAGGTCGTTATAAACGATGGATAAATCCCAGCTAGGAGCGGTCATTTATGGTTCCTTTTGATGTAATCGAGCCAAAGCGTGTTTCCCTTCAACTAAGTAAGAGAACCAAGCAGAAGCTACTTCCGTGACTAATTTTCAAATAGTGGTACGCCTATCGAACGAACTGAGGCGTAAATCTGATCATCGATGGTAATCGTTATATGTGTTACTGACGCATTTCCTATCGCTAATGTCGAATACCATCGTGGATTACGCCAATCTACGCCCAAAACTTGGGCAAGAATCATTCTTATTACGCCACCATGCGTGACAATAAGCAAGTTGTCATTGATATCATTAATGATTTGAGACCAAGCACAAGTTACGCGATTTGCAAATACATCCAAACTTTCAGCTTTGGGCAATGTGTGTTGGGCGGGCGCTTTCCAAAACGCTTCAAGCTTATGCCAGTGCTCAGAAAGCATGTCAAATGGGACACCATCGAAATCACCAAAATCCAACTCTTGAAGCAGGGGTTCCACGCTCAAAGGCAGCAAATCCTGTTCAGCTATCATTTGAGCAGCATTGTGACAGCGTAACAATGGAGAGCTAATAATACCACCTACTTCCTTGCCATTTTGCCGCCATGCTAACGCAATTTTACGTTGCTCCTCTTCATCCACTTTTAAATCCGTTTGTCCATGCAACCCTGGGGCTGCATTTACTTTGCCATGTCGAAGCAGATAAATATTCAGCGTTTGCATCTCTTCACATCCTAAGATTTCAATTCAAGCGGCAAGCCAGCGGCTACAAACGTGACACGTTCACACACCGTCGCCAGTTTTTGATTCATGCGCCCAGCGTTATCGACAAAATGGCGACTAACAGTGCCAAGCGGAACGATACCCATGCCGACTTCGTTAGAGACAAAAAGCAACGTCGCTCCCGATTGTGCTATCGCATTTACCAACCGCTCAATTTCTTCCTCTAACCACTCATTACAGCAGCCATCACCGAGTTCAAAGATCCAGTTGTTGAGCCAAAGCGTAAGGCAGTCAACTAACACGACATCTTGAGACGAAAACTCACAAATGAGCTCAGGCAAGTTAAGCGGACATTCATGTTCAATCCACCCAGCCCCTCGCTGCAGTTTATGGTGAGCAATACGTTGCCTCATTTCCTCATCAAAAGGCAATGCCGTCGCCACATAGTGAAGCGTTCCGTTTTTATTTTGTGCCCACTGTTGCGCCCTGCTCTCTGCTAAGCTCGATTTTCCTGAGCGCGCACCACCTAGAATAAGTTGCTTCATAATGAATGACTAAATGCGATAAGAGTGAGATAAACAAGCAACTCTGCAAGCTGCTGCGCGGCACCAAGGCAATCGCCAGTAAATCCGCCGATACGTTTGGTCAGCCAGCGTTTAAAGCCAACACGAAACAGTGCCAATACCAATAGGATAACCACTGCCTGAGTCACGCCTAGTAACAATGCTGTGACTCCACCAGTTAAGAGCAGTATCGCGACTTCTAAGCTCGATTGCTTATTCGCTAACGGTTTACTTTTCGAGGTATCCGCGTCACTAACGTAAGGCATGTCATATATGAGAGTGGCCGCCAACGCTCGGCTCACGGTATACGCCACGACGATCATCAGCCAAAACTGAGACCCATTAGCTAACTCGATCCAAAATACAAACTTCGCCAGCAGCGCCATCATTAGTGTTGCCGCGCCGTAAGTCCCGATGCGGCTGTCTTTCATGATGGTTAAGCGGCGCTCTAACGTCATACCACCACCAATGCCATCCGCCATATCCGTTAAACCGTCCTCATGGAACGCGCCCGTAAGCAGTAAGCTGAAAGCCATGGTTAGAACAATAGAAACTGAGTTGGGGAACAACAAACTTGCCAGTGAAAACACAGCTGCGCACAACAACCCAAGCAACACACCGACCAAAGCAAAGTACCGGCCCGCTTGGTTCATGCGCGTTTCACTGTAAGGTAAATCAGCAGGTACAGGAATACGGCTAAAAAAGCTTACTGCGAGCAAGAAAAGCTCGCTCTGATAACGCAAAGAACGAGTCTCTGAAGGGATAGTATTATCAAGCGCAGACACTACACCGTTACTCCTGCACTCTCAAAACTTGCCATGTTGTTGTAAAAATGAGCCGCCGCTTTCACTAGTGGTAAGGCAAGTGCTGCTCCAGTCCCTTCACCTAAACGCAACCCAAGATCCAAGAGAGGCTCCGCTTGCAAGCATTCCAGTACAAACTTGTGCCCATTCTCTTCTGAGTTATGAGCAAACAACATGTAATCTCGCGACTCTTCATCCAATAGAGTTGCCACGTAAGCGGCAACAGATACGATAAACCCATCTACTAAAACTGGCGTTTTATGGCGTTTTGCTTCTAGGAATGCACCGACCATTTGCACGATTTCAAACCCACCGACTTGCGCGAGAACACCTTTCACATCGAGTTCATAGCAACGCCCAACACCTTGTGCGACGAGTTTAATCTTACGGCCAAACTGCTCATGAGTAATTCCCGTCCCCAAACCAACACAGTGATCGACCTCTAACGGGCTAAGTGCTGTTAATAGCGCAGACGCCGAGCTTGTGTTCCCAATGCCCATTTCGCCAAACATTAGAAAGTTAGAACCGCCGTAAATACTTTGCTCGGCAACTTTCGCACCATACTCCAAGCCCAATGCGACTTGCTCTAATGACATCGCAGATTGCTTTGAAAGATTGGCCGTACCGTTACCAAGACGCTTTTCGATTAAGTTGGGATGATCTTTGAAGTTTGGGATTAATGTATCGATTGGCGACAACATACCGCAGTCAATAACTTTAAAATCGATTTGGTTAGTCTCACAAAAACAGTTGATAGCCGCACCTCCTGAAAGGAAATTAGCCACCATTTGCTGTGTAACTGCACTTGGTGCAATGCTAACCCCTTCTTCAGCGATACCATGGTCACCAGCAAATACCAACATGGTCGGTTTGCGAATTTCAATGGTTTCCGCAGCTTGAGGTTTATCTTGGCTTTGAATCAACGCCAGTTCTAATGCTACTTTTTCTAGCAGGCCAAGTGATCCAAGCGGTTTCGTTTTATTATCAATACGTGCTTGAATTTCTGGCGCAAAAGAGCGATCCATGATGATGGTTCCTTATTAATTATTTTGGGCGGGCGACAGAAAACGTTTTGTCTAGCGTGGCATATTCGTTTCCACCGAGGCGAGCTAATGGATCCACTGCTAGAGCGTCGACTTTTAAACGATCACCTTCCATGGATATGACCCGTTCATCAACATAAATGTGTTCAATTTCAGCAAAGATTAAACTTTGTGGCGTCTCACCCATCTCAATGACTTCATGTAACTTACAGCCAAATGCAATTGGCGCGCCCGAAAGCCTTGGTAATTCGAACCCTTTAAAATCTGTTGTTTCGAGTTGAGTAACTTCCAGTTCGGATTCTCCATACTCTAACGTTGCTGAAGACTTGGTGACTTGCTCTGCTAGGTCGCTCGGTGCGATGTGGATAACCAACTTACCGGTTTCCAATGCATTTCGCGTGGTGTCTTTGATGTCTCCATTGGGCTTTTTCCCCACAGAAATCATCAATAAAGGTGGGCGACTGGAAACCGCGGTAAAATAGGAAAATGGCGCTAAGTTGAAGTTTTGCTCACCTGAGTCTGTGAGCACCCAAGCGATTGGGCGAGGAATGACAGTTTGAGTCATCAAATGGTACACCTGCGTTGGTGCAAGCGTACTGAGATCTATGTTCATACGACGTCCTTGGTCTTTGAAAATCTCAAATGAGCCCGCAGCTCAATTTTCTGAAAGAATCAGTGTACCCCTCTCACATGCAATTTCACCTAGTTTTCTCATTTTGACAGCAACTTTTACCAATCTGACTTCCATATTGACAAAACCATTGCTTCAGAAACCTAATTTCATCGATGAAATGGTCGAATTTCAGAATAAACCCTTCACATAGAAGCGAGAGGATCAAATCACCGCTGTAGAGAGCCTAGGCCCACAACAAATTAACTGACTGTTTTAAATGAAAATCCCGTTTTTCTTGATTTCAGATTTCAATACCAGAGGCTTTCTTTTTATAGCGCTGACAGGTTTTGGCATGACTGATGCAAATGTAAGCGTGTCCCAATAAACGCAGCGAGGCGCCATGTTTGCCAATCAGAGCCGCCGACCTAAACAGAGGGGAAAAGCTAAGTCAGGGAGCCCACCTCGACGAAAAATACCCCTATCATTCTCCTAACGAAAAAGACCCGTTTGCCCTACGGGTCTTTTTATTTATGTCATCGACTTCACTTTTGCTTGCTCGTTAAGCTTCAAACATTCGAGCTGCACATAAAACCTAGTTGAACAAATAAGCTACAATAGCCTAAGCACTTGTTCTCTAAGAGGAAGGATATGATGAGCAATGATTCAAATACCTGCGTCATAATCGCAGGCGCAACTGGGCTTGTTGGCAAAGAAGTCATCGCTAACCTCCTATCACAACCCAGCATAGAAACCGTATACTCTCTTTCTCGAAGAGCGCTTTCTGACATTGCCGACATTGAAAGCAAGATAGTGCCTATTATTGATGCCGAGCTTTCCATTCACAATTGGGATGAACAACAGCCAACTCCTAGTATCGGAGTAATCTGCTTAGGTACGACACTCAAGCAAGCTGGCAGTAAGGAAGCGCTACGAAAAGTCGACGTAGAGCTGGTCTGTAAGGTTGCCCAACAAATGAAAATGATAGGAGTGAAACGAATCGCGATAGTTTCAAGCTTGGGAGCGAAAGCTTCATCATTCTCTCATTATCTCGCCTGTAAGGGGCAGATGGAAAAGAACATTGAGAAAATGGGGTTCGAAGAAGTCGTCTTTGCTAGACCTGGTCCCTTAGTCGGCCAACGTGATACACCCCGTACCGACGAGAGGCTCATTCAATCACTTTCTAAGGTCACTCGACCATTAATGTGGGGAAAACTCGCCGATTTTGTACCGATTCAGGCTAGAGATGTCGCTAAGGCAATGATTTATCAACTTTTCAGCTACCAAGAAGAGCCCACTGTCTATTTGCATAGAAGGGAAATGTTGGACTTAATTAAACACTTTGGCTAATCAAACTCAAATCAATTGAATTCTTCAGCTTTGGCTTTTTCATTTTCACAACGTCACGTTGCATCTTTCGTTGCGAGTCAAAGCTTTGAATGGTCTAATACTCCTATCGGTTCCGTAAACGGTAAGCAGAATGCACCAAGATAATCAGCCCACTTTTTTCTTTTTTGATTACGAGACTTGGGGAACAAGTCCAGCCAAAGATCGCCCAAGCCAATTCGCCGGCGTCCGCACTGATGAAAACTTCAATATCATTGGTGAACCTTTGGTGATGTACTGTCGCCCACCCGCTGATTATCTTCCTTCACCCGAAGCAGCTTTGATCACTGGCATTACACCACAAAAAGCGATGCAAGAAGGTCTACCTGAACCTGAATTTATCGCTAAGATCCACGCAGAGCTTTCTAAACCAAATACTACTAGCCTTGGCTACAACAGTATTCGATTCGATGATGAAGTCACACGTTACACCTGTTACCGCAACTTTATCGATCCTTATGCGTGGAGCTGGCAAAACGGCAACTCACGTTGGGATTTACTTGACGTCATGCGCGCGTGTCACGCCCTCCGTCCTGAAGGCGTGGAATGGCCAGAAAATGATGAAGGTTTCCCGAGTTTCAAACTTGAACATTTATCTGTGGCAAATGGCATCGAACACAGCAACGCCCACGATGCGATGGCAGACGTGATTGCAACAATTGAGATGGCGAAAAAAATCAAAGCGGCTCAACCTAAGTTGTTTGATTACTTCTTCTCTATGCGTAATAAGCGCAAGCTTAACGAACTGGTCGATATCGTTAACATGACGCCATTGATGCACGTATCTGGGATGTTGGGACGTGAATGCCAGTACACCAGCTGGATTGTGCCTGTTGCTTGGCACCCAACAAACAACAATGCCGTTATCACTATTGATTTGGCAAAAGATCCACAGCCAATTCTTGAGCTTTCCGCTGAAGAGTTAAAAGAGCGTTTGTACACCAAACGTGATGAGTTGGGTGACTTACTCCCTGTACCAGTGAAGCTCGTGCATCTGAACAAGTGCCCTATTCTAGCGCCAGCGAAAACACTCACTGCTGAGAATGCAGAATCTGTTGGTATTGACCGTCAGCAATGTCTAACTAACCTCGCTTTGTTACGTCAACACCCAGAAATTCGTGAGAAACTCATTAACCTATTCTCTATTGAGCGTGAGTACGAAAAGAGTGATGATGTAGATACGCAACTTTACGATGGTTTTTTCTCGCCAGCTGATCGCGCGGCGATGGACATCATTCGTGAAACGGACCCAACTAACCTAGCTGCACTGGATATTGAATTTGATGACAAGCGCATCAAACCGTTGCTGTTTCGTTACCGTGCTCGTCACTACTCAAGCACACTAGATGACCAAGAGCAAAGACGCTGGGCACAGCACTGTCGTGAAGTCTTTGAAAGCCAGATTGAAGAGTATATGCTTAATTTAGAGAACTTAGTTCACGAACATGAAAGTGACGAAAAAAAGATAGCAATACTAAAATCTGTCTATCGTTATGTAGAGAGCCTAGCCTCCTAATTTCTTACCTTGTTCAAGCGCACCTTCGGGTGTGTTTGTTGTTTTATATGCTGTCAAAATGATAAAAGATCGATTATTACAGCTGATCCATTTGCTCATTTCCCTCGCACTCATCATGGGAGCACTTGGTATCGGCAACACCATTCAAAAGTTCGCTGGCATTTCGGTTCCTGGAAGTGTCCTAGGCATGCTTGTGCTGTTTTTCTCCATGACTCTTGGCTTAGTCAAAGTCGAATGGGTTAAGCCCGGCGCGACACTTTTCATTCGCTACATGATTCTACTCTTTGTCCCTATCAGTGTTGGGCTGATGCAGCACTTTGATATGTTACTAGCGAACGCGCTTCCTATTATTGCTAGTGCAGTTGGTGGCTCACTGATTGTGTTGGTCACCTTAGCGTGGTTCTTAGACTACTTATTAAAGGAGAAACATTGATATGTGGTTACTCGTCACTATTGTGGTTTTCCTTGCCGCACGCCAAATTGCTATTAAGGTAAATAATCCTATTGCGAACCCCCTTTTGATCAGCATCGCGGTGTTAATCCCGTTACTTACCTTTTTAAAAGTGCCATTTGAAACGTACTACGCAGACAACGAATACATCAGCTTCTTGCTGCAACCAGCCGTTGTTGCACTGGCGTACCCGCTGTACGAGCAACTGCCACAGATCAAATCAAACTGGCGCATTATCGCTCTGGCCTGTACGTTAGGTAGTGTAATGTCAATGCTAACAGCGACGCTCATCGCGGTAGCGTTTAAAGCAGACATCAGCTTGATTGCAAGCTTAGTCGGCAAGTCGGTAACGACACCTATCGCAATGGAGATTTCTAGCCACCTGGGTGGTGAAGCTGCTGTTGCCGCTATTCTAGTGCTTATTGTGGGCTTATTCGGTGCCATTCTCGCGTACCCGATCTTTAACCTCATTGGCATCAAACACCCTATTGCACGCGGCTTAACGATGGGTACGGTATCGCATGCTTTGGGCACTGCCACCTGTGCAGAAAAACAACCAGGCGATGCTGCCTTCTCGTCCCTTGCATTAGTGCTTTGTGGCATCATCACTTCTATCCTTGCGCCTAGCTTCTTTGCTTTAGCTGTTTGGTTGTACCAATAAAGACCTCAATGACCTGCCTTGCTTTACTCTCCTCTAAAGCGAGCGGGTCATAGCCTCTCCTAGAAAACTCGCAGTATGAATATCAGTTGATATAGTTATTAGTGGGACAGAGATAACGTTAAATCGTGATGAAATCGAATACATGTGTGACCTCACTCTAATTATGTAACGTAAAGTTCAATTACATCAATTAACGTGATCTAAAGCACGGAACATTTTCATCCTTCACATAGAATAACTGTCCATGCACTAACAAGGATTCAACATGAAAAGTCGCATTGAACAGGCGCTAGCAAGCGCTCCTGAAGCACTTTCAAAACATCTTGCTCCTATCGTCCAAGCAGACGATTTTGATGCTACTATTTCTGAGCAACAGTTTGATGAGCTGCTAAACGCTACCAATCTTTCTGATAAAGAGCTTCGTGTTGCTCTACTTCCTTTTGCCGCAGCGTTCTCTTACGCTCCTATTTCTGAATTTTATGTTGGCGCGATCGTTCGTGGCCTTTCTGGTCGCCTTTACTTCGGTGCAAACATGGAATTCTTTGGCGTTCAGCTAGGGCAAACCGTTCACGCAGAGCAATGTGCAATTAGCCATGCATGGATGAAAGGTGAACGTGGTGTAAAAGACATCACCATCAACTACAGCCCATGCGGACACTGTAGACAGTTCATGAATGAGCTAAGCACTGCGAAAGAGCTTAAGATCCAATTACCAGAACGCGAAGAAAAATCACTGCATCACTACCTTCCTGAGGCGTTTGGCCCTGCAGACTTAGGTATTGAGTCAGGTTTGATGGCGGAAGTGAAACACGAGTTTGTTTACGATGAAGACGATACTCTGATTCAAGAAGCTGTTAACGCAATGAACATCAGCCACGCGCCTTACACGAACAACCTCAGTGGTATTGCTCTTGAGATGAACAGTGGTCGCGTATTCCAAGGGGCTTATGCAGAAAACGCAGCATTCAACCCTAGCCTACCTCCACTTCAGGTTGCACTAATTCAAATCCTGATGGCAGGAGAGCAGTTTGAAAACATCAAAGCAGCGGCACTAGTCGAGAACTCGCAAGGCAAGATCAGCCACCTAGCTGATACTCAATCGACGCTAGAGGCACTAAACCCTGATATTCCAGTAAGTTTTGTGAACGTTTAACTCATTCAGGCCTCAAGTAATAAGCTCTACTCTGTGTAGGGCTTTTTTATTATCAAAAAATCCACGCAAACGTTTGCTTCGAACTAAAAATTCAGTATGATCCCCTGCAATTTCTGTTTCATCACTTTATTTTGTAAGGGAACACTATGTTCGGTACTGCTACTAGCACTCATGCTACCCGTGTATTACTTTTGGGCTCAGGCGAGCTTGGTAAAGAAGTGGCAATTGAATGCCAACGTCTTGGCTTGGAAGTGATCGCATGTGACCGTTACGCCGATGCTCCAGCAATGCAAGTGGCGCATCGCAGCTACGTCATCGATATGCTTGACGGCCAAGCACTAGAAGAAATCATCAGCAAAGAGCAGCCTGCGTATGTAGTGCCTGAGATTGAAGCTATCGCGACTGACAAATTGGTTGAGTTAGAAGAAAAAGGCTTGAACGTTGTTCCTACTGCAAAAGCGACCAAGTTAACAATGAACCGAGAAGGTATCCGTAGGCTCGCTTCTGAAGAATTGGGCTTAACCACCTCTCCTTACCAGTTTGCAGACAACTTTGAAGACTTTAAAGCGGCGGTTGAACATGTAGGTATCCCATGTGTTGTTAAACCAGTGATGAGCTCTTCGGGCAAAGGTCAGAGCGTGATTAGAACGGAAGAAGACGTTCAAACCGCTTGGGAATACGCACAAGAAGGTGGCCGTACTGGTGCTGGCCGTGTCATTGTAGAAGGCTTTATCGATTTCGATTACGAAATCACGTTGCTAACAGTACGTGCAGTCGATGGTGTACATTTCTGTGCGCCGATCGGACACCGACAAGAAGACGGTGACTACCGTGAGTCATGGCAGCCACAAGCCATGTCAGAGAATGCAATCAAAGCAGCAGAATACACGGCTGAGAAAGTTGTTAATGCGCTAGGTGGCTACGGCATCTTTGGTGTGGAGCTATTTGTTAAAGGAGACAAAGTTATTTTCAACGAAGTCTCCCCTCGCCCGCACGATACCGGCATGGTGACGATGATTTCTCAAGATATGTCTGAGTTCGCGCTTCACGTACGCGCGTTTACTGGCATGCCGATTAACAGCATCGTTCAGTATGGGCCATCTGCATCCGCGGTTGTTTTAGGCCAAGGTACATCAACTGATATCCGCTTTGACAATCTTGCCAAAGCACTGGCTCAGCCACAAACTCAAGTTCGTTTGTTTGGTAAGCCTGAAATCGACGGCCGCCGCCGCTTGGGTGTCGTTTTAACCCGTCGCAAGACCATTGAAAATTCGATTGAAGATGCAGTGAACAACGCTTCTAAAGTACAGATCGTTTACTAATTCCGCGAATCCACACAAGAAAAACAAAAGCGCAGCTCAATTGGCTGCGCTTTTTCTTTGTGTAGACTCGAATAAACCACTACTTGCTCTCGATTAAATACACTTCTTCAGAGAAACGGCTGAGCCCTTTCTTAGCGATTTTCGGATGGTTCTCGTCGGCCTTGTCTACGTGCAAACAAGTAATTTTGTAACCCGCAAACAACTGTTCGATCTCCTCGACTGGCACACTGAACGGAGGGCCTGACATCTCATCCTGAGGATAGTTGAGCGTCACTAATAAAATACGTCCGCCAGGGTTTAGTAACTGCTTAACGCGTGCGGCGTATTCTTCTCGCATCTCTAGCGGCAATGCAACGAGTGCAGCACGATCATAAATGATGTCCGCTTTTGAAACTGGGGCGGTAAAAAAGTCGCCAGTATAAATGGATAGCTCATCGAACTGATACAGCTCATGCATACCGTTAACTGGTGTTACGGTAGGTGTGTAAAAATGTTCAGCAAAAAATGCACGCACGGCAATTTGGCTCAGTTCCACACCCTGCACTTCATTGTGTTTCGTCGCAAGCCAGATTAGGTCTTCTGACTTGCCGCATAATGGAACCAGCACTGTGTCTTCACGTTTTGGGTTCGTGTGCTGCCAAAATGCAGGTAACAGTGGATTCACATCTTCAAGGTGAAACCCAATTTGATTACTGGCCCACTTAGTGTGCCAAAATTCTTGATCTCTCATTTTACTTCTACTTGTCGGCTGATAATTGTAATGAGCGCTTAGCGCAACTTTGTGGACTAAGACTAATGATTTTTCCAAATTTGTCTATGGCGTTCATCTTTGGTTAATACTGCGATGGTAGGATGACTATCGTTCAAGAAGGAACCCTTGCTTTTTCTGGTTGTCAGAATAAAGGAAGGAAAAATGGTGATCTAGAACACGATTCTACTATAAGGATAAAAGTCGACCTTGGGATCGTTCATAGAGGCCCCATTAATTAGGTAGAACCTGATTTGTTAATCTTAGTGACCTTTTCGTTACCCATTTTCTAAGTGCAAACAAGTTAAGGAGAGTGAATGAGCTTATTTTTACGTACTACAGCATTGATGCTTTTAGTACTAAGCCGTGCGCCGGCATTCGCCGCACTTCCAAATGTCCCGAGTAACGAGCAAGATCGTTCTGCTAGCCAAAACGAAGTTTGCTCAAAATTGTTCAAGCATAGCCTTAGTGGTCTATATGGCATTCAGTCAATCGACTCTAGACCAACTCAACCTTATTCAGATTTCGACGTCCTTTATAGTAAAGCTCACCAAGCACAGTTCGAGCTTGAAACCATCTGTAAGAGTACAGCCCTTCTAACTGACGCTCAGCCATACTTCGCAGGCGTTAAATCTCAACATCGTGCCGAAGAAAAGATTGCCCTCGAACTTGACGGCCAAGTCGAACGTATTACTGACTTAGCACGTGCGACCATCGTCGCTGATGATGTAGCGAGCCTAGTATCTGTGTATGAAGCATTGGAGCGTGAGACAACTATCGTAAAAGTCAAAAACCGCTTCAAAAAGCCAACTGTATCTGGGTACCGTGACTTGAACCTGTTGGTTCGCCTTCCTAAAACTAACCTTATTGCCGAAGTTCAATTGCACCTAAAAGCAATCGCTGATGTAAAGAACGGCCCTGAACACGATTTGTACGAACAAATTCAGAAGCTAGAGCGTCAAGCGCTAGTAGAGGGTCGTAACCTAAACGATATCGAAATGGCATCGATAAAAAGCATGCGCACTCAATCGAAAAACTTGTACCAGGGCGCTTGGCATCCATACCTAACAACACACTTAGAAGCTGCTTAAAGTAGAAGTCTTCCAAACAGCTAAGCTAACCTACCCAATACTAAAGACCACCGCTATTGCGGTGGTTTTATTTGTTCTTTAGCCACTACTGAAAAACACAAACAAAAAGACCACGACAAAGCGTGGTCTCATTCCATGTCACATGGCTTACTGGTCAATCTTTATGTTCTCTACGCGAGCTTTTAACTTCTGACCCGGGCGGAACGTAACGACTCGTCGAGCAGTAATTGGAATATCTTCACCAGTTTTCGGGTTACGACCAGGTCGTTCGTTTTTGTCACGAAGGTCAAAATTACCAAAACCTGACAGTTTTACCTGTTCGCCACTTTCGAGTGCCTTACGAATTTCTTCAAAAAACACTTCCACCGTTTCCTTGGCGTCCCGTTTACTAAATCCCAATTTATCAAACAGGTTTTCTGCAAGTTCGGCTTTTGTGAGCGCCATAAAACTTTCCTCAAAGCTATGTTAAACAATGCTACCTTAGTGTAGCGCCAGAGCAGTTTTACCCTACCAATTCAACAACATATCGGGGTTACATCAGGAAGTGTATGCCAAGCTTATGATTTTCGCCAACTTTTTTCTTTGCTAATATACCGAATATTTCACCATCGAAGTACTTTACTCACCAGTATTTCCAGATTTTACTTTAATTCCCTCTAAAGTTAGGAAGCTATCCAGTCTAAATTACTAGTTTCAAACATCAAAACAAGATTATTCACTATTTAATAAAAATGTCAGATACTGGTCACTTTACAAACAATTGACATAAAACTTCTCAGTTTTTCAGTAGTTTGAGTCACTCTGAAAATAGATCTGACCAGTTGTATTCATTGGAGTTTTTATTCAGTTTCTACTGATCTGGTAAAAAAATGAAACCTTGAACAAAAGCAAAATTCTGCACGTTGTATCATGACGGTGAAAGGAAAGGTTGATACTGTTTTCATATTCCATCTCACCATCAGAGTACCAATATGCTTCACCAAGTCGTCAGCATTCTATTCCCAGTCTTTGCTTTGGTTTTTGTTGGTTATTTAGTTGGTCGCTTTATCAAGCCCGACTTTCGCCCAATAAATCGCATCAATATGGATGTATTCACGCCTGCACTCGTATTTTCGTCTCTAGTAAGTATGCCGATCGACATGGGTCAAGCTCCTCTTTTGCTTGCCGCTATTATTGCGGTAATCGTACCTGGCATTGTGATGGTGCCAATTACAAAGTTGACAGATCTATCCTTCAAAGCATGGGCGCCACCGCATATGTTCAGAAATAGCGGAAACCTAGCGATCCCGTTGTTCACTTATACTTTCGGAGAGCTCGCTCTCCCTTCTGCGGTGCTGCTGTTTGTTGTCTCCGCGTGTTTACATATCAGTTTAGGCGTGATGCTTCTTAGTAGTGGTAACCCGCTTAAACAAATCATTAAAATGCCGATTTTTTTATCCGCTTCACTCGCACTGGCTATGAATCTTTCTGGGGTTAGCATTTGGAATCCACTGTATGAAGCAACGGCATTACTTGGTCAAGCTGCCGTCCCAGTTATGCTTCTTTCATTGGGCGCACAGATGTTAAATCTGAGGTTGGATGGCTTAAAGGTAGGCCTCGCGTGTACAGCACAATCACTTGGGACAGGCGCGATTGCATTTGCACTCATTTATTGGCTAATCCCACTACCGATAATGCAACTGCAAATGATGGTACTGTTCACTATGCTTCCACCAGCCGTGATGAACTACTTGTTTGCTGAGCGGCTGAACATTGAGCCAATGACAGTCGCTTCAATGGTCTTGTTTGGCAACTTCTTCAGTATACTCACATTACCGCTATTGCTGATGTTCACCCTATCGCTCTCCTAATTACTCTCTACCATCAACTTTACTATTAAAACCGGAGAGTTGAATGTTAGACTGGCATAAAAATACCCACTACCCTCGGGGCGACTAGACCTTATGAAGTCAATTATCCAGATCAGCGATTGCCACTTAAGTGATGAGCCCAGCTTTGAAAACCTGCGTAAAGCCCTGCTCCTTGCTCAGAAAGATGCTTCCTGCAATATCCTTTTGCTTACTGGTGATCTTTGTTGCAACCCCAAAGCGGGTGACTACCTGACTCTACTAAATGTTGTAGAAGAACACATCCAAGATAAGTCGATCTTCGCGATTGCGGGCAACCACGATGATGCAAAGTTGATGAAGCAAGAGCTGAGCGGCAGTGGTATCAAAGTCACAGATAGAGCGAGAATCCACAACCGTGAAGTCTTGTTCTTAGATTCCAGCACCAAACCTTTAGATAAGCGCCATCCTTTAGGCTCTGGCCGTATCGATAACCGCGGGCTAGCACGTTTGAATAAACAGCTTCGCCATACAACCAACCCAATTGTTGTAGTCCACCACCCTATTATTCCCGTCGGTTCAGCATGGATGAAAGCCATTTGCTTGGAAAACGATGCAAGCTTACTTGCGCTTTTGGCGAAGCATCAAGTTCAAGATGTAATTTGCGGGCATGGTCATGATGCATTAACGGTCACACAACAAGGTATCACCCAACACATGGCACCGGCGACGGCCTACGGGTTTGACCACGACATTAATGAATATAATCGAAGTGATAGGATTGGCGTGAATAAGCTTTGCTTTGAGGAGGAGGGAATTACCGTCGAAACGATTTGGCTGTAGCTATTCTCTATTCTCTA
>NZ_JAHGAI010000089.1:0-680 GCF_030248515.1 Vibrio sp. D401a | reverse complement strand
CTCGTGACATTGGATACAAAAATGCTCTCGAATTTACGACAGCACATGAAGACTTTCCGGAAAACCCAGAAAATGAAAAGGTCATGGATTTACACAATAATAAAGTTGGTATTCGGTTAGGGTTATCGATGGCGAGTAATGATAAACTTGCACATTATTGTTACACTTCATTGCTAGCAGGTCGTCTTAAGGTAATAAAGAAAGAGAAGAAAAAATGAAAAAATTGGTTATGATTTTCTTTATTTTACTTCAAGTATCCTGTTCAGATACAAATGAGATACAACTAAGATTAAATGACAGTAGTGTTGATTTTTCTGAAGTTGTCGAAGGTGACTGGAATCGAGTCTGCTTTTTAGGTCCGTACTCCAATAATACTGCTGCTCGTTCTTTACTGGGATTCGACTGGGATGCTGAGAATCTAAGTAGAATATCAGATTTAGATAGTATTACACTTTTATTATTTGCTAATGATGACGAAGTTATTAAATATAGTGAATTATCAAGGGAAATTGATTTTTCACTTTTTAGTAATACATGTATAAAACGTACTGAGGCAAAATTTAGCATTGGTGTGAATGATGTAGTCAATGTAGGAAGATAAAAATAAAAGTCACCTTAGTTGTAACACATAACAAACTGTTTAAGAGTGATTCGCAACGCATGGCATTTTTACTATGCGT
>NZ_JAHGAI010000088.1:0-1353 GCF_030248515.1 Vibrio sp. D401a | reverse complement strand
GTAACACATAACAAACTGTTTAAGAGTGATTCGCAACGCATGGCATTTTTACTATGCGTTGCTCACACCTTAACAGGGCGTTAGCTGCTTACACTAAAGTTGATGTAAAGAACGTAATGCTCAATTTCATTTAAGTTAGCGATGTCTCTATTAACGATGAAACGGATCTGTTGTAACAATACTCTTCTGTTAATTTCATTGATTTGATAGCTAGGACAAGAGCAATGAAAAAACTAGATGAAGTTAAATTAAATCTAAAGCGAACAAAGCAAATGGGAGAGACAACTTTAGGTAAGTTAACTATTGAGGGAGTAAGTAAAAGTTGGTTTGTATTGGAGCCCGCAGGGCCAGACTCAATAACTGAGGGATCCGATAAAAGGATCAAAGCAGGGACTTACAAATTATTGCCCTATAGCTCACCGAAGTATCCTAATGTATATGAATTACAAAATGTTCCGGGGAGAACGTTTATTCTAATCCATGCTGGAAATTATCACAAAGACACTCTTGGGTGTTTGATGCCTGGTAAAACATGGGGGAGTGTGGCTAAATCTCATTACTATGTGGGTAATAGCAAATCGGCTCTGAAAGAAATTTTTGCTGAAATTACGAGCTACAAAAAATTACCATAAATATATCTAATCAGTTGGAGCAGCAATGATGATAAGGAATATGGCAATTTTGATTGTGTCTGTTTTTTGCTCAGGGCTGCTGTATGCTAAAACGCCAGAAGTAAGCCTCTTACATAACTGGATGATTGAAAACTACAAATCTATTGAATCAAATCTTGAAAAAAAAGAAGGTTCGAAAATAGTTCCTACGCTTTTTTCTTTGGTAGAAATTTGGAAACGTAGAGACGGAGCTATTTCCGGAGAAGTTTCTCCCTTATTGTTGGTTGCGCTAAAAGTCGAGCCTCAGAATACTCTACTTTTACTATCTGAAAGCCCAGAGTCTTTTGACAAATGGTTAAATGAGCTAGAAGGGATGGTGTTTACTGACCATACAGGCAATGAGGCTAATCGGTTAGAAAAGTTAAGAGTTGATGTATTAGTATCAATGAAATCTTACTCTAGAAAACAGCCGGATAAGTTAAAATCAATGGCTGACGCACTTATTGAAAGGTTGGAGGTTATAAACGTGAGCGTGATAGATTAAGCCAGTGCTAGCATCCAGCTAACAAAGCATTTAAGAGTGATTCGCAACGCGTGGCATTTTTACTATGCGTTGCGTTTAGTGTTTAAGGTGGTATGCGGGAGCTTCGGCATTGCGTTTGCTCACACCTTAACAGGGCGTTAAATGACCTTTCAAATCGGTGCAACTTAATGTAATCGAGGTATGATGTATATTGAGTTA
>NZ_JAHGAI010000087.1:0-12525 GCF_030248515.1 Vibrio sp. D401a | reverse complement strand
CGAGAAGCGAGAAGCGAGAACAATTCTTGAGGGTTGGCGTGTGTGCGTCAACCCTTTTTGTTTTTTGGGATTCGGTTCATTTTACCTCTCTAAGGACAAGTTCTATCTAAACGTCTTGCACTAGCCCTCAAACAACACCTCTCAATTCCTATAGCAAAGCGCTCTCGAATCATAGCGTCTAACCTCTTGCTTCAAAAACAAAAAAGGCACCCGAAGGTGCCTTTTCTTTTAAGCTCTTAACGATTACTCGTCAGATGAGAAGCCAGCGTTTAGAAGTGCAGCTAGGTTATCTGTTGCTTGTTCAGCAGATGGACCTTCTTGCTCTTCAGCACGTTTAGCTTGACGCTCTTGGTGGTATGCGAAACCAGTACCAGCTGGGATCAGACGACCAACAATTACGTTCTCTTTCAGACCACGTAGATCATCACGCTTACCAGAAACCGCAGCTTCTGTTAGTACGCGAGTTGTCTCCTGGAACGATGCCGCAGAGATGAACGACTCAGTCGCTAGAGATGCCTTAGTGATACCTAGTAGCTCACGCTCGAAACGTGCAGGCTCTTTGCCTTCAGCTTCTAGGTTACGGTTAGCAATCTTAACTTGTGAGTATTCAACTTGCTCGCCAGGTAGGAACTCAGAGTCACCTGCGTGAGTAATTGTACACTTACGTAGCATCTGACGAACGATAGTCTCGATGTGCTTATCGTTAATCTTAACGCCTTGTAGACGGTAAACTTCTTGTACTTCGTTAGCGATGTACTGAGTTACAGCGTGTACGCCACGTAGACGTAGGATGTCATGTGGAGACTCTGGACCATCTGCGATCACGTCACCACGTTCAACACGCTCACCTTCAAATACGTTCAACTGACGATGCTTAGGAATCATCTCTTCGTAAGCGTCACCGCCGTCACGAGTGATTACTAGACGACGTTTACCTTTCGTCTCTTTACCGAAGCTCACAGTACCTGTGTGCTCAGCAAGAATCGCAGGCTCTTTAGGCTTACGAGCTTCGAATAGGTCAGCTACGCGTGGTAGACCACCGGTGATATCTTTGTTACCGCCAGACTTCTGAGGGATACGTGAAAGTGTATCACCCACACCTACTTCCGCGCCGTCTTCGATGTTTACAATCGCTTTACCAGGTAGGAAGTAGTGAGCTGGCATTTCAGTACCAGGGATCATTACATCGTTACCTTGCTCATCAACAAGTTTGATAGCTGGACGCATATCTTTACCTGCTGCTGGACGAGCTGCTGGGTCAGTTACTTCGCTTGAAGATAGACCTGTTAGGTCATCTGTTTGACGAGAAACTGTAACACCGTCGATCATGTCTACGAACTGGATGCGACCTGCCACTTCAGTGATGATTGGCATGGTGTGCGCTTCCCAGTTAGCAACAACTTCGCCAGCTGTTACTGCATCGTTGTCGCCTTTGCTTAGCATCGAACCGTAAGGAAGTTTGTGCTTCTCTTTAGTACGACCGAATTCATCAATGATAGTTAGCTCAGATGCACGAGACGTGATTACTAGCTTCTTATCTTTGTTGATTACGAACTTAGCGTTGTGCAGTTTAACTGTACCAGTTGTCTTAGCTTGGATGCTGTTCTCTGCTGCTGCAGTAGATGCCGCACCACCGATGTGGAACGTACGCATCGTTAGCTGTGTACCCGGTTCACCGATAGACTGAGCAGCGATTACACCAACAGCTTCACCTTGGTTCACTAGGTGACCACGTGCTAGGTCACGACCGTAACACTGTGCACAACAACCGAAGTCAGAATCACAAGTAACTACAGAGCGCACTTTCATGCTGTCTACTGAGTTCTCTTCCATGATCTGACACCACTTCTCATCAATTAGAGTGTTACGTGGGATCAGAACATCTTCTGTACCTGGCTTAAGAACGTCTTCAGCTACTACACGACCTAGAGCTAGCTCAGTTAGTGCAACTTTAACATCACCACCCTCGATGTGAGGCATCATGTCAACACCCTCATGAGTGCCACAGTCATGTTCAGTTACAACAACGTCTTGAGCAACGTCTACTAGACGACGAGTTAGGTAACCCGAGTTCGCTGTTTTCAGTGCCGTATCCGCAAGACCCTTACGAGCACCGTGCGTTGAGATAAAGTACTGAAGTACGTTTAGACCTTCTTTAAAGTTCGCAGTGATCGGCGTTTCGATGATCGAACCATCCGGACGCGCCATCAGACCACGCATACCCGCTAGCTGACGAATCTGAGCTGCAGAACCACGAGCACCCGAGTCAGCCATCATGTAGATGCTGTTAAACGATTCTTGTTGCTCTTCTTCACCGTCACGGTTAACTACCGTTTCAGATGAAAGGTTTGCCATCATCGCTTTCGCTACGCGATCGTTGGTCGATGCCCAGATATCGATAACTTTGTTGTATCGTTCGCCCGCAGTAACAAGACCAGATTGGTATTGTTCCTGGATTTCACGTACTTCTTCTTCCGCTTCTGCGATTTCAGTGTACTTAGCTGGCGGTACAACCATATCGTCGATACCAACAGATACACCAGATAGTGCCGCGTATGCGAAACCTGTGTACATGATTTGGTCAGCGAAGATTACAGTGTCTTTCAGACCTAGTTTACGGTACGCCTCGTTTAGTAGGTTAGAGATTTGCTTCTTACCTAGCTTTTGGTTAACGATGCTGTACGGTAGACCAGCTGGCACGATTTGCCATAGCATTGCACGACCGATAGTTGTATCAACCATCTTAGTCTCTGTTGTGCTGTTGCCGTCTTCGTCTACAACTGTTTCTGTAATACGTACTTTAACGCGTGCGTGAAGCTCAGCTTGCTTAGTGCGGTATGCTTTCTCAGCCTCTGCTGGGCCAGAAAGGTACATGCCTTCACCTTTCACGTTGATCTTATCACGAGTCATGTAGTACAGACCCAATACAACGTCTTGAGAAGGTACGATGATCGGATCACCTGACGCTGGCGACAGAATGTTGTTTGTCGACATCATCAGTGTACGAGCTTCAAGCTGTGCCTCTAGAGTTAGAGGTACGTGAACCGCCATTTGGTCACCATCGAAGTCCGCGTTGTACGCCGCACACACTAGTGGGTGTAGCTGAATCGCTTTACCTTCGATTAGTACTGGTTCGAACGCCTGGATACCTAGACGGTGAAGTGTAGGTGCACGGTTCAATAGTACTGGGTGTTCACGGATTACTTCGTCTAGGATATCCCAAACTACCGCTTCTTCACGCTCTACCATCTTCTTAGCAGCTTTGATTGTAGTCGCAAGACCACGAGTCTCTAGCTTGCTGTAGATAAATGGTTTGAATAGCTCAAGTGCCATCTTCTTAGGAAGACCACACTGGTGTAGACGAAGGTATGGACCTACTGTGATTACAGAACGGCCAGAGTAGTCTACACGTTTACCTAGAAGGTTCTGACGGAAACGACCTTGTTTACCCTTGATCATATCAGCAAGAGATTTCAGAGGACGCTTGTTAGAACCTGTGATCGCACGACCACGACGACCGTTGTCTAGTAGCGCATCAACAGACTCTTGCAGCATACGTTTTTCGTTACGTACGATGATGTCCGGAGCAGCTAGCTCTAGAAGACGCTTCAAACGGTTGTTACGGTTGATCACACGACGGTATAGGTCGTTCAGATCTGAAGTCGCAAAACGACCGCCATCTAGTGGTACTAGAGGACGTAGATCTGGCGGAAGAACTGGAAGTACAGTAAGGATCATCCACTCTGGGTTGTTGCCAGATTGAATAAACGCTTCTACCAGTTTCAGACGCTTAGTTACTTTCTTACGCTTAGTTTCAGAGTTAGTTGTTTCTAGCTCTTCACGCATTTGTTCTGCTTCAGCGTGCATATCCATAGAACCTAGTAGGTCCTTGATTGCTTCTGCACCCATCTTAGCAGTGAACTCGTCGCCCCACTCTTCTAGACGATCTAGATACTCTTCTTCAGTAAGCATCTGAGATTTTTCTAGATCAGTCATACCTGGCTCTGTTACTACGTACATTTCGAAGTAAAGAACACGTTCGATATCACGTAGAGGGATATCCATTAGTAGACCGATACGAGACGGTAGCGATTTTAGGAACCAGATGTGAGCTACTGGTGAAGCTAGCTCGATGTGGCCCATGCGGTCACGACGAACTTTAGTTTGTGTAACTTCTACACCACACTTCTCACAGATAACACCACGGTGCTTCAGGCGCTTGTACTTACCACAAAGACATTCGTAGTCTTTAACTGGACCAAAGATACGCGCACAGAACAGACCATCGCGTTCAGGTTTGAACGTACGATAGTTGATCGTTTCAGGTTTTTTAACTTCACCGAAAGACCATGAACGGATCATGTCTGGTGAAGATAGACCGATTTTGATTGCATCAAATTCTTCGGTCTTATGCTGTGCTTTTAGAAAGTTTAATAAGTCTTTCACAATCAGCTCCTGTAAGGAGTTAAAAGGAGCTCACCCGCTAAAGTGAGCACCTTCTACCAAATAATCGCTTTATATCTCTCTCAACCTTAGTCGAGAGGGAAAGAGATTACTCTTCGTCTTCTAGCTCGATGTTGATACCTAGCGAGCGAATCTCTTTCAACAATACGTTGAACGATTCTGGCATACCAGGTTCCATGCTGTGGTTACCGTCTACGATGTTTTTGTACATCTTAGTACGGCCGTTAACGTCATCCGACTTAACCGTTAGCATTTCTTGTAGAGTGTAAGCAGCACCGTATGCTTCTAGTGCCCATACTTCCATCTCACCGAAACGCTGACCACCGAACTGAGCTTTACCACCAAGTGGCTGCTGAGTTACTAGGCTGTACGAACCAGTTGAACGAGCGTGCATCTTGTCATCAACAAGGTGGTTCAGTTTCAGCATGTACATGTAACCTACAGTTACAGGACGCTCAAACTGGTCACCTGTGCGACCATCAAACAGTTTTAGCTGACCAGATTCTGGTAGGTCTGCTAGTTTCAGTAGCGCTTTAATAGACGCTTCTGGTGCACCGTCAAATACTGGAGTCGCGATTGGTAGACCGCCACGTAGGTTCTTGATCAGAGTACGAACTTCGTCATCAGATAGAGAAGCAATGTCTACTTTCTGGCGAGTCTCGCCTAGATCGTAAACTTTCTGTAGGAACTCGCGGAATTTCGCTAGTTCTTGCTGCTCTTTAACCATCTGGTTGATCTTGTCACCGATACCTTTCGCTGCCAGGCCTAAGTGTACTTCTAGGATCTGACCGATGTTCATACGCGAAGGTACACCCAGTGGGTTAAGTACGATGTCTACAGGCTGACCTTTTTCATCGTATGGCATGTCTTCAACAGGGTTGATCTTAGAGATTACACCCTTGTTACCGTGACGACCCGCCATCTTATCACCAGGCTGGATGCGACGTTTAACCGCTAGGTAAACCTTAACGATCTTCAGTACGCCAGGTGCTAGATCATCACCTTGTGTGATCTTACGACGCTTAGTTTCGAATTTCTTATCGAAGTCAGCTTTTAGCTCGTCCCACTGCTCTGCTAGTTGTTCTAGCTGAGTTTGTAGAGCGTCATCTTCTAGCGTTAGTTCTAGCCACTTCTTACGATCAGTTGCGTCTAGTTTCGCTTCAGAGTAACCGCCATCGATCAATACAGCGCGAACACGGTTTAGAAGGCCACCCTCAAGAATCTGGAATTCTTCAGTTAGGTCTTTCTTCGCTTCTTTAAGCTGCATTTGCTCGATTTCAAGCGCACGCTTGTCTTTCTCTACGCCATCGCGAGTGAAGACTTGAACGTCGATAATCGTACCTGAAACAGAGTTAGGTACACGTAGTGAAGTATCTTTAACGTCAGATGCTTTTTCACCGAAGATTGCACGTAGTAGCTTCTCTTCAGGCGTTAGCTGAGTTTCACCTTTAGGTGTTACTTTACCAACTAGGATGTCGCCACCCTTAACTTCAGCACCGATGTAAACGATACCTGACTCGTCTAGTTTAGACAGAGCAGATTCACCTACGTTTGGAATATCAGCAGTGATCTCTTCAGAACCAAGCTTAGTATCACGCGCCACACAAGTAAGTTCTTGAATGTGGATAGTCGTGAAGCGGTCTTCTTGAACTACGCGCTCAGATACTAGGATCGAGTCTTCGAAGTTGTAACCGTTCCAAGGCATGAACGCGATACGCATGTTTTGACCAAGCGCTAGTTCACCTAGGTCTGTTGAAGGACCATCAGCAAGAACATCACCACGTGATACTGGTTCACCTGGCATTACACATGGGCGCTGGTTAATACATGTGTTCTGGTTAGAACGTGTGTATTTAGTCAGGTTGTAGATGTCGATACCAGCTTCGCCTGGTACTAGTTCTTCTTCGTTCACTTTAACAACGATACGAGAAGCATCTACTGACTGGATTACACCACCACGTTTAGCAACTGCAGTTACACCTGAGTCAACTGCTACGTTACGTTCAATACCAGTACCAACAAGCGGTTTGTCAGCTTTCAGTGTTGGAACTGCCTGACGTTGCATGTTCGCACCCATCAATGCACGGTTCGCATCATCGTGTTCTAGGAACGGGATAAGCGATGCAGCGATAGATACAACCTGGTTTGTCGCAACGTCCATGTACTGAGCGTGCTCACGAGGGTGTAGACCAGATTCACCTTTTTGACGAGCTGTGATCAGCTCATCTGCAAAACCGCCTTCTTCAGTTAGCGCAGCGTTAGCCTGTGCGATAACGAATTGGCCTTCTTCGATTGCAGATAGGTAATCTACTTCGTCTGTAACAACGCCATCTACAACGCGACGGTATGGCGTCTCTAGGAAGCCGTACTCGTTACAACGCGCAAACGCAGATAGAGAGTTAATCAGACCGATGTTTGGACCTTCCGGCGTTTCGATAGGACATAGACGACCGTAGTGAGTTACGTGTACGTCACGTACTTCGAAGCCAGCACGTTCACGAGTTAGACCGCCAGGACCCAATGCAGAAATACGACGCTTGTGCGTTACTTCTGATAGCGGGTTGTTTTGGTCCATGAACTGTGAAAGCTGTGAAGAGCCAAAGAATTCTTTAACTGCTGCTGAAATAGGCTTAGCGTTGATTAGATCTTGAGGCATGATTGCATCAAGGTCACCAAGGCTTAGGCGCTCTTTCACTGCACGTTCAACACGCACAAGACCAACACGGAATTGGTTCTCAGCCATTTCGCCTACAGAGCGGATACGACGGTTGCCTAGGTGGTCGATATCGTCCACTTCGCCTTTACCGTTACGGATCGCAATAAGCTTCTTCATCACTTCGATGATGTCTTGCTCGTCAAGCGTACCTTGTTCTAGAGCATCTTCACGCTCGATAGAACTGTTGAACTTCATACGGCCAACAGTTGATAGGTCATAGCGCTCTTCAGAGAAGAATAGGCTTTCGAATAGAGCTTCTGCAGCTTCTTTTGTTGGTGGCTCACCAGGGCGCATCATGCGGTAGATTTCTACCAGCGCAGAAATACGATCAACAGTGCTGTCGATGCGTAGCGTTTCTGACATGAATGGACCGTGGTCTAGATCGTTCGTGAATAAAACTTCTAGCGCTTTATGGCCAGCCTGAGATAGGTTCGCTAGAGCTTCCAGGCTAATTTCCTGGTTAGCGTTTACGATGATCTCGCCTGTTGCTTCGTTAACGTAGTCTTTCGATGCAACTTTACCAACGATGTACTCAACTGGTACTTCGATGTGATCAACGCCATCTTTTTCTAGTTGGCGGATATGACGAGCTGTAACGCGACGACCTTGCTCAACGTAAGTCTTACCGTTCGCTTCGATATCGAATGACGCAGTTTCACCACGTAGACGATCTGGAACCAACTCCATAAGTAGAGTTTGGTCTTTCACTTCGAAGTTCACTTTCTCAAAGAAGATATCTAGGATTTCTTCTGACGTTTTACCAAGTGCACGAAGGATGATCGATGCTGGTAGCTTACGACGACGGTCGATACGTACGTATAGGTTATCCTTAGGATCGAACTCAAAGTCTAACCATGAGCCACGGTAAGGAATTACACGTGCGTTATATAGAACTTTACCTGAAGAGTGGGTCTTACCCTTATCGCTGTCGAAGAACACGCCTGGGCTTCGGTGCAGCTGGGATACGATAACCCTCTCGGTACCATTGATTACGAAGGTACCATTGTCTGTCATAAGCGGAATTTCGCCCATGTAGACTTCTTGTTCTTTAATGTCTTTTACAGTACCTGCTGGTGCGTCTTTATCAAAGATTACTAGACGTAGTTTTACGCGTAGTGGCTTTGAGTAAGTTACACCGCGGATTTGACATTCTTTAACGTCAAAAACTGGCTCACCAAGACGGTAGCTAACGTATTGCAGCTCAGAATTGCCGTTGTAGCTCTGAATTGGGAATACAGAACGGAAAGCAGCTTCAAGACCGTATTGACCTTCAGGATCCTGTTCGATGAATTTGTCGAACGAATCGAGCTGGATCGATAGCAGGTATGGAATGTCCAAAACTTGTGGACGAGTACCAAAGTCCTTACGGATGCGCTTTTTCTCGGTATAAGAGTAAACCATGGGGTTCCTCAGCTCGCTGATAAGTGACCCAAACTGTCCGCCCGCTCCTAGTTACTTAAGGGGGGTAAGGGACAGTGACTAAATAGCTGTTTACTGTAGTGACATTCCATTGCGAAAGAATGAAATGTTTTTTGCATGGATATGAGGCGCTTAAACAGCGGGAAAATTCGCCTATACCCTACAGCGCAAAAAGGCCGGTGGTTAAAAAACCACCAGCCAATTAGCCGTTAGGCTAAGAAACTATGCAATAATTACTTAACAGCAACAGTTGCACCAGCTTCTTCTAGCTGAGCTTTAAGAGCGTCAGCTTCTGCTTTGTCAACACCTTCTTTAAGAGGTGCTGGAGCGCCGTCTACAAGAGCTTTAGCTTCTTTAAGACCTAGGCCAGTTGCGCCACGTACTGCTTTGATTACAGCAACTTTGTTACCGCCAGCAGATTCTAGGATTACGTCGAATTCAGTTTGCTCAGCAGCAGCTTCGCCTGCAGCAGCGCCGCCAGCTACAACAGCAGCAGCAGCAGAAACACCGAATTTCTCTTCCATTGCTTCGATTAGTTCAACAACTTGCATTACAGACATTTCTGCAACTGCGTCTAGGATTTGCTCGTTAGTGATAGACATAACAATTCTCTTTTAAATCAACAATAAGTTTAAATAGCAACCAGTGAAAAGCAAGGCTTACGCAGCAGCTTCTTCTTTTTGGTCGCGTAGTGCAGCGATAGTACGTACCAGCTTGCCTGCAGAAGCTTCTTTCATGCACATCATTAGGCGTGCGATAGCTTCGTCGTAAGTTGGTAGTGTCGCTAGTACTTCAGCGTCAGTTAGCGCGCCTTCAAATGCAGCAGCTTTGATCTCGAAGTCTTTGTTCTCTTTAGCGAAGTCTTTGAAAAGACGCGCTGCAGCACCTGGGTGCTCATTAGAGAATGCGATTAGAGTAGGACCAGTGAAAGTGTCAGTTAGACACTCGTACTCAGTACCTGCAACCGCACGACGCATAAGTGTGTTACGAACAACACGTACGTAAACACCAGCTTCACGAGCTTGTTTACGTAGTGATGTCATAGCGCCAACTTCTACGCCACGAGAATCAGCTACAACTGCAGAAAGTGCACCACTGGCAGCTTCGTTGACTTCAGCAACAATTGCTTTTTTGTCTTGAAGGTTTAAAGCCATCTTGGATTTACTCCTGGTTGTCGTTACACCACTCACTATCATCACGACAGTGAGAGTTATTCAGGTGCTTCCCAGAAGAAAGGTAACTATTTACATAGAGCTTTCTGTCAGTTCGGGCACCATCTACGTAGGGAATATTAAGCCTTCATTTAAAAATAAAGTCAGACACCTACGGTCTTGGACGGAGACTGGGTCTTAATTCATTTAGAACCAAAGTTCAGCCCCAACCACAAATATTAGGCGCAAAATTATACACAAATTTTGCGCCTAAGCAAATAAATTATGCTTGAGTGTTCAGGCTAGCCTGATCAACAGCAACACCAGCACCCATAGTAGTAGAGATGCTTACTTTCTTCAGGAAAGTACCTTTCGCTGAAGATGGCTTAGCTTTCTTCAGAGCAACTAGAAGTGACTCTAGGTTCTCTTTGATCTGCTCAGCAGAGAAGTTTGCTTTACCGATAGTAGTGTGGATGATGCCGTTTTTGTCGTTACGGTAACGAACCTGACCAGCTTTAGCGTTTTTAACTGCTTCAGCAACGTTAGGAGTTACAGTACCAACTTTAGGGTTTGGCATAAGACCGCGAGGACCTAGGATAGTACCTAGTTGACCTACAACGCGCATTGCATCTGGAGAAGCAACAACTACGTCGAAGTTCATTTCGCCTTTCTTAACTTGCTCAGCAAGATCTTCCATACCAACGATGTCTGCGCCAGCTTCTTTAGCTGCTTCAGCGTTTGCACCTTGAGTGAACACTGCAACGCGGATTTCGCGGCCAGTACCGTGAGGTAGTACAGTTGCACCACGTACGTTCTGGTCAGATTTACGAGCATCGATGCCTAGGTTAATAGCAACGTCAACAGATTCTACGAATTTAGCAGTCGCTAGTTCTTGAAGAAGAGCTACAGCTTCGTTGATTTCGTACTCTTTAGTTACGTCAACTTTTTCGCGGATTACGCGCATGCGCTTAGTTAGTTTAGCCATCTTATTAACCCTCTACCACTAGGCCCATTGAACGAGCAGTACCAGCGATTGAACGCTTCATCGCTTCGATGTCAGCACCAGTCATATCAGCAGCTTTAGTTTCTGCGATTTCTTGGATTTGAGCGTCAGTTACAGTACCAACTTTTTCAGTGTTTGGACGACCTGAACCAGACTTAACGCCAGCAGCTTTCTTAAGTAGAACAGCAGCAGGTGGAGTCTTAGTTACGAACGTGAAAGAACGGTCGTTGTATACAGTGATAACAACTGGAGTAGGTAGACCTTTCTCTAGAGATTCTGTTTTCGCGTTGAACGCTTTACAGAATTCCATGATGTTAACACCGTGTTGACCTAGTGCAGGACCAACTGGTGGACTTGGGTTCGCCATACCAGCTGCAACTTGTAGCTTGATGTAAGCTTCAACTTTCTTAGCCATGATAATTCCTAAGTTTGGGTACAAACGCTAATCACTGATCAGCTCCCCGTTTGTGAAAAAACTCTTTACTTCACGAGAAGTAAAAAGGCGCGAAATTATAGTCATAATTCGCGCCTTAGACAACCCTTAAAAAGGTGTTTTTTTAATCAAGTTTTTCAACCTGACCAAATTCAAGCTCAACTGGTGTTGCGCGACCAAAGATCGACACAGACACTTTCAGGCGGCTCTTCTCATAATCTACTTCTTCAACAGTACCATTGAAGTCAGCAAATGGACCTTCGTTAACACGTACCACTTCACCCGCTTCGTACATAGTACGTGGACGAGGAGCTTCACTCGCCTTCTCAAGACGGTTAAGAATAGCGTCAGCTTCTTTATCTGTGATAGGTGCTGGACGGTCGGAGGTACCACCAATGAAGCCCATGACACGCGGCACACTGCGTACTAAGTGCCATGATTCATCGTTCATAATCATCTGAACAAGGACGTAACCAGGGAAGAACTTACGCTCAGATTTGCGACGCTGACCCGCGCGCATTTCCACTACTTCTTCAGTAGGAACCAGTACTTCACCGAATAGCTCTTCCATGCTGTGCATTTTGATATGCTCGCGAAGAGACTGAGCTACACGACCTTCAAATCCAGAGAAGGCTTGAACCACATACCAGCGTTTTTTTGGAGCTTCACTCATGAATTAAAACCCTCTATACCCCAGTCGCTAGAGCTACTAGACGAACCATAATGCCGTCAATACCCCAAAGCGCTAGAGCCATTACAATACTTACAGCTAAAACGATCAGTGTTGTTTGCATGGTTTCTTGGCGAGTAGGCCAAACAACCTTACGAACTTCCATACGAGATTCTTTTGCAAAACTGATCGCTGCTTTACCTTTAGTTGTTGTTGCTGCAACGCCAAGAGCAGCTGCAATTAGAACAACAACGCCTGCAGCGCGAACCACTACAGACATTTCACCATACAGGTAATTACCCACAACAGCGGCCGCTGCTAATACGAAAGCGGCAATCCACTTAAACGTATCGGCTGCGTTTGAGCTATCAGGAGTTTCAGCATTATTTGCTTTCATAAACCAACCTGTCACAAGTCTTACTATAGACGACAACAACCCCGCTGTTGCAGGGCAAACTCCATATCGCTGAAAAAATCAGCGTTACACTCTTAAGATTAAGCCTCACTGGCCAATCTTGCTCTGCTCTCAACCAAGTTCTGAACAAGAAAACAGCTAAAAAAAAGTTGAGTGCAGAAAAAGGGCATCAAATGATGCCCTTTTTGCTACTGGTTCGTCAAATCTAATTCAAGATTTTCCGAAGACATTCGGCAATTCGTTAAGAATTAGTC
>NZ_JAHGAI010000086.1:0-960 GCF_030248515.1 Vibrio sp. D401a | reverse complement strand
TTTCGTACTCAACTGGGCTGATGTACCCCAACGCTGAGTGTCTTCTTCTGCGATTGTAAAATACCTCGATGTATTCGAAGATGCCCATTCGGGCTTCTTCGACTGTTTGATAGTCTTCTGCGTATATCAGTTCGACTTTCAGTCGACTGTAGAACGACTCCATCACCGCATTATCCCAGCAGTTACCCTGCCGACTCATGCTCGGTACACCTCCATGCTTGCGCATGAAGTCTTGATATTTATATGCTCTGTATTGTACACCTCGGTCCGAGTGGATAATGACGCCCTTAGGCGGCTTACGTGACTCAAACGCCATTTTTAGCGCATTGGTGATGAGCTCGACGGTCATCGTTGTCCCTAGAGACCAACCCACAATGCGCCTTGAATGCAGGTCCATCACTGTCGCCAAGAAGAGCCAACGGCTCTTCACCCAGATATACGTGATGTCCGTGACCCATTTCTGATTCGGTGTCTCAGATACAAAGTCTCTACGCAGTAAGTTGTCAGCAACATTCGTCATCGCAGCCACATCCTTGCTGTATTTAAACCCTTTGCCATTACGTGCCCTGATACCTTTTTCCTTCATAATATCAGCCACATAATTCACGCAGCAGGCATGGCCTGCTTCGTTGAGCTCTTCGGCTATTCGCACTGAACCGTAACGTGCCCGATATTGGGCAAAGGTACACATGACGAGCTGCTCAAAGCGCTCTCGCCGCTTTGAACGCTCACTCGGCGTATGATGACACCACTTGTAGTAACCACCTCGACTCACCTCTAACATACGACACATTAAGCTAATCGAGTACTCGCCGGTATAGCTTTCAATGAACTCGTACTTCACTCTTGCTGCTTCGCGAAGTACGCCGAGACCTTTTTTAGGAATTCCATTTCATCTTTGAGTCGCTTGTTCTCGCGCCTTAGCGCTCGAAGCTCTTCGGACTCTTTCTTCGAATAATC
>NZ_JAHGAI010000085.1:0-927 GCF_030248515.1 Vibrio sp. D401a | reverse complement strand
AGGTGTGAGCAACGCTGCCACCAAGCCTAAACCATTGCACCGTAGACACAAAACCTAACGATAGAACGAAAAATGCCAAGCGTTGGGAATCACTCTTAAATGCTTTGTTAGCTTTTGGCACTTGCCATTTGCTTGTAAACTTCTACTACCTCTTTAGGAAGGTGTATTAACTTTTGAATTTCAGTTAATAGCTCTGGTTCATGAACTAAAGCAGGTCTTTCAGCTATCATAAATTTTTGCAACGCAACTTGGTTACGCTGTTCGACACCAAAAAAACCATTCTGCCAAGTCAAAGCCTCAAACGCTTTGTCATCTTGATTTGCCAAGATATTTTCTAGTTCCCCACCCTCAATATGAAAATATCTAAATTGGCTATGATCTTCCGGGATTTCACGAGTACAGTAACAACGCAACTCAGCGACTAGTCGATCTAGATATATTAAATATTCACTGTGTGCGTTATAGCCTTTCTCTAAATATCGATATTTGCCAAATGAATGCAACAGCTTCGTAAACTCATAACTATCCTCTGTCATATTTGGTAGAACGTCAGGAAACTCGTAAAGGATTTTATCTAGCCCTTTTACTATGTTGTGGCTCAGTTTTTTGGAAGGTACGCGCTGTAAAAAATAGATACACTTGATATATTTTTCAACGGCTTGAAGTCCCTGCCAGAGAAATTGAGGCATTAATCGAGATTGATAGCATAAGCGTGCGGCAATATAGTCTTTATCAGCCATATCTCGGAACACGTGAAAAGCATAGCGATCTAATTTATCGTCCATTTTTACTCCTAACTCCTGAATTGATGGTAGAAAGCTAACGCCCTGCTAAGGGGTGAGCAACGCAATACCAAAGCCGCTGCAAACCACCTTAATCACTAAAACCAACGCATAGTAAAAATGCCACGCGTTGCGAATCCCTCTT
>NZ_JAHGAI010000084.1:0-841 GCF_030248515.1 Vibrio sp. D401a | reverse complement strand
AAATCAACGCATAGTGAAAATGCCACGCGTTGCGAATCCCTCTTGAACAGTTTGTTATGCCTGTGCTTACAGCTTCCCTAAAAACTCTTCTTCGGTAACTCCAATGATAAGTTCTTCGCTTTGATCACCAAGCACTCTAGTTATTGTTTTTTCGAAGTTACTCATGACTTGCTTATCTTCACCTTGGCGCAAGGTAGCAACGTACTGTCGAAAGTGATTATTTATCGCTGAAAATATTAAATGAGGATTTACAACGATTGAAGTAACACCAGAATTGAGAATAAGGTTTCCTTTATTATCTTTGCGGTAAGTAGCATAAATTGCATGTACCGATGACGGGCTGAAAGTCACCTTATGACTCAACATTGCGTCATGAGCTAAGCCACAACGAACATGTTTATAAAAGTGACCTGCAGCGACTTCAATTCCGTTAAGGTTAGAGCTAAACACTCGACAAAATCCTTGAATGAAAAATTTTTTAGACTTTCCCTCACTTTTCGCTCCCGATATGTAACATTCGATAGACTCAAAATAAGTAGAGAGCAAAGACAAAGCAGCAACTTCACAGTGCTGATGATCCAACAGAATTTTTGCTGGCTTCAAGAGATGATGTAGCCAGATGTCTTTGAAAACATCTACTAAGTCACTAAATGAAGGAGCCTCAATTTTATCGTGCTTAAAGGAAGGGCTTAGGTTGTATTCCATTGTTTCTCCAAAGGCATAACGCCCTGTTAAGGGGTGAGCAACGCAATACAGAAGCCGCCGCATACCATCTTAACCACTAAATTTAACGCATAGTAAAAATGCCACGCGTTGCGAATCCCTCTTGAACAGTTTGTTA
>NZ_JAHGAI010000083.1:0-1322 GCF_030248515.1 Vibrio sp. D401a | reverse complement strand
AAAATGTATGGTCCGCCCCGTTATTGCAACTACAATTTAGTAATAACGGAGTTGGTTTGCGCTAATGTATTCGGAGTCCACGTTGGGAACATTAACTTCCCCGCTCCACGATGATATCCGCGCCAGATTATCCTTAAAAGCCCCAAAGCAACTAAGTGCTATTTTTTGTATCAGGTTACTAATCTGGCCGATTGACCGTTTTTGTCATCACGTTCATTGGCGTTACAAACTTGGTTATGGCTATATAGCCTTAAAAGCTTGGCGGTGGAACAACACCGCCCAAGCTATTCTTGCTAGCTTATTGGCAAGTGCGACTACCACAACATTAAACGGCTTTGTTGCTCGTAAATTGACTAACCAATCTCCGAACACTTTTCCTGTTGTTTCTATCCTAGATAGCACGGACCTCGCTCCATGTATAAATAGAGCGCGAAGGTGTTTGTTCCCTCGTTTACTCATGCCTAATAACTTTGATTTGCCACCCGTTGAATACTGCCTAGGAACTAGTCCTAGCCATGCGGCCATCTCGCGACCTCCACCAAAGTTTGAAGGAGAACTGATATTGGCCACACACAGCGTTGCTGTTAAATCACCAATACCAGGAATACTCTTCAAAAGTTCGGCATTTTCATTATTTTCAGTAATCGCTTTCAGTTTTCTATCTTGAGTAGATACTTGCTCATTTAGGTATTTATAGTGCTCATGAATCGAGAGCAGCTCAGCGACCAGACTCTGTGGTAGCTTTATATCTTGCTCGGCCAACCACTGAAATAGCGCTTTCATCTTGGCATGGCCTTTAGGAAAACTCAGCCCAAACTCAAGTAGTATTGCTCCAATTCGGCTCATACAAGCCGTTCGTTCTTTGATATAACCATCCCTCACTCGATGGATAGCTGCGATTACTTGAGCTTCCTCTGACTTGGCAGAGACAAATTTCATGCTTTGTCGACTCGCTGCTTCTGCTATCGCAGCAGCATCAATAAAGTCGTTCTTGTTACCTTTGACGTAAGGTTTTACATATTGAGGAGGGATAAGTCGAACTCGATGCCCATAGGCTTCACACTTTCTCGCAAGCCAGTGAGCACCAGCACAGGCTTCAAAAGCGATGATGGTAGGTTCAAGTACAGATAAGAAACGGAGTAGTTGGCTTCGACTAAACTTACGGCGAATAACGTCTTTGCCAGTGTGATTGTTGCCAACCGCATGAAAGCAGTGCTTGCCTAAATCGATACCTAATATGTGAATGGTAGACATATGGTTCACCTCGTTCTGAGAGCCTACTCTAAGCGTAGGGCTTGAGAGTGAGGCGGACCATATAATTA
>NZ_JAHGAI010000082.1:0-1217 GCF_030248515.1 Vibrio sp. D401a | reverse complement strand
TGAAGATAAGCAAGTCATGAGTAACTTCGAAAAAACAATAACTAGAGTGCTTGGTGATCAAAGCGAAGAACTTATCATTGGAGTTACCGAAGAAGAGTTTTTAGGGAAGCTGTAAGCACAGGCATAACAAACTGTTCAAGAGGGATTCGCAACGCGTGGCATTTTCACTATGCGGTGGTTTTAGTGTTTAAGGTGGTATGCGGCGGCTTTTGTATTGCGTTGCTCACCCCTTAACAGGGCGTTAGCAGTTTACGCAGGAGGTTAGATTGGCAGTCTATTGTATTTATAGTAATCAGCTCATGAGTAGTGCTGATATTAGTAGAGAGCATATAATTCCTTTATCTATGGGAGGAATGGATGGTTTTGAAATTCCTGTTGGAAAAGAGATAAATAAAAAAGTTGGTTCCAAAATAGATGGGAAAGTGTCAAATGATCCATTTATTGCTCTAGACAGAAAAAATGCTCAGGTTAAAGGGCACAGTGGTAAATTAGCACAACCAGTTTGGAAAAATGTAAAAGTTGGTGATGAAAAACAACCTCTTCAGATTAGGTTCAATGCACCAGGAGAAACGGAGCATTGGTGTCCCAAAACGAAAACAACTGTCGATACATCCTCACTTGCGGGTAAAAAAGGTGAGATCCAACTTAAAGTAGATATTATTCCACCATTATTGTTTGTTGCTAAAGTCGCTTTAGCTGCGGGTTATTACGTTTATGGCGACATTTTTAAAAACAATGCCGATATTACGTCTTTACAAGATTTAGTAAACATAGAGCCAAAAAAACAAGAAAAAGTGTTGTCCTCTAGCCGACTTCGTTTTATCGACAGGTTTCAGCATGAAGAGAAAGACATTGGCGATTATCTAATGTTTAAAGAAATTGGTGAGCTAAAGTCATGCTCGACAGTTACGCTCATGCAGCATCAAGATGGTTTTGTCGTTGCGGTCTCAATTCTAGGGAAATTTCTTGGTGCGGTAGATGTTGATGCCCAAATGGATGACTTCCCAAATGAAGGTAATCATCGACAAGGACATGTGGTTTTTTTAGACCGTGAAAATGGTATTGAAACAATGTCTTTTTACGATGCTGTATGTATTGTTGGAGAACGATACGGTCTTCAACCACAAAACTGCTAACAAAGCATTTAAGAGTGATTCGCAACGCTTGGCAGTTTCGCTTCGCTCAAGTATAGCCAAGCGCCGCTCACACCTTAATGC
>NZ_JAHGAI010000081.1:0-1324 GCF_030248515.1 Vibrio sp. D401a | reverse complement strand
AAAATGTATGGTCCGCCCCGTTATTGCAACTACAATTAAGTCATAACGGAGTTGGTTTGCGCTAATGTATTCGGAGTCCTTGTTGGGAGCACTAGCTTCCCAGCTCCACGATGATATCTGCGCCAGATTATCCTTAAAAAGCCCAAAGCGTTTAACGCTATTTTTTGTGTCAGGTTCTTAATCTGGTCGATTGACCGTTTTTGTCATCACGTTCATTGGCGTTGCAAACTTGGTTATAGCTATACAGCCTTAAAAGCTTGGCGGTGGTATAACACCGCCCAAGCTATTCTTGCTAGCTTGTTGGCAAGTGCTACGACCACAACATTAAATGGCTTCGTCGCCCGGAGCTTGATGAGCCACTCTCCAAACACTTTCCCTGTCGTTTCTAGCCTTGAGAGAACTGCTCTTGCTCCATGGATAAACAGAGTTCTGAGATGTTTATTGCCTCGTTTACTCATGCCAAGTAGCTTGGTCTTTCCTCCCGTAGAGAACTGTCTCGGCACAAGCCCTAACCATGCAGCCATTTCCCGACCATTGGTGAAGTTACTTGGGGAACTTACATCGGCAACACACAACGTCGATGTGAGGTCGCCAACGCCAGGGATAGTTTTCAGCAATTGTGCACTTTCGTTATTGTTAACAACGGCTTGAAGCTTACTGTCTTGAACTTTGACTCGTTCATTAAGGTATTTGTAATGCTCGTGGATAGACACTAATTCAACGAGTAAGCTTTCTGGTAAAGACGCTTTTTGCTCTGCTAGCCATTGGAAGAGAGCCTTCATCTTTGCATGCCCCTTTGGAAAACTTAGGCCGAACTCAAGCAAGATAGCCCCAATTCGAGACATGGCGGCCGTTCTCTCCTTGATATAACCATCTCTGACACGATGAATCGCTGCGATGACTTGGGCTTCTTCACTTTTTACCGCGATAAACCTCATTGTTGGTCGACCAGCGGCTTCTGCGATTGCTGATGCATCTATGAAATCATTTTTGTTGCCTTTGACATAAGGCTTAACGTACTGGGGAGGAATAAGTCGAACTTGATGACCGTATTCACCACTCTTGCGAGCAAGCCAATGAGCACCGCCACAAGCTTCGAAAGCAATGGTTGTTGGTTCGATTTTACAAAGGAAACGTTGGAGTTGGTTTCGACTAAACTTACGACGTAATACTTCTGCACCTGAACGGTTATGAGCGATAGCGTGGAAACAGTGCTTGCCTAGGTCGATACCTAAAATATGAATAGAAGACATATGGTTCACCTCATTCTGAGAGCCTACTCTAAGCTTAAGGGCTTGAGAGTGGGGCGGACCATATAATTAAG
>NZ_JAHGAI010000080.1:0-789 GCF_030248515.1 Vibrio sp. D401a | reverse complement strand
CTTAATGCGGCGTTATAACAATTTAAAAAGTTAGGAGTTAAAATTGAGTATCCCTGAAATAATTGGATTAGTGGCATCATTAGTATCTCTAATAATTGGCTTTTATGCGGTATGGTTGTCTGTGACATTTTATAAATTGTCAACAAAGAACTCGCAAGAGCTAGAAAAAGCGTCAACTGATATCAACTCTACTGTAAATAGATTAGAAGTATTGTTCGATAAACTGTATTCCGATACTTTTGGTATTATGAAGGATACGGTGAGCGATATGCGTAAACATGTTTGGAGTGGGCATGATACGGTGGAAAGAAGCCCCAACGCTTTTGATTCTAGGTTAAATGAATTGAAGTCCGATATTAACAAAAGCATAGAAGAACTCAAAAAAAGCCAAGGTAACTCCGATAAGCAGTTTGACTATTTAGTTGAAAAAATAGAATCCCTTGTTACCGAGAAAATCGATGATACCGTCAGTAAACACGCTACTTCTTGGGAGCAAAAGGAGAACATCGTAATTGAAGCATTGAAAAAACACCGAAAGCTTTCAACGAAGGCGTTGCGAGCCTTAGTGGAAACGGATGAAGAAGAATCTGCGTCCTTGCTGTTTATTATGAACCACAATGGCCAAATAGCCTGGGAAGGTAGTGGGAATACTTTTAACGATGAAACAATGGTGAAGCTTGGGAAGAAATTGTTATAACAAAGCATTTAAGAGTGATTCGTAACGCTTGGCAGTTTCGCTTCGCTCAAGTATAGCCAAGCGCTGCTCACACCTTAATGCGGCGTTATGTT
>NZ_JAHGAI010000008.1:0-327418 GCF_030248515.1 Vibrio sp. D401a | reverse complement strand
CAGGGCTTGGCTTTTAAAGCGGTTTTCCCAAAAGTGGCCTTTGCAGTCGTCTTCTTTGTTTGCCTGACAAGCGATGTCAAAGTTGAGCTCTTTCATAAACCAGCTTAGGCTCCATAGCCGCTCTCGCCAAGACTCTATAATCGTCATACACGCATCGATTTCTGCTTGGCTAGTGAGTTGCCCTGACAGCCACCGAGTGACCAACGTAGGTAATTTATGCTCTTGCTTCCAACGTGCAATGACATCGGAGTTTGATAGATTCAGGGCTTTCTCTCGATTGATATGTACCACAAGATGATAGTGGTTACTCATGATGGCATAAGCGCAAACATCGATGCAGTAGACTTGCGAAAGGGCGTACATTTTTTGCTTTATCCACTCACGGCGATGTTCATAGTTTCGTTGCGTGGTTGGATCTTCACCGCATAGGAAGGTTCGCCTCACACAACGAGAAACACAGTGATAATAAGGCGTTGTCTCTACACAAATCTGTTGGCTTCTCGCGGTGGTCATCTCTTACCCTTATGGTGAATTACCGATTCAGGTTAAGAAACAGTCTAATAGGTCGCAATCTGTTAGGAGTCAACCTCTGACAGAGGTATCAACAACCCACACTTATTTCATCCTTTGTGGTGTCTGTCCCTTCAATTCTCGGTCCCTTCAATTCTCGGGAAAAATTGGGGAGGATATTTCGTCTACTAACAGAGGAAATAAAATAAATTCTTTTGATAAAACAAGAACTGATGAACGAGGGAAAGCATTTAATAAAGAATATGAAAATGCTCAGGCAGAGATAAATGGTAAGAAACCTCAAAAATGTGGATAAAAATGAGTAATAAAAAATTAGTAGTTAGTTCTGGAGATGTTTACTTTATTCCTTTGTTCTTATATGAGGAGTCGAGTACCAAAAGTTTTAGCCGTTATAAATTTGGTGGTGAGGAACAAGAGTTTTGTTTCTTCAGGATTATTGACGATCATCTAGGAGCAGGGATATTAATTGAAATTTTCAATTATGTCGGGGGCATAGAGACCGATATGAATGAAATAGTATCCTCCCAAAGGCTATTTAAACCGATATATATATCTGGTTCGGGAATTTCTAAAAAGAGGTGGAGAAAAGTAGGGGAAACGAAAAACTATAACAAAGAAACTGATTCAAATTACAGTAGCATCCAGTTCTTGATTGGTATGCCTGGAGAATTCAGGCTCTGGTGCAATGATATGGAAAGTGACATTGATAGCTCACAAGATATTGATGATGTTGAAGAACATATTATTTGGACATCAATGCAAGTAGAAAAGCGAGTTTTAAAAGTTTTAGGACGTTTATAAGAGACTGTTCATCCTCATTTTATCAATCTAGTAAAGCATCTAAACTGGGATCACTATATCAAGGACCAAAGTAGCAAGGACAGGCACCACTAAAAAGGCCACATGCTTATACAGCACGAGGCTTTGCTTTGTCCTTATTGCGATAGGTAAGTGACTAAATCTAGGCAATAACGAGTGATATTTGAACGGATTTACGCTCTGACAATGAATAGTCGGAATTGCCAAGCGCTAACAAGTCGATTCTTTGTTTAGCTTAGGGCGTGATGATAAAGGTGGGTGACGTGAAGTTAGCTATCCAGTCGAAATAAATGGATGCGTCGTTGATTAAAGTTGAGCTTCGCCTGTTTTGCCTTACCTATTTCATCCATTATGCGTCTGTACCTTCAATTCGCTCGTCACAAAAAACTCTATTCCGGGGTGATGATAATTCTTTCGATAACTTCAGGGTAATGAATTCTACGTTTCATCGGAATTACAACAAGCGGTTGCACTGTTACGATGAAGGCAAATATATTTATCAAAAGTAGAGCTTTGAAATATGAATAATCTAGACGCGACTCTCAATAAGTTCAAAGAAAAAGAAGGGTTTGAATGTTTTGGTAAGTTAAATCATGAATCAATTCACGAAATGGAAAGTGAACTAGGAATCTCCTTTCCGGAGCCATACAAGGTTTTTAAAAAAAATATGGTTATGTTGAGTGGTTTGGTCATACGATTTATGGTTACTCTGAAGATGAGGACTATCATACTGTCGAGTGCACGATTGAGCTTCGTGAGGATGAGATACCAAGTGATTTCCAGAGAATACTAAAACAAGGGTGTGTATTGGAGAACTATGATGGCGGTGGTTATTACTTTTTGTTCTCTAATGAGTCTGAAAGATCGGGACAAGTTGCATTATATTTAGATGAGCTATTTGGTAAAGAGGTTCAATCGTGGACAACATTTGAAGCATTCTTGGAGTATACGCTTAGTCTGTAATTTGTTGTTACAGGGTTGGAGGAATAAAACTTGAATAACAAGGACAGGCACAATTATAAAGGCCACATGCTAAAACAGCGCAAGGCCTTGGTTAGTTCTTTTGGCGATAGACAAGTGGTCAACTCTAGGTAGTAGCCAGTAATGTTTGAACGGATTTACGCTCTGACAATGAACAGCCGGAATTGCCGAGCCCCAACAAGCAGATAGTTTGTGGATATTAGGGGGTGTTGATAAAGATGGGGGACGGGAAGTTAGCTATCCAATCGAAGTAAATGGATACGACGTTTGTTCAAGTTGAGCTTCGCCTGTTTTGCCATACCTACTTCATCTATTGCGGTATCTGTCCTTTCAATTTGCTTATGAATACGTTGAACTTAGAGGCGTAGAGAATGAATGTAAGCAGCATATATAACGGGTAATCAACAACGAGTACCTTTAACCTTTCGCTAGTGGTTTACCGCCTCGAGACTTATACCAAAGTGCTACCAAAATCATCGAATTGGTATTGATGTTGAAGGCAGTATTGCTGCCATCATTTTCGTACTTCCCTGTAGGGATGCTGCGAGAGTGCAAACTGTTTTCCAGAACTTCATCGTATAGACGTCGACTAAAGTTATCGTGAAATATTACACTGAATCCAAAAGCAACTTTATTGCTAAACACTTGCGGATTTTCAATGATTTTTCCAGAGGGGCTAACGCTGGTCCATGGCTTTCCGTAGTAATAGAGGTTGTTATAAGCAAACCATGGGTTTTTGTTCATCGCATCTTCAGCGTAGGCAGAGATGATACCTTGCTCCTTCCATTTTACCATGTGCACTTGGTAGATGGATTCAATTTTATTCCAAGCTTGGTGTTGACCATACTCAATGCTCGCTAAAACAAAAGGGTCGCTTGTAAAGAACGGCACATTCCGGACATCAATGGGCAGTGTTGTTCCTTCAATTTCTACCTGTTTCAGGTAATCAGTTAAGTTTGGAAGAGAAACGTCGTAATCAAACCATATGAATCCCTGTGCCGCGTATTGAAGATACCCGTTCCTGCCTTCTTGTCGGTAATACTCTTTGCCACTGGTGTAGTTAACCCCATATAGAGTGCCATTGTTCACTGCGCGCTCGAGTTTCCACTTTTGGGAAATTGCCGTAACACGATCTTGGAATTCAGGGTGCTGAATTTGAAGTATGTTTAACCAAATAAGCAGACGCCCTATATCTAGGGCTGACCAGCCATTCCCATTACGCTTAGTATCGCTATTTCGGCCTGATGGCATTGCAGTTTTGGTGCTGTATTCTCTATTTGGCAATTCGTCATTGTATAGTGGTAAACGATATAGTGTGTCTAGAGTGAGGTTGAGTTGGTTCCTTGTTGACTCTGAGTTAACAATGCCCAGAGCTTCTAGCGAAAGCGTTGCAGCGATGCCACTAGCAATGTCCCACATAGTGGTATGTGAATATCCTTGTACCGAATCCCAAAGGCCTGTTTCTTTGCGATAGTTTCGCTTGAAGTAATAATGTGCCTTCTTGGCCAACAGTAGGTCATTTCTTGAAAGCGGTATTTCCGTATTTAATTTTTTGTCCTCAGACTTTTCGTTGAGTACTTGTTGTTCATTTTCGCTTGTCTGAGTTAGTGTTTCTGAGTTGATTATGGGAGCAATAACTCGTCGATGAAAGTGTTGTGTTGTGGTTTGTGGTTTCGCCTCTGAAGATACGACGTTTCTCTGGCCGTAAAAACTCACATCTTCGGCAGCCGCAACATTGAGAGCGCCTGCAGTGGCCAGTATGAATGCGGGTAGTAAGTAGGAAGATTTCAGAAAACTGATGGTTAGCAATGCAACTTTACTCATAATGTCTGTTAACTTAATGATAATACAAGAATTACAATCTGCTTGATTTGTTGTTATTAAGAGAGCGGAATTACGTTGCCATCACACTTAATCGCAAGTCGCCAAGAGACAGCGATTAAGATAATGAAGTTTTGATTAAAAATTAACCTGTTTAATTGTCGTTTATAGGGATTGGCTGTTAAACTCAACGCATAACAACGGACATTACTGGCTAGATGGACTTAGATTTAGACAGGAAAATATTGTTATGAGTGAAACACCTCCTTATCATGAACCTTTTGAACACAAATCTCGCTATCAATTGGAAGACCTCGCAAGAAAGCGTATTCAAAATTACGTCGCTTCTACGGTTTTAAAGCGTCGTTCTTTCGGCAAAATTCAGGAATCAAAAGCGATTGTTGCTTTTTCATTTGGTGATAGTGCTGAAGTGAATAAAGATCTCGCGGAGCTTATTTCTTCTGAAGTTTCGGGCTTTGATATTCCGCTGTATTTGCAACAAGAGATTGCGTCTCATATGCCAGAAAGTGAGCACATTGCCATCGAAAACCAATCCTATCAAACAACGAAAGACGTTGCGGCAGTTGTTCTAAAGAATATTGGGGAACAATCGGTTACGGTCGTGGCGCAAGCTTTTCACGCGCAGCGTTGTATTGATACCTGCAATGAGATTGGGCTTGATGTTGTCGCTTTGCGCGTTGTAAACCGTTTCCCGTCGAATGATCCACAGCCTTGGGTGAGAAGCGAAGTTAACTGGATTATTAAAGAAAGTCACCGCGATACTTATACAGGGTATGAGATCAGTGACAAATATAAATTGTCTTAACACGTCAACTAACTCTTTACCTTGCAAAACCTTGTCTATACTCAATTTATAATAATATGCAACATGGTTGGTAGGGTATGGATCATAATCCGTTTAATGCTGTTCGCAGAGAATGTTGGGCCGCATTGATGTTCAGTTTGGGGATAAACTTTTTGGTGCTCGCTGTGCCCGTGTACAGCTTGCAATTGTTTGACCGAGTTATGATGAGTGCAAGTGTTGAAACGATGTTAGCCTTACTTGGCATCACTTTGTTTCTTGTCACTTCTCAAGGACTCTTAGAATATGTGCGGACGCTTTTATTACAGAGATCTGCTTTAAAGCTGGACACTCAGCTAAGTGGCACGCTTTTGTCTTCCAGTATTGTGCGGTCTTCTCAAAAAAACCGAATCGAAAAGCAGCCAATTTTGGACCTAACTGTTTTACGAAATTTTTTGGTCTCTCCATCGACCTCTTCGATACTCGACGTTCCGTTTACTCCTTTATTTCTTGCTTTGTTGTTTTTCCTACATCCTTATATCGGGTATTTGGCCCTTGCCGGTGTCGGAGTTTTTGCCTGTCTGACGTTACTCATGATGATCAGTGGGCGAAAGACGAGTTGTAAAGCCCAGGACTCTACAGCGAAGGTAAGTATGGAACTAAATGATTTCCTTCGTAATGCTCCAACGCTGAAAGCAATGGGAATGAGTGAAAGTATTGGACAAGTATGGCAACAAAAAAACAGAGAAGTGTTGGGCTTGCAATGGTTGGTTAATGCACGAGTTGGTTTGTTGGTTTCAATTAGCCGTTATTTTAGGACGATTCTACAAATATCGGTGTTGACTATTGGTGTATATCTCGCATTGCAACAGCAAATAGGGTTAGGGGCGGTAATAGCGAGTTCAATTATTATTGGTCGAGTTTTGAGCCCTTATGAAAGTGCCGTAAGTGGCTGGAAAACATGGTATGGCGCATATAAAGCGTGGGGGAGATTAAAGCGATACGGTGCAGTATGTAAAGAGCAGGACCGAACTCTACTTCCTGAACCTAAAGGCGATATTGAGTTTAAGAACGTGAGTTTAAAGTTTGAGGGTTCTGCTGCGCCAGTGTTGCAAAACATCAATTTTAAGCTGGGCGCAGGGAATGCGTTAGCGATCATGGGTAACTCCGGTTCTGGCAAATCGACATTAGTGGGCTTGTTGATGGGAATTCACCAAGCTTCTATGGGAGAGGTGAAGATCGATGGTGCGACTGTCGAAAAATGGAACCAGCAGCAATTTGGGCAATACATTGGCTACTTACCTCAGCACGTTGGACTATTAGCGGGAACGGTAAAGCAAAATATTGCGCGGTTTGCTATAGCGAAAGATGAAGCTGTTGTTGCGGCGGCAAAACTTGCTTGTATTCATGAGTTGATCATGGCGCTTCCAAACGGATACGACACCTATATTGGAGAGGGGGGAGCGCTATTGAGTGGAGGACAAAAACAGAGAATTGGCCTTGCCAGAGCGATATACACGAACCCGAAAGTGTTGGTACTAGACGAGCCAAATTCTAACTTAGATCCAGAAGGTGAAACGGCTTTAGCGATTGTTTTACAGCACTGCAAAGAGCAACAAATTACTGTTGTGATGATTTCTCATCGTCCAGGGTTTCTGCGTCAAATGGATTGGGTTATCAAACTAAAAGAAGGGCGTGTAGAGCAAGCTGGGACATGCGAGCAATTTCTTGGTCTAAACACTGATAAGCTAGCTAATGTCACTCGACAAGAACAACCAATCGCCGGGTGAGGAAACAATAATGGATAGAACTTTTAGTACAAAGAATTTAGTTGTCGTTGGCTCTCTCATCATGTTGGTAACTGTGGGCGGTTTTCTTACATGGTCCATGACTATGTCGCTGAGTGCGGCTTCTGTTGCCCACGGTAATTTAGTTGTAGAAAGTAAGCGCAAGCAAATACAGCATATTCAAGGTGGCTGGGTAAAAGAGGTCTTCGTTAAAGATGGCCAGAAAGTCAAAGTCGGGCAGTTATTGGTTGAGCTATCGGATGTAAAATCAGAGTCAGAATACAAACGATATCAATATAGGAACTATTCCCTACTTGCCCAACAAGCAAGGCTTAATTCCTTGATAAACAGTAAACGTGAGCTTGATGTTCCGGAGGTTTTCCACACGAAAAATGTCGAGGTGATGACCATTACACCAATCATTGAGAGTGAGAAGATACACTTCCAGCAAGGAATTTTAAGATTTCAGCTTATGAACTCGCTATACGAGCAAAAGCTATCTTTATTCCAAGAAAAAATACAGGGTAGCCAGTTCCAGAAGAGAGCAATTACCTCCCAAAGAGATTTGGTTAAGCAGGAAATCGACATGACGAAGGGGCTAGTTGCAAAGGGGTATGTTTCGAAAACTCGCATGTTAGAGCTTCAAAGGCATCATGCTCGAATTGAAGCGGAACTGGCAGAAATTAACCTAACAATAGAAGTAGCGAAGCGCGAGTTACAAAGCGTTCATGAGGCATTCAAAAACCAAACATTAGAACTTCAGCGCGAGTATGCGTTGCAGCTAAAAGCGGTCGAAGATGAGATTCGAGACATTGGCCAGATCCTAAAAACGCTGGAGGATGTGCGCTCTCGTATTCAAATTAGAAGCGAGTTTAATGGTCATGTTGTCGGTTTGAATATCTCTAGTGTGGGAGGCGTTGTAAAGCCAGGACAGGTCTTGATGGAAATTGTTCCCGACAGTGACGATTTGATCGTCGAAGCTTTGGTTCCTCCAAAAGATATTGATATTGTTCGAAGCGGCCAATCGGCAAGGGTAAGGCTTACAGCGTATAGCGTGAGAGAAGTTCCTCCTGTCACAGGGGAGGTGATGAACGTTTCTGCAGACAGGATTTATAACAACAAGGGGACCGCAAAAGAGACACAGGGCTATTTAGTCAAAATCCGCTTGGACAAAAAAGCGCTTGAGCATTTACGAAGTGAGCAAGGGGTGGAGTTGTACCCTGGAATGCTTACCGAGGTACTCATTCTCGTTGAGCAAAGAACGGTGTGGGATTATCTCGTAAATCCTTTGATGTCCGGTATTAACCGCTCGATGAGGGAAATCTGATGGATGAACCTATGGTGTTTTGGCTCGGTTTTTATCTCTTCTTTTTGTGTTTGAGTACTTTCGTTGGCTACTTAAAAAACAATGTCATCGCTGGAGTTTTGTTAGGATACGTATTAGGGCCGATAGGCTTTCTGCTTTTGCTTTTAAGTCAAGATAGAAAGCATGGTCGGTGCCCATATTGCGAGAGGAAGGTCAATGTCCAAGCATACTTTTGTCCGCATTGTGAGAACAAATGCTACAAACAACTCATACTTAAGTGACACTAGGGGGAGGCTTAGTTAAGCCCGCTATGTTGAGATAGCGGGCTTTTGGGTTTTAAATGTGGTTATACTTCAGAGGTATCTGGGAACTGAATATTATCACTATCTAAATCACTCCAAATAACGACTTCTTGTCCAGCATCATTCTCGAATCGGTAGCCATATAGTGAGCCAGTATCGATGTTACTTGCTTGGTAGATACTTGCGAGTGAGTCACTCATCTCAATATGGCTCTCGGTTAGCTGCCAGCCCCAACCAGACAAATCGATGCCACTTGCACCGGTACAAACAAACTGTCCGGATGTTTCACCTGCCGTCGCGTTTGCAGCAACTTTATCCAATGCGATAGAGAGCTCTGTATCAGATGAGTTGATTTGGATACCTTCTAACTCCTGGAATGCGTTGTGCGTCATATCAATCATTTGGCTCTCATTGTCTTGATTGACGAGCAGTACATCAAAATCTGAGCCACCGCTAAAGTGTACGATGTTGCTTTCTCCTGTGGCCAGTTCAGTGGCATCAAAGACCAATTGATCGTTGCCTGCTCCTCCATAGAGTTGGTCCACTCCTGTACCACCATCAAGAATGTCGTTCCCTGTCTGCCCATAAAGTACATCATCGCCAGCATCGCCTGATAGTGTGTCGTTTCCAACCCCACCATCCAACGTATCAGCAGCATCGTTTCCACTTAATTGGTCATTCCCTTCACCACCAGAAACATAGTCGTCGCCTGAGCCGCCTGATAGCTTATCGTCACCCTCTGCACCGTATAACATATCGTTGCCTCCACCAGCCGAGATTGTGTCATTGCCTAGTTCACCATGCAGAGTGTCGTTACCACCTCCGCCAATGAGTGTGTCGTTTCCGGCCCCCCCCCAAAGAGAATCTGCACCTGAATCACCTTTCAAGGTGTCATTACCTGCATCACCAAAGAGTGTGTCGTTACCAGAACCGCCAGAGAGGGTATCTTCGCCTTCACCACCAGATACTGTGTCATGGTCGCTTTGTCCCCATAGTGCATCATTACCACTGCCACCCTCCAAGGTATCATCTCCAGAGCCTGCGTATAGCTTGTCATCACCTTCACCGCCGAATAGAGCGTCGGCATTGCCGCCTGCCGAAAGTGTGTCGTTGCCATCGCCTCCATAGAGTTTATCTGATCCTTCACCAGTGGTTAGTTGATCGTTACCTTCTCCACCATGGACAGTGTTGTGGCCGTTATCAATGGTAATTTTATCGTCACCGACACCACCGTCCACGGTGTTGCTACCGCCTTCGGCAGTGATCGTATCGTTACCGGCGCCGCCTTCAATTTCGTTGTAGCCATTTCCGGTGACTTGAATCAGATCGTCTCCATCTCCACCGAGTATTTGGTTGTTGTCACCAGACACTCTGATGATATCGTCTTTGTCCCCGCCATCTACTGTATTGTTGCCAACGCCCGATACAGTGATTGAGTCTGAACCAGCTCCACCAGAAATAACGTTGCTAGCGCCAGAAAGATTGAAAACATCATCACCATCACCACCATCAGCAGTGTTATTGTCTGAAGCATCTTCTATGTAGTCATCACCCATACCACCAAGCAGTGTGTCGCTGCCTATGCCGCCGAGTAAGGTATCATTACCTTCTTCGCCTGAGAGGGTGTTGTCACCTTGCTCGCCTAGGAGCTTATCGTCTCCAGTACCACCGTACAGCTTATCGTTTCCTGAACCAGCATAAAGTTCATCATTGCCTTGATCGCCGTGTAAGGTATCGCTGCCGCTTCCACCAAATAGCAGGTCTCTCTCTGCTCCCCCAGAAAGCACATCGTCGCCTTCGCCAGCGTCAATTAGATCTTCACCTTCGCCACCTGATAGGTCATCGTTGCCAGATGCGCCATACAAAGTATCGTTTCCTAACCCACCTGCTGCGATATCTGCTCCAGAACCGCCATATAGAATGTCTGTACCTTCCCCAAGTGAGACGGTGTTTATCCCAGCTTCGCCATAAACGATGTCATTTCCTTTGCCTGCATCGATGTTGTCTTGGCCGTCACCTGCAAATAGCTGGTCCGCACCGTCTCCACCAGTGATTGTGTCATCGTCTGCGCCACCATAGAGTGTGTCACTGACGTCACTGCCAATAATCGTGTCATTACCTTCACCGCCAAAAATGTTATGGCTTCCGCTTTCGGCAGCGATAAGAGTGTCATCACCTTTTTCGCCAAGGAGCGTATCTTGTCCATCGTCTCGCATTGTGTCATTACCGGCACCGCCAGCAAGAAAGTCATAGCCTTCACCGCCGATCAGTTCATCATCGCCGGCTCCACCAAATAAGGCATCATTACCAATGCCACCTTCGATTGTGTCATCGCCGGCACCTGCATCAACATGGTCGTCGCCAGTGCCCGCTTGAATTTGGTCGTCGCCACCGCCTGAATAAATTTGGTCGTTGCCGTCACCTGTTTTGATGATGTCTGTATCGATGCCGCCGTAGACAGTATCGTTGCCAAGGCCAGTGTTGATCGTGTTGGAGCCAGATTCGCCATAAACAGTATCTGCACCGTCACCGGTATTAATGGTATCGGTACCTGAGCCAGCGAAAACGGTATCATCTCCTTTACCAGATTCAATCATATCGTCCCCGGCTCCCCCCGCGAGTAGGTCATTTTGATCGGAGCTGGTAATAGTGTCGTTGCCATCGTCACCATAAATTTCGCTGCGACCAGTGCCGCCATCGAGGAGATCATCACCTTGCCCCCCAACAATCACGTCATCACCTTCACCGCCAGAGATAACATCGTTACCCGCGTCACCAATGAGCGTGTCGTTACCAAGACCACCAGTGATAATATCGTTACCAGAACCACCAAAGGCTACATCATGCCCTTCGCCTGCGGTGATTTGATCGTTTCCGTCATTACCCTCTAGGATGTCGTCACCAGAATCACCTGATAGAATGTCATCGTTGCTACCGCCGTAAAGTTTGTCGCTTTCAACAGACCCGGTCAATGTATCTGAACCGCTACCACCGTATAGCTCGCTGGCATTTAACCCCGCAATCAGCGTATCGTTACCAGCTTCTCCGAACAGCTGGTTGTTACCGGACTCACCGTATACGGTATCGTCGCCAGCGCCTGCAAATACTTTGTCATTACCTTCGCCTGCAAGCACTTCGTCATCGCCGCCACCGGCAAAAGCTACATCGTGTCCTGAGCCTAATTCGAGCTTGTCTTCTCCGTCTCCGGAGTAAACTTCATCATGATCGGCTCCTGAATTGACGGTGTTATCGCCATCGCCCGCGTAGATTTTGTCGTGACCAGACCCGGAAGTTATCGTATCACTGCCAGAACCGGAAAATAGGAGGTCGTCACCATCACCTGATTCAATGTTGTTTACACCATCACCCGCGTAGACAGCGTCATGTCCGGTACCGGTAATTATTGTGTCATTGCCCGAATCTGTATAAACGGTATCATCGCCCGAGCCTGTATCAATGATGTTGTTTCCTGATTCGCCGTATACTGTGTCGACACCGTCACCTGTGTTGATGACATCATCTCCAGAACCTGCAAACACTTGATCATTACCAGCCCCTGTTTTAATAACATCGGCGCCTTCATTTGAGTGGATTAAATCGTCACCTTGATCGCCTTCAATCGTATCGTCGCCAAGGCCTCCATAGATTTCATCGTTGCCTAAACCGCCTCGTAGTATGTCATCTCCTGAGTCACCGTAGAGAGAGTCGTCCCCGTCGTTACCAGATAACTCGTCATTGCCAAGCTCGCCTACGAGGATGTCATTACCTTCATCTCCGGTAACGGTATCATCGCCTTCACCACCAAGAAGTAGGTCGTTATCTTGTCCGCCTGATATGGTATCTGCGCCAAGCCCGCCGAGGACAAAATCGTCGCCTTCAGCTGCAACCACCACGTCATCTCCCTCTTCGCCGTGGATCTCGTCATTACCTATATCGCCTTCAATATGATCGTCGCCTTTACCTCCAAACAGCATGTCATCCCCATCGTTACCATGAAGCATGTCTGTTCCATCGTCACCAATAAGCGTATCGTTACCGTCACCTCCGGAAAGGGTGTCGTCACCAAGTTCACCCATGACTAAGTCGTCGCCTTCACCACCGTCGAGGGTATCGTCTCCGTCGGAGCCGAGTAGGGTATCGGTTCCCTCGTCTCCATAGAGCGTATCTTCACCATTTCCCCCAACGAGCACATCGTTATCTAAGCCTCCGTGCAACGTGTCATCGTTAATGTCACCATCAAGAAAGTCGTTACCTTCTCCGCCATAAATGGTGTCATCCCCTTGCTGTCCTTTTAGGATGTCGTCACCTGAGCCACCATCTATGGTATCGTCATAAATGTTTTTGACTTTCACATCCATGTCATTGATTTCAGAGATTGGATTTTTGTTCTCGTCGAGTACCGTTATGGTGACCTCTCCGTTCTCGCCTAACACCTCTTTGGCTAAATCGATGTCAACACTTACAGTCTGATCTTCATTTACTTTTGCCGTCTGTTCTCCAGCAACGTTACCGTCGACATCAGTAATTTGAATTGTTACCTCTTCATGTTGCTCTAATCCACCTACGCTTGTAGAGGTACTGACCGTATCGTTGACAACGAAGTCGTTTAGTTTGACGGAATGAGTCCCTTTTTCGGGAGCGGGTTCACCTGCATTATCGGAGTTATCCACGGTGAGGACGGTATGCTCTTTGCCCCATGAGTCGTCGGTTTCCCTTGTGTCATTTGTCGGCTGTTCTGCGTTTTCCTGAGGTTGATATTCCACATCACCTAGAACAATATCGTTACCATCACCGGCATTAACCGTATCGCTTCCTTCTCCGGCGGCTACAAAATCGTCACCTTCTTTCGTTTCTATTTCATCATTACCCGAGCGGCTGTTGATTGCATCATCTTCAGATGTTCCGATGATAACGTCGTCGTGCTTAGTTCCTTCCATGAGATATCTCCTAGCCAAAGTAGTACGAACTTGATGACACTAAGCAGTTATGGTGCCAGTTTCATATTGTTGTTTGCACTATTAAGGGTAGACAGGGCGAAGAAATGTGCCAATTTGTTTGAAAAATGGCGTTAAATCAGAGGCTAAAAAGTGAAACTATACGCTAGCGTAATCGCACCATCTTTGAACCTTCCCGTGTTTTCACCACGTTGAGATGAGCGCCAACGATTCCCAGAATAATTGTTATATTGCAAAGTGATGGTACCAGGACGCCAATCAAAATAACCAAAACCATAGGTGAAATCGGGGTTCCAGGGCTGCTGTTGGGATTTGTCAAAATAGTAAAATGCGGTTCCATTTACGTACCAGTTTCCCCAAATGGCGTATTTGCAACCCAGACTCATTGTTTGTTGATTGCGCTTGTAACTAATTGATTCAAGATCAAAGTATTCCGGAGTAAGGTTGTAGTCTATTTGGCAGCCGATTGAACCGTCATCGGTAAAGGTGAACCACTCTTTAAATGGGGAGGTGACAGGAAACTTCCAGCCAAGTGCCCATGTCCCTTGAGAAAACTCTGTCCTACGCCGTCCTGGTTCAGGATTAAATCGGTTACCGCCATAGTTGGAATAAATGAGACTAAGTGTGTATGGTCGCCAGTCGCTATAGCCAAAAACATAAGTAAAATCAGGGTTCCAATCTTGCTTTTGCTCTTTGTCCCAATAGTAGTAGAAGGTCCCAGAAACAAACCAAGCACCTGCAATGGCGTACTTCAAAGAGAGCGTCGTCGTTGTGTTGTGATTTGCAGCACCTTGATTACTACCTGAAGGGATGTTGGCCGATTCCGTTTCGGCTAGCGGGTGGTTGTAACCGATGTTGCCACTGAAACCATCAAGAAAAGTACGTGACTCCCATTCTTGATATGGGAATGCAAAAGAGCTTGAAACACCCTTCCAAATTTCTTCAACTTCTTCGCCAGTCGTAGATGATGAAACGGCCTTTTTTTCAACGGTATGCGTGTTCGAGAGTGTTGAGTGAGTAGATGTTTGAGTTGCCTTTGGTGCCGTGTTTGCAAGATAGCGGTCCGCCAATGCAATAGGGCATGTTGTCAGCGACAGAAGAACTGCCGTGTGCTTTGTGGCTTTTGTTAGAACTAACAATAACCTTCTGGGCATCGTATTGTCACCTTTTTACTTTTCTATAAGATAAAGAAAACTATAAGAAATTATTTGCATTGCTACTGATTGAGTCTAACCTAAAGTTAAGGGACCTGTGAACTGCATACAAAAATAAAAAAGCGTGAGCAGAAACGCTTTACAACAGAAGTAGAAACAAGAGTTGGGCTAGGGATGAAAGATATTTTATTGGTTGATGACAATCGAACCATCCTTGTGTATTTGAGTTCTGTACTCAAAAAGCGAGGCTACGACGTTTTTACCGCAAACAGCGGCGCAGAGGCTTTATCTCTCCTAGAGCAACATTCTTCTATCCAATTCGTGTTAAGCGATTGGATCATGCCTGAAATGGATGGGTTAGATTTATGTCGACAGCTTAAATCTACCCAGTATCAACGTTACATCTTTTTCGTTTTGCTCTCTTCTCAAGGTGATCAAGCCTCAATTATTAACGGAATCGACGCTGGGGCAGATGATTTCGTAGACAAGAAAACTCCAGTAGATGAGCTCGATGCTCGAATCCGGGCAGGGTTTCGCACTTTGGCATTTCACAACGAGCTTATCGAAAAGAATGAACAGCTTGATCGAGCGTATGAGACCATTAAAAGAGATCTAGAATCTGCTGGCGATCTAATCCAGCATATTCTGCCCAAGAAAACTTCTTTTTCTTGTGTCGAACTTAGTTACATCTCCATTCCGAGTGCGCAAATAGGGGGGGATATGCTTGGGTACATGCAATTAGATAGGGAGCATGTCGCTTTCTATTTACTTGATGTGGCAGGGCATGGCGTATCTTCTGCTCTGATGTCTTTTTCCGTTCAAACTAGCCTGTCTGTTCTCAATGGCAGCTCTTCGATTGTCGTTAAAAAAGATGGCAGTCGAACGGTCATTTGTTCACCAGAGGAGGTCGTCTCTAAACTGAATGAAATGTATATGAGTTCCGACGCAAATGTGCTGTATTTCACCATGATTTACGCAGTGCTCAATACGTCAACTGGGCTCATGTCATTTTGCTGTGCAGGTCACCCTCCACTTGTGTGGTACCACGGTTCGCGCGGAGAAGCAGAGCTGATTGGACACGACAATTTTGTCGTTGGCGCATTCGATGATGTGGAATACCAATCCTCAATAATTCAACTTGAGGAAAACGATAAAGTTTGGTTTTACTCAGACGGTATAACAGAAGCGGATAATGGCGTGGTTCAGTTCTCAGAAGATGGATTAAGAGAAACAATCGAAACACTAAATCAGCATCCAACACAACAGCAAACAGAAATACTCGTCAATATGGTTCGGAATTGGAAACAATCGGATTGTTTCGACGATGATGTCAGTGTCTTAGTTGCTGAATGGAAAGGTTCTTTAAAAGGAGAAGAGAAATGCGATATGAAGTTAGTCAACAAGGCGACAGCACAATTCTTCAAATAACAGAAGAGCGCTTTGATGCCAAACTGGCACCAGAGTTTAGGGTTCAAATTGAGACTATTCAGTCTTCTTTATCGAGCAAATTAGTTCTGGATTTAGGTCAAGTTAAATTCATGGATAGCAGTGGTTTAGGTGCGGTAATGGGAGTGTACAAACTACTGCGTGATAAACAGATCTGTGTTGCAAATGCTCAAAAGCCAGTACTCGATTTGTTTAAGCTAACTAGGATGGATCGTCTTATTAAAACCTATTCAAGTGTTGATGCGGCCATAAAAGAAGCTGTTTAAGGAGGTGTTATGAAAGGGATGATTCTTGCTGCAGGTAAAGGAACTCGCGTTCGCCCCATTACACAATCTATTCCTAAACCCATGATTCCAATATTGGGAAAACCAGTGATGGAATCTATGATTGAACTTTTTGCTCAGCATAATATTAATAAAATTGTTATTAATACTAGCCACTTAGCTGAAGTTATCGAGGGGTATTTTGGTGATGGTCATCACTTCAATGTCCAACTGTCATATTCCTATGAAGGCGAACTAATTGAAGGTGAGTTTCAGAGTAAAGCGTTGGGCTCTGCTGGTGGAATGCAAAAGATTCAACAGTTTTCAGGCTTCTTTGATGAAACTTTTGTCGTTGTATGTGGCGATGCTTGGGTGGACCTAGACCTTTCAGAAGCCGTTCGCCAACACAAAAAGAAAGGTGGTATTGCTACGATTATCACCAAAGAAGTAATTCCTGATGAAGTTGAAAAATATGGCGTCGTAGTAACAGATGAGCTGGGCTCTGTGACGAGTTTTCAGGAGAAACCTTCAAAAGAGGACGCGCTTTCTAACCAGATAAACACCGGCATTTACATATTTGAGCCAGCAATTTTCGACTACATTCCTAAAGAGGGCGAGTTTGATATTGGTAGTGAACTGTTTCCAAAGTTAGTTGAAGAACATGTGCCGTTTTATGCCGTTGACATGAAGTTCCAATGGCTGGATGTGGGGAATATCAAAGATATTTGGAGCGTCACACGTGACATCTTGGATGGTAAAGTGCCGGGCTACCGTGTTCCGGGTACCCAGGTTAGAGCTGGTATATGGCTTGGAATCAACACCGTTATTGACCTCGACAACTGCAATATAGAGCCTCCAGTTGTTATTGGAAGCGGTTGTAAAATTGAGCAAGGGGTTAGCTTTAAAGGTCCAGTTTTAATCGGTGCAAACTGTCAATTGGATACGGGAAGCAAGATCGAAGAATCATTAATATTCGACAATATACACGTTCATCAAGGCGAAACGGTACGAGAACAAACGATTTTTGGTAATTATTGTATAGGTCATGATGGGCGAGCTAATGAGGAAATTAGCTGGAGTAACTTACGCTCTCAATGCACGCAAAAGCGTGTTACCGATATGATAAATGGTATGTAAGCCTTAGGAGGTGAAGAATGTCTTCTATAGGCATAACACCGTTTAACAGAGTTTACTTGAGTTCATTAGATGCTTCGAGACATGCGGCAGATGCACTGGTGTTGTACTGGTCTGAAATAGGAATAAATAGGGATGTCCAAGGGCAGCTTGAACTGTGTGTTGTTGAAATGGTTAACAATGCTTTTCTTCATGCTTATCAAGGTATCGAAGGGAGGCCAATAACCGTTCAATGCGAAATGTTAGAGTCTGAGTCAGCTTCTATATTGACCCTAGTCATTGAGGATGAAGGGCAAGCAATGACGCAAAGACAGCTTATCCAAGCGATAACAAGTGACTTTGTAGAGCCAGATCCAGAAGATGAGTCGACATGGACAACATCAGGTCGAGGATTCATCATCGTTTCCAATTTAATGGACGAAGTCACAATGGATATCGAACCTGAAAAAAACCGATTTCTCATGCAAAAAAAACTCAAACCAGAAGAAATTAATAATACAACAGTGTCACAGTGAGTAGCCTTTTCGCTGTGTTTGGCTAGTAAAAACGGGGTAGCTAAGGAATGGATAATTACTTTCGTCAATTCGAGAACAGAGTTCCACCAGAGCCTGTTCCACACAGCATTCCACGGGAACTATTATATCAATACCTAGCAACATGTAACTTAACTCTTGGCATTTGGTATCTCGGGTGGCGTTGGATGTATGCACTTAACTATGATGCTTTATGGTTTTCACTACCTCTCGCTTTTGCGGAGTCCTGTGCTTATATCGGTTCGTTATTGTTCACCTTTAACTTATGGAAAGTAAAAGATGAGCCGCAGCAGTCACCCCCATTTAAGATTGCCGAATGCGTAAGTGATACCGATGAAGATCGCCCTATCAGTGTTGATGTCTTTTTTCCAAGTTATGATGAAGAACCTGAACTAGTAAAGCTCAGTATTCTTGATGCTCAGAAAATACGGTATCCACACCCTGTCGATATCAAAATTTTCATATTGGATGATGGTAAGCGGCCAGAAATGCAGGCAATGGCCGAAGATATGGGGGTGGGATACATAACTCGTGAAGGAAACATAGGTTTTAAGGCTGGCAACTTACGCAATGCAATGGAGAGAACTAGCGGAGATTTTGTTGTAATTTGTGATGCAGATACGCGTCCATTTCCTTCTATTTTAGAAAATACGTTAGGCTACTTTCGTGATCCTTCGGTTGCGTGGGTGCAGACTCCACAATGGTTCTTTGACTTGCCAGAAGGTGAGAGATTGCCAGATTTATTAGAACGAAAGTTGGGTAAATGGTCTAAAGGTCTTGGGAGGGCGGTTGAACGTGTATATGGGCCAGTTACATTTGGCGATGACCCTTTTGTGAATGATCCGCAAATGTTTTATGACGTAATTCAACGTCGAAGAAACTGGGTAAATGCTTCTTTTTGTTGTGGAGCGGGTTCAATTCACCGTCGTGAAGCGGTCATGGAAGCAGCACTCAGAGCGTACGCAGAGCAAATCACTAAAGAGCAAGATCTGGTAGAAAAGCAAATTCGACGTTTAACTAAAGAAAAACAAGTTGATGCGTCTGTTTCTGAGAATCTCAGGAACGAGATTCTTTTTGACACCGAATTTACACCATATAAATTTCACGTTTCTGAGGACCTTTATACATCTATTGTGCTTCACTCTGATAGAGAAAGAAATTGGCGGTCAGTGATGCATCCGAAGGTAGAAAGCAAAATGCTATCTCCTCAGGATTTGCAGACGTGGACAGTGCAACGTTTCAAGTATTCCGGTGGCTCGATCGATATATTTATGAATGACAACCCTATATTTAGAAAAGGCCTCACATTCAAACAGAAGCTTATGTATGGTGCGAGTTTCTGGTCTAATTTATCAGCCATCTGGAACATCATTTTTTTAGCGTGTCCCATTGTTTATTTTTTAACGTCTATTGCTCCTGTAAGTGCATATGATGTTACTTTCTATCTGCACTTTTTGCCGTATGTTCTGACGGCAGAGATTGCCATGATGCTTGGTACATGGGGTGTGGCCGGATATAAAGGCAAAACAAACTTTCTCTCTTTTTTCCCTGTAAATCTAAGAGCGCTCTGGACCGTTTTAAGAGGTCAGAAAATCAGTTTTCCTACAACCCCAAAAGAACGCCAGACTGGTAGTTTTTTCAAACTTGTTATCCCACAAATCACAGTGTTTGGACTTAGTTTATTTGCACTTCTATTTGCATGGATAGGGTATTCAACAGGGAGCTGGGGGAGCTATTCCTTTGGAGGGCTGGTACTTAATACGTTTTGGATAATCAATAATATGATGGCGATGTGGGGCATGATTGCAGCCGCTTTTTGGACACCGCCAGCAGAGAGTAATGATCAAGAACAAGCAACAAATTCAGAGGAATTGAAATATGGAGTTTAAGAAATCACTCATTAATGCTCGCCATCATATTGTGTTTATTCTCGGTTTAATTACGGCGTTGTTGATTGCATTTAGTATTGAAACTCGTGAAACGGGACAAGTTCTTGGGAATATTACCTTTGATGCTCCCGAAGACATTCCGTTCAAACCTCAGAGGATCCTAACAGAAGAAGAATACGAATGGGCAAATGTTGCTTGGCAGTATTTTGATAACAACTATCAGGAAAACACAGGGTTAGTTAACTCCGTGGATGGATATCCCTCTACGACTATGTGGGATACCGCGTCCTATTTATTGGGTCTTATCGCTGCTGAAAAATTAAACATTGTTACGGATGATGTATTCAATCTGAGAATGGACAAAGCGTTAACCACTTTGGCTCGGTTACCACTAGTCGATGGGCAACTTCCTAACAAAGCCTATAACACTCAAACATTGCAGATGGTTGATTATGCTAACAACCCTAAAGATAACGGTATTGGTTGGTCTGCAATCGATATTGGTAGGGTCCTAGTGCCTTTGAACATCATGATTTGGCAGTATCCCCAGTTCAATAAGCAAGTTAACGACGTGCTAAATCACTGGAAAGTTAGTGCGATGATCAAAGATGGTTACTTGTTTGGCGCGAGGCCTACAAACAACGATGGATTGATGGAGTTGGTGCAAGAGGGACGCATTGGATACGAGGAATATGCGTCTAAATCTTTGGCTTTGATGGGGCGCGACGTCTTTAACTCAATGAAATACATAGATTACTTGGAATTAATTGATGTGTACGGGATAGAAATTCCAACAGATAAGCGTGACCCTGCAGAGTATCACGCGCACAACTATGTCGTGAGTGAGTCCTACATTCTCGATGGCTTAGAGTTCGGTGCGGATAGCGTGTCTAAGGTGTTTGCTCACCGAGTTTATGAAGCTCAGGAGCGACGTTACGAAGATACGGGGATCTTAACGGCTGTGAGCGAAGATAATGTCGATGAGGCGCCTTATTTTGTTTATAACACCGTCTTTTCTGATGGTAAAAAATGGAACGCAATTTCTGACGATGGTAAAGATCAATCCCATTTGAAAACGCTGTCTACCAAAGCTGCATTTGGTTGGTATGCGTTGTACGAATCTGAGTACACGGATTTATTGATCGCGGAGGCATCTCAATTGTATTCGGATGATAAAGGTTGGTACTCAGGACGCTACGAGTCTGATGGACGTGTGAACAAAGCCATTACTGCAAATACAAACGGCATTGTGCTTGAGTCCTTAGCTTATATTGAAAATGGACCATTGCTCAAAGTAGGCGAGAAAAAATAACTAGAATAAGGAAGATGTATGCGCACAGTTACGTACAGTTTGATTGCTTTGGCGTTGGTTGGATGTGGAAATAAATACAATCAGTTTTCTGAAGATATCGTAGAGAGAAAAACGCATTGGAACATACCTCAACCAAGACATGGGCAGCTGACTGAGCAAGAAATGGAAATGGCTCGTATTGCTTGGAAATATTTCGAAAACAACTTTCAAGAATCGACGGGGCTCGTTAACGCAGTAAATGCTTATCCTTCGGTCACTTGGTGGGATGCTGCTTCGTATCTCGCTGGGATGGTCAGTGCCTATGAGTTAGGAATTATCGATAAACCTGAACTCGATAGGCGATTAGTGAAATTTTTGACCACACTAAATAAGCTAGATCTGTTCATGGGTGAACTACCAAACAAGGCCTACAATACGCAAACAGCGGCAAAGGTAGATTACGCCAACCAACCTGGAGAGATCGGTTACTCAGCCTTAGATTTAGGTCGGCTATTGATTTGGCTATACATCGTTAAGCACCGCTTTCCTGAGTTTGCTACTAGCATTGATTCGGCAGTCTTGAGGTGGAACTTCTGTAACGTGGTGGATGAAAACGGCACTATGTTTGGCGCTCTACTAGAGCCAGGTAAAGAAGTACAGTACCTGCAAGAAGGACGTTTGGGTTATGAGGAGTATGCTGCAAAAGGGTTTGAATTATGGGGCTTCGATACAACGCAAGCCGCAATGGCAGAACCATATGCCACCATCAACCTTTATGGATATGATATTCCTTATGATACGCGAGACCCACGAAAGCTAAAAGCTCATAGTTACGTTGTAACTGAAAGTTATGTTTTGGATGGTATAGAACTAGGTTGGGATCATGTCTCTGATCGAACTGCTCATGATAAGCACTACTCCCACGAATGGATGGCTGAGTTTGCATTGCAGATTTATCGAGTACAAGAGGAGCGTTACAAACAAACAGGGATAATTACAGCAAGAACCGAGCATCAACTTGCTGGGGCTCCATACTTCGTTTACGACACTATTTATACTGATGGTTTTGCATGGAATACCATATCTGAAGTGGGCGAGTTCCTACCACAATATTCCGCAGTTGCAATTAAAGGTGCTATGGGAATGTGGGTACTTTGGGATACAGAATATACCGATCTTCTGTTTGACCATGTTTCTACGGCTTATGACCCCGACAAAGGATTCTATGAAGGGATATTTGAAAACGGAACTGGATTGATCAACACGTTTACTTCTAACAACAATGGCATCACGCTTGAAATATTGCTCTATAAACAGCAGGGAAAACTCCTAACCTATAAAGATCAACTTGCACCGAGCTTGTGGGAAAAAGCTTTAGAGTCTCCTTTTGGTTATGAAGGTCAATGCTTACCGCGAAAAAAAATAGAGCCAATAGAGTAAGGGTAAGGTGCTTTAATGCATAAGACATGGTTCGTAGTGTTGTTGTCAGTGTCTATTTCCGCTTGTGGTGTCGTATATCGTGGTGTTAGCGATGGGTTTGATGCGATCAGTCAATCTCAAATAATTCGTCAAGGTAGACACGGGAAGCTAACAGAGCAAGAGGTCGAGTGGGCTTCGGTTGCATGGAAGTATGTCGAAAATAACACTCAACTTGCAACAGGTTTGGTAAACAGCATTGATAATTATCCGACAACAAATATGGCTGGTATTGCTGATTATCTGATTACTTTGCTTGCGGCGAGGGAGTTTGAATTTATCTCAAACAAGCAATATGACGAAAGGCTAACTTTAGTTCTATCTTTTCTAAACAAGATGGATTTGAGCTATGGGATAGCACCAAACAAGGTCTACGGCACGCAATCTGGAATGATGGTTAACTATGGAAATCAACCGCAAGATATAGGTTGGTCTTCTTTGGACGTGGGTAGGTTATTGATCGTTTTGGCTATAGTGAAACAACATTCGCCGGAGTTTACAGAATATATCGATAAAGCTGTCCTTAGATGGAATTTTTGTGAGTTGGTCAGTACAGACGGAGAATTGTATGGCTCTGTCATAAATGATGGTCAGTTAATAAGGTACAAGGAAGGTCGCCTTGGACTCGAAGAGTATACCTCTTTTGGTTACTTAGATTGGCAGTTGGTACCAGAGAAAGCTATGAACATAGAGCCTTATGATGTCGCAACAATATATGGCGTAGATTTGATATTTGATGGTCGCGATCCTAGGGTTTTTAACGTGTTGAGGCCGGTTTATTCAACGCCTTATTTGTGGATGGGGTTGGAATTCAATTGGGATAAATTGAACGATGACGGCTCCAGTGATGCCAGTCATTCAAATCACACATTGTCGGCTATGGCCGATGCCATATACCAAGTGCAAGAGTTGCGTTGGGAAAACGAACGTATTTACACCGCTCGAGGCGAACATGTCGTTTCTGGTGAGCCTTATTTTGTCTACGATGCGATATACGGTCTTGGTACACCTTGGATAACCTTAGCCGAAGACGGCTCTTCACATGATCATCTCGCGTTAGTTTCTACTCGTGTCGCGTTCCAAATGTGGGCATTATGGAAAACGGACTACACTGAACGTTTGATGGTTTTGGTCAAAGAACTCTATGACCCTCAGCGGGGGTGGTATGAGGGGCGTTATGAGCTTACCAGCGCTTACGAAAAAAGTATCAGTCTAAAAACTAATGCAGGTGTACTCGAAGCTCTTCTATACAAGCAAAATGGTAAGTTATATCAATTAGGTAAAACCAAAGAATATCGTGATGTGAAGTTCAATTCTCGATTTGACCATCCTGGACGCTGTTTAGTGGAGACATTTCGATGAAAAGTCTAAGTCTATTTCTGTGTTTAGTGCTACTTCCTTTTACAACTTCAGCACTAGAGTCGGCAGCGATTGACTTGCTTACTAAGCCAACACTTCTTTTGAATCAAGGCAGGTATAGGCAAGCTGCACAATCATTTCACCAACAAGCAAATTTAGCTTTGTCGAAAGAACTGCAATTGGGCAGTGAACAAATGTGGCAGGTTGCTGGCTTGGCAGATGGTTTAGCGAGTATATCTGCAGAAAGGGCGGAAGATCCAGTTGCGTATGAATATTGGTCAAACAGCATCAGATATTTTTTAATGGGGGGAAGCGATTGGCAAACGCTTCAACAGCAATTGCATCAAGAGGTTGAGCAAGCAAATACAAGCCTAAAGAGTAATTTGTCTCCTGATAGTGGCTATCAGGTAGACAGCAATTGGTTAGCGTTACTTGCTTTAGTTGAGGTGTGGGAAGAGAAGCTTGGCTTTCTCTCATTTACTTCTCCAAAGGTTGGTTTGTTAAAGGAGCGACAGGCTACACTGCAAGAATCGAGTAGAAGTCCTCAACAAGCAAGCGTACAGTTGAGGCAGTATACACCTGATGGTCAACTCAACATTAACAGCGGATTTGAAAGTAAATCGACGTTTGTAATGGAGCCAAAACCGCAAGCTAACCCAGAGCGTATCGTTATTCAAAAGCCTAACGAACATGAGATTATCAAAGAAGGAAGTGAGCTAACTGTGGTTGAAGCCTTTCCTCTAGATGAAGTAACGCAATCTCTTGAATCCGATTATTCTGGTGAACATAAGGAAGAAAATATTGCTCAGGAAGCAGTAAAGCAAATCTCGAGAGGAAATGTTGAGTTACAGGATACGCAGCCTGTCGAAGCCATTCAGAGAAGAACTTTTACTCCCGTTAATGATTGATAGGTTACGGCAATTAATGTGCAAAATGTCACTTATGGATTACGCTTTAACTAAACCATAAAAATTTTTGAGTTATTTATGTCTATTAAGTGCCTAAGAATGACCAGTGTTTTTCCACTTGTTTTGATGTCTGCATCTGCTTTCTCTTCAAGTTTTTCTGATGACTTAACTAAGCTAGATGAGAGCCGTTGGTGGCTTTCAGACGGTTGGTCAAATGGTTTTCCTTTTTATAGCCGTTGGGATGCTGACGCAGTATCTTTCAACAGGAAAGGTATGAAAATAACATTATCCCCCGAAGAAAAGCGTAATGAAAATGGTGACTTAGTTTTTTCTTCTGGTGAGTTGAGAAGCCAAGAATATTTTTCCTATGGATGTTTTGAGGTTGATATGAAACCTGTAAAAGCACCCGGAGTCGTCAGCTCTTTCTTCCTCTTTTCTGGCCCCTTTGATAAGCCTGATGATGGTAATGGTATCCACAATGAAATTGATATTGAGTTTCTGGGATCGAATACCAACATGGTTCAACTTAACTTTTGGACAGATGATGACGCGTATGCGAACTCACATGAAACCATTATTTTTCTTGGATTTGATGCATCCAAGAGTTTTCATCGCTACGGAATCTATTGGGGCAAAGATTTTCTAGAGTGGTTTATCGATGGGAAATCGGTTCTGAAAGTTAAAAATAGTATCTATGACCCAATTCCAAGTGTAGAGAGCTCTAGATTGAGGGTAATGGCAAACGTGTGGGCTACCGATCCTCAAATATCTAACTGGGCTGGCTTATTTAATGTCACAAAGGCGAAGGCGTACAGTGCAAGGTATCGAAACTTTACTTACACACAAGATCAGCGTTGTGAATAATTTGTATTAAACCAATTGCATACTAATCTTAACTGTGAATATATAATGTCATAGCTAGGGGAAAGTATGGTTACTCCATTATCAAAGGCTTTAGAACTGCTCAATGCGTCCAATACTAAATTTGATCTAACGAACGACACTCATCAAAAAAGACTTCTTCTGTTAGCGGATGAACTATTTCAGTTGAAAGACCTCACCATTGATAACTACAAGAGCATGGTTGCTAGACTTGAACCGCCGTTAGAATTTCAGCTTGCCGTCAAGCTTGTGGAGTCTAGGCGCATGATACTGCGGGTTGAAGAACCGACGAAAGTTGGAGTTGTGTTTGCTATGTGGGGGGAGCAGAATCGATTACGGCCTAAAAGCCCTCAAAACCCTAATGGTGAAGATTCATTAAGAACGAAAATTGAGCAGCTAAATTGGATCACGCAAGGCTCCAACGTTAGCTGGCATTTATATGCTGTCGATGATGGGTGTCCACACAAAAGCGCCTCAATCGCAAAGGGTATCGTTGAGCAATATCCTGTTCATATCAGAGAGAAAGTTACCGTTTTGCGTTTATCTGACGCAATACCAACAATGACTGGCCCACTTAAAAATCTACGCAATGTGGATGACTCAAGGAAGGGGGGAGCCATTATCCTTGGCTGTGAATGCGCATTGAGTAACAGGGTGGATGCGGTTGTCTACACTGACGCGGATAACTCTGTTCATCTGGGTCAACTGGGGTTGATCATTGAGCCTTTTGTTAATTCTGACAAGCAAGTGGTACTTGGCAATCGCAAACATGAAGACTCGATCTTGGTGAAGCAAGAAGAACGCTGGGGCGTGGGTATAAAAACATTACGTCATATGCAGCGGATGATCGGAGCTCAAATCTTTGAGCGAGGTATAAAGGATACGCAGGCCGCATTTAAGCTCTACAGTAGAGATACTCTTACTTATATCTTAAAAAAACCGACAGTCTTTGATTTCTCTTTTGATACAGATTGGATTTTTGCTGCGATGGAAAAAAACAAATCGATAGCAACAATACCATTTGCGTTTATTGATTCTGCCGCAGAGTCAGCATCGGTTGTACAAGGACCTATGACTACTTGGTATGTACTCTTAGAAGGGCTTGTCAAAGCCGCAAAAGCCAGAGGTGCAGCTTACAGCGAAGATATGGCGGAAGTATTTAATAGAGAGATTCAATCCCATAAGGATTTGGAGTTGATTATTGATACGCTGCCGCCTCAGCTAGCTGGTGTTCACGATAATGATCTCGGAAATCCAGATGTCATGTCTCCAGAATCTGTTGGTCAATGGATTTCAAATGTAAAAGCCCTGAATCAACAGTTGAGCGTTTAGCGACTTTAACTTGTTATTCGCAAGACAAAATGATGATGTTTTGTCTAGAGTTAACTCGTTCATTATCAGCTAAATTTGAAAAGTCTTTATCTATAGCCAACACTGAAATGGGTGAGAGTCACTTACCTGTGCTCGCAAGTGGTAAACAAATTCATGCTTTCGATGATTGTGTTCATTAATGAGCATTCGCTATGAGAGGAGTAACGTGATGGTTAAAGCAGGAATAACAGCTTCATTATTGGCATTGATTCTTGGTGCATGTACAACAGTAAGTACTGACATAGACAAGCAAGCCGACTTCACGCTGTATAAGACTTTTGATTTTGGTGAGAAAGGTTCAACGCCAATGAGTCTCGACGCTCGTCGAATAGAAGAGGCTATTGAAGGGCAACTGCAGAGCAAAGGTCTTTCTATGGTGGAGGCAGGAGGGGATTTGTATGTCCATCATGATATCCAGCCGGAATCTGAGCTTGTATCATCTGGTACTTCGTTTGGTGTGGGGTATGGCTGGAATAGTTTTGGAGTCGCTGTCTCTAGCCCAGAAAGGTATCGTGAAAGAAAGTATGGCAACTTAGTCGTAGAGCTTGTCGATACCAAAGCGAATCAAGTTGTTTGGAAAGCCATATCGAAGCGTAAGTTGACGGAATCCATGAGTACTGAAAAGCGTGAAGAATTTATCTCTGAAGAAGTGCAAAAAATGTTTGAGTTGTACCCGCCAAAAGAGCAATAAAACGGCACTTTGATATCAAACTATGACCAAATTATTGTGATGTGAGAATTTCATTTGCATTGCGCTTCAAGTGGGGTTAAAACGTCTTATCGTTACGTTTGAGGCTCCCCTTGGTGCGTACCTTCCTGTTTGGTTTGCTCACTCTTGTTTTTTCTGGTTTGGTGTTTGCATCAGGGCAGAGTAATGCTTTCCGACAATCCCATTTCGCCACGCCAGCAGGGCTAGAGCATATCGAAGAAGAAAAGCTCAGAACGACTTTCTTTTTCCGCGAGTTAAATGCATCTCTCCAAGGTCGCCAGCAACTCCGCTTAAATTCTACTCGTCCAATAACCACTCAAGATCGTCAGCCCCTTTACAATGAGACTGTTCGTACAACGAGCGTTTGGGGGTCGCAATCAGAGCAATCTCTATCAAATGCTTTACGCTGTACTTATGCAATGCTGCATCGCGCAATGGATACGAACCACAATACTCGAGCGCGGGGTCTAGAAGAGGCAAACTTGCTATACCGATTTATTCATTATCAATAGTCAAATCTTAACGTTTTGATTTATTAGAATAATTTGGAGAAGTATATGTTTGATTCTATTATAGATGTCTTGTTAGCGCTATGGCACCAAGATTTTTCTGCTTTGATGGCGCCCGGTAGTGCGGGTTTGATCTACTTTGTAGTAGGCATGTTGATATTTTTAGAGAGTGGCTTTATACCAGCGGCTCCTTTCCCTTGTGACAGTGTGGTTGTTTTGTCTGGTACCCTTGCTGCAGTCGGGATTCTGGACCCGGTATTCATATTGCTATTGCTAACGGTATCCGCAGCGTTTGGTAGTTGGGCTGCGTATTTTCAAGGGAAATGGCTAAACCGCCTGCCTAAAGTGCAAGGCTGGGTAAATGCAGTGCCTGAAAGACGCCTTCACCAAGTGGACGTGCTTTTAGGTAAACACGGATTGATTGCGCTGTTTTGTGCTCGTTTCGTTCCTGTCGTACGGTCATTGCTACCGTTAATGATGGGAATTAGAGGTAAGAAGGTGAACAAGTTTCACTATTTCTCGTGGTTAAGCGCATTGTTATGGACGTTGTTGCTTTGTGGCTTTGGTATGTTGTTACCTTTGTTACCAGAAAACATCAGCAAATTAGTCACCATGGGGTTGATGGCAGCACCAGTAATCACGCTAACCATTGCCATTATGAGCTTCATTATTGTTAAAGTGCGTAAAACATGGAGCAAGTCAAAGGCAACCCCGCAACTTCCTCAATAGCTTCATTTGTGTGTTTAAATGTGCATCAAAAATCAAAAAGGCGCTATCGCAGCGCCTTTTAAATTAAAGTCAGTTTAGCTAGTATCCGGCATTGTAGAGCAGTTCACCGGCTTCTTTACATTCACTCTGGTAAAACTGTGTGAGTTCTCCTTCATCTATACCTTTTGCTTTGAACTCGGTCTCAGCAGAGGACAATTGGCTAAAGGTATAGCCGCGCTTGGTCATTAAGTAATGGCGGAACATAGCACGATGTTCAGGTACCGCGGTTCTAATGTTGGAGGCATTCGCACACTCTAGCAATGTCATATCACTCATATCTTCAGTTTTAGCGGCCATAGCCGTAGCAGTGAATAAAGAAACAAAAGCCAGAGCGGTAACAGTCACGGTTTTTTTCATAATCAGGATCTCGAGTTAATTTTAGAAGAGATCATCCATGGCTAATACTGACGGTTTCCATTTTGATGTCAGTACAGTCGATGCGCGAGCTATGAGTCGCGACTGTTTTTGAATACGTAAAGTAAGTTAGCTTGCTTCCAGCCTGGTAGGTGATGACCTCCATTGCTAGCGAACAAGTCTGCATTATTAGGCAAAGGGACTGCTTTAAGGGCAATTTCCAAAAGGGCTGGGGGGGAGAAGGCAACAAGTAAATGGTAGTTCGGAGAAATACTCGATACAGGCTTACCATCGTTGTTAGATGAACGCCTGTATGGGAGTAGGCCAAGCAGATCACGCTTTAAGTGGCGAAAGTAACCTTCTTGGCTCCAAGAGTCATGAGCCTTCCACGTGCAACAGGGCGTTTTTATTACGTCAGTTAGCTTAGAGAACTTCTCTGAATATGTGTGTTGGGCTGCTGAGTATTGGTAGTTTTGCGCTGCAAGCATTTGCCCTGAGAACAGGGAGACTGACAACAAAAGCAAAAGGCGAAATACGTGAACCAAAACTAACCCTAAAACACAATGGAATCGATATTCGTTTGCTACCTGAAGGTGGCGCTTGCGTATACTAACGGCTTGCTGAAAGGATGAACAGTTTTTTGTCACATTAAAAAGGGAGCTGATATGCTCCCTTTTCAAAGTTAGTTCAAGAACCCTTATGCGCTGGCGTAGATAACACTGCCGCCTTTAATCGTATCGATGATTTTACGTGAAAGGTTTTGTGGTAAAGCTGGGCAGCCCCAGCTGCGACCAAGATAACCATTTTTTTGTATAAAAGAAGGGTTGGCGTAGTCGGCACCATGAACCACAATGTATCGCTCACGTGCTTTGTCGTTAACACCAGACGTCAGGCCATCCAAGCGAAGCGAATAACCATTAGAGCCATAGTAAGTGGTGTCGGTTAAGAACGTCCCCAAAGAGGTCTTACGAGAGTTCACGACATTAGAGAATTTCGTCGCGGTCTTCTTACCACTGTTTACACCGTGAGCGACATAGGTGTTGAAAATAAGCTTTTTCTTGTCCAAATCGACCACATAAAATCGTTTTTCAGTAGATGGTTTGCTGTAATCGATGATAGTTAAAAGAGGCTTCTTACGGTCTGAGGTCTTCTTGTAAGCTAAAAACGCATCATTGAATAAATGAAAATCAATGACGCCTTCCAACTGGGCTTCTTTATATGTCTTTTCAACAAGTTGCTTTGTCGCTTTTGTTTCTGTCGTTTTTTCTGATTGGTGAGCAAAGGCAAATGGTGAGACTGCCAATGACGTCCATATCAATAATAAAAATAGCTTTTTCATTGGTACTAAATAAAACTCTTGGTGTAGCGAATTTAGCGAGCGCTTCTTGCAATCGTTAATACAGCATGTACATCAATTTAATACTATTCTCAATGTTGTCTATTATGCGTAGTGACACCTATTACTCAAATACGATTAGTATTTGGTGAATATTGTTCAACTAACTAATTGAAATTAATCAACATTAAGAGGTTAATCGATGACTTTAAAAATCTTCAGAACAAATACTATCCGATTTGAGTAATTAATAAAACTGTGTTTACCGAGATTTACCAAGCGGGACATTAAATAAAACAACGTTTAATTATCGATTTGATAAAAATCCCCTTTTAATTCAAATAGATTATTTCTGCGAAAGTATTGCGTAAAAAATTATTAGATTGTGATCCTAGTCGTAACAAACCATTACTTACAAAATCTTAATGTAATGGTTGTCACTATGGATTATTAAGCATATTCAACCAAGTGTTCAGCTAGGTTATTGTATATTGTCAATTTATTCACTTACGTTGCTCACATCATTTACCTGTTTTATGTTAGCTTGCTAGAAAACTATTACCAATAGGCGAAGAAGATGGTAGTTCATGAGTGTGTCTCGTTTATCCTAGTCAAGGATGATCAAGTTTTGTTGGAAACCAGAGCAAAGGATAAAGACTCAGACCCAGGTGCAATCGCAATACCTGGTGGGCACATGGAGCAGGGGGAGTGTCAGCAAACAACTCTGTTCAGAGAGATGAAGGAAGAGTTGAAAATCAAACCTTCTCAGTTTGGGTACTTGTGCTCTCTGTACCACCCAACGATCGAACTGCAATTAATTCACTATTATATCGTTACAAGCTGGCAAGGTGATATTCAGAGTTTAGAAGCAGTATCTGTTGATTGGTATTCGATAATAAAAGCGCCAGTTTCAACAAAAGTCGATAGCATTGCATTAAGTGAATATCAGCGACTAAAAGAATCGTTGAAACCTTTGTTTAATCCGTAGAGTTCGGAAAAATCGCCAAATGTTCGGGGTGATAATTTTTTAACAGTTGGAGTCATATTAAAATATATTGAATGTCCTTCTTTTAAAAATTGATACCTCGCGAAAACTTGATCAAAAATAAACTTCACTTTCAGCCAGTTATGCTAATTTTTGAAAATGAAAGCGAATAGAGGGAAGTGTATGTCGAAATGGTTAGACTGGGCAAAGCAACTTCAAGCAATAGCTCAAGCAGGGGAGGCGTATAGTAAAGACGCCTTTGATTTGGAACGATTTAAAATGGTCGAGTCCATTGCACATCAAATGTTTGCTGACATCAGCCAAAAACCAGTGACGGATGTTCAAAACCTGTTTATTGCTGAAAAAGGTTACCCGACACCGAAAGTCGATCTTCGAGCTGGCGTTATTAAAGATGGCAAGATTTTACTGGTGAGAGAACGTGAAGATGGTGGTTGGACATTGCCTGGCGGTTGGGCTGACGTATGTGAAACACCAAGTGCTGGAGTAATTCGAGAAGTATCAGAAGAATCTGGTTTAGTTGTTGCAAATCCAAAGCTGATCGCTATACGGGATAGGGCCATTCACGATTACCAACCACCTTATCCATTCCATATCTACAAAATGTTTTTTTTATGTGAGTATGTTTCTGGTGAACCAAAAGAAAACATAGAAGTTTCCGAGATTGAGTTTTTTGGCCAACACAAGATCCCTCAACTCTCTCAAAGCCGGACGCTACCGAGAGATATTGATATGGTGTTCGATGCTTTTTACAGTGAAGATTTTCAGGTACATGTCGATTAAGGAAGATAATGAAAACAATAGGCCTAATTGGTGGTATGTCATGGGAATCCACCGCGAACTATTATCAAATCATTAACCGTGAAGTGAAAGCGCGTCTGGGCGGTTTGCATTCAGGAAAAGTCTGTTTGTACAGTGTCGATTTCGCCGAAATTGAAACGCTTCAACACCAAGGCCGATGGGGTGATACCGCCAAGATTCTTTCTCAGGCTGCAAAATCGGTAGAAGCTGGTGGTGCTGACTTCATTCTGATTTGTACCAATACCATGCATAAAGTCGCGGACCAAATTCAGCAAGCAGTAGATGTACCGCTTGTCCATATTGCAGATGCAACCGCAGAGAAGTTGGTAGCTGATGGAGTCAAGAAAGTTGGTCTGCTTGGTACGCGATTTACTATGGAGCAAGACTTCTACAAGCAGCGACTTATCGACAAGTTTGGCGTCGAGGTCGTCGTACCGAGTGTGGATGACCAAACGATTGTCCATGAGGTTATCTACAACGAGCTATGCAGAGGTGAAGTGCGGGAGGATTCTCGTCAACAGTACCTTGCTATTATCGACAATTTAGTTGAAGAAGGCGCTGAAGCCGTCATTCTTGGTTGTACTGAGATTGCGATGCTAGTTGAACCTCAGCACACTGGCGTAAAGCTTTACGATACAACGGAGATTCACGCGAAGGCTGCGGTAGAATTTGCACTCAATAAGTCGTAAGTCTCGACATAATAGAACGACAGGATTTAATCACTCAGGGAAGAGTTATGAATTATAGATGCGGACAATGTCGCCAGTTTACTAGGCAGAAGGCTAGCGCAGATATTTGCGGTGCGTGGGGCCATCCAACCGATGCGAAACGTGCGGCTTGTGACTATTTTATGCCAACCGTTAGCGCAAAAGAGCGTGTCGCTTCTTCAATGAAAACCAAAAATGGCTAAGTCTTTCTCATTAATTGAGAATTTCTTAGCCAATCAGTATGCATTGACTAATGCAAACGATTACTTATCGGGTGAACTACTGTATAGTATGCGTCGCGTCACACTTTGGTGGCGCGTGGTACATTTCAGGATCCCCATGTTGAAGAAATCTCTTGCTCTAATGCTTGCTGCGTACTCACTTCCTTCCGTTGCAGGTTCGACCATCGGTATTGTCGGTGCGATGGATGTAGAAGTTGAAGCGCTATTGCCAAAAATCCAAAACCAACAAGTAAAAAAAATTGGTAGTCATCGCTTTTACACGGGTGAGTTAGAGGGTAAAACGGTTGTCGTGACTAAATCGGGCGTTGGTAAAGTGAATGCCGCAATGACAACTACACTCTTGATTCAATCTTTTGGTGTTGACCAACTTATTTTTACTGGTATTGCTGGTGCTAGTGATCCTAAGTTGGATCCACTCGATGTAGTGGTCTCAACACGGTTGGTTCAGCATGATGTTGATCTAACAGCATTTAATATGCCAAGGGGACTGCTGCCTGACTATCAAGAACGTTACTTCTATGCAGACAAAACACTGCTAAAGTATGCGTTTGATGCGGCGGTTGAAACCTTAGGCAAAGAGAGCGTTTATCGTGGCATTATTGCATCTGGTGACCAGTTTATTGCAAGCAAAGTGAAAGTGACGGGCATCTATCAAGAATACAATGCGATGGCTGTAGAGATGGAAGGTGCGGCACTTGGTCAAGTGGCCGAAGCGTTTAAAGTGCCGTATGTGGTCATTCGAACAATTTCTGATAAAGCGGATGGTTCTGCGGATATTGTTTATTCCGATTTAAAAAAGGCAACCGCAGATAACTCCGCCAATATTACGCTTAATATGCTTAAGCAAATGTAAGTGTCTTAAAAAGCAGCGATAAAACGCTGCTTTTTTGTGCCTAAGTCACCCTATGCACTGACAGACTCTTCAAATCGAACATCGTTTGCAGAGCGCCACCAATGATCGAGCTGCTCTCTGTTCATCGGTTTGCCGAACAAGTAACCTTGCATGAAGTCACAGCGGTAAGCAGAAAGCCATTCATGCATTACGTTGTGTTCAATGCCTTCAGCGGTCACAGTTTTGTTTTGCGCATGGCAAAGCTCGATGATTGGCTTAATAACATGTTCATTATCGGTGTGCATTAAGGTCAGCAGAAATTCTCGGTCGAACTTGATCTTTTGAACGGGGTATTGAACCAGTTGGGTCAATGATGTGTAACCAGAACCAAAGTCATCGATCGCCAATCGATAGCCAAGTTTAGAAAGTTCATCGAGTAACACTGTTCCTTGTTGATCACTTGCGAACGTCTCCGTTATTTCAAGCTCAATGCACTGCGGAGGTACAGAATTTACCTGGGCATGCTTGTGTATATATTCCGCCATTGATAGCGAGTTTAGCTCAGCTGATGAAAGGTTGATGGATAAGGTAATGTCTTTGCCGAAAATCTCTTTTAGGTGATAGTATTCCAGCATCGCGTTGGAGAAGACCCAACGATCTATCTTGTTAAACTGACCGCTTTGTTCTGCAATTGGAATAAACTCGGCGGGCGGAACAACCCCTAGGCTTGGTGAATCCCAGCGAAGCAATACCTCAAGGCCTTCAATCTCATTTGCTTTGTTATTCATGTATGGCTGAAATACTAAGTGGAACTCTTTTTCTATATCTTCTTTTCGTAGTTCGCGTTCTATATCGCCTTTTCTCTGAGCGGCTTCATCCATCTCCATAGAATAGTAAGAGGCTTGGTTTTTACCAGCACGCTTTGCCTGATACATAGCGGCGTCAGCACAAGATAAGAGTTTCTCAATATCTTGCCCGTCTTGAGGAAATCCAGCGATACCGACACTTGCCGTCACAGGTAGCCCACCAAAATGGTGATGATTACAATTCTTAATCGGTTCAAGGAGTGCATTGGTCAACTCATCGGCTATGGAAGAGGATTGGTGCTTGCTGCTTAAAAGAATGGCAAACTCATCTCCTGACAGACGAGCACCAAAACAGGTACTATCGTGTTTGTGAGCGAATAAAGCACATACTTTTTGAATATGCCCAGCAAAGGCTTTCAGCAATTTATCGCCCCATTCATGGCCATACTTATCATTCACGAACTTAAAATTATCTAGATCGACATAAATAACCCATAGGTTGTCTGTGCAAGAGGCAAGTTCTCTACAGGCTAGGGTTTGAAAGCGAGAGCGGTTTGCTAGTTGCGTTAGCTGGTCTGTTTCAGCAAGGCGTTTAGTTTGTTCATAACTTTTTCTTAGCTCTTGGTACATGTCAAAAAAGCGCTGCGACAAGCGCCCAATCTCATCATTGCTGTTGAGTTTTTCGATGTTATCTCTCGTATTGCTCTCAATGTCTGTTAGCTGGTTATCCAGCTTAGCGATTGGCTGCATAACATAGAGGTATAAGACGATGACAATTAGTGCGATGGTGATGAGGCCAGCGACACCAAATGATAGGGCAAGTTCTAGCCAAACCTTTTCGACTTTATTCCACATCAGAAATTCCGCAGGCGAGAGAATCGCATAAAAACCGGGTAGCAGCTCTATCGTTTGCGCCAATGGTATATCGAGATAAATGGGCTTGTCAGAAAAGGTGATGACGCTATGGGTATCGTATTCAATTTCGTGTTTTATATCATTAAATGACTCCAGTGATACGGATGCCACAATGAATAGGTTAAAGGCTGGGTCAAATGTTGTCGCTACTTCACCGGAACGGCGATCAAGGACTTGATACTTTAATAAGATACTCTGACCGCTGGAGTTGTAGATAAACCCGGTATGGCTAAAGGCCTGTTGGCTATTAAAGGTTTTCGTTACGTACGCTGAAATCTTGGGGTCTAGTACGCCAGTGGGCTGGTAAGTACTTTCTTGGAAATACAGCACTTGGCTTTGGCCGTTAAGAATTGCCATGTTAGTGTCGCCGTTGTAGCCATGGCTTAATACTTCCACCGTTTCTGCTAACTGGCTTTCTAAACGAGTAGATTGTTCATTGGAGTCTCGGTTGGCTAAATAATCTAACACCGCATAACTTTTTGATAGGGTATGTGCGTAGCTGTTAAGAAACACATTCGCTTGGCGAAGTTGACCTGCAAGCTGATCCATCTGAAGTTGGATATAGCTGTCTTCGCGTTTTATCAACGTGACTTTTTGGATGCTGTAGATGATATAGCTAGACACCAATGCACTGAGCAATATGACTGGCGTGACAAGCAAAATGATTCTATTGCTAAGTTTCATGTGGTGATAATTTTAATTTTCCATTGCTTCTCTTCTAATTAGGAAGCCACTTATTGCATAGATTGATTTTTCAACGAATTGTATGTTGTATATGAAACAAAGTCTTACAAATGTCGTAAATTTGTGAAGGGGAGGGTGATTTATAAACAGAGGGCTTTGTATTCTTGAATTTAAGACAAAACTGGACTTGGAAATGATCGTTAACCTTAGTTTCGTGGTTGGTTATTCATCATCGAAACGTTTCGATGGCAAAATGTGACCTCACTATCCTTTTCTTAATCAGTTAGTACTCAATTACGGATCATTCTCACACCTTATCGATCTGTGACTGGTCAATTATTCCTATCGTTCTATTATTACATCGAAACGTTTCGATGAGTGTTCTGTCAATATAGAAATTAATCCAAGAGAGACGCTCACAGTTGTATGAACGTGTAACCGAAAGGTCGATGAGATGAAAAAAAGCACCCTAATTAACTCAGAAATTTCTTACTTGGTGGCGACGTTGGGTCATACCGATGAAATCACCATTTGTGACGCGGGCTTGCCAATCCCTGACCATGTTCAACGTATCGATTTAGCGTTGACTCATGGCGTTCCTGGTTTCCTTGATACCGTTCGCGTGATTCTGTCTGAGTCCCAAATTGAAGGGGTCATCATTGCTGAAGAATTCGCAAAAGTTAGCCCTGTTCACCATGATGCGCTGATCACTGAGCTAGCAAAAGAAAGTGAGCTAGCAGGTAAGCAGATCGCGATTAACTATGTATCGCATGAAGCTTTTAAAGCTCGTACAGAACAAAGCCGTGCTGTTGTTAGAACAGGCGAGTGCACACCATACGCGAATGTGATTTTCCAAGCCGGCGTGGTGTTTTAAGCCACAACTAATTGAGGACAAATTATGACTCAAGCCATTCTACAACTCAGCGACATCGAGAAAGCGTTCCCGGGCGTTAAGGCGTTGGATAAAGCCAGCCTTAATGTTTACCCAGGTCGCGTGATGGCGTTAATGGGCGAGAACGGGGCAGGTAAGTCGACCTTGATGAAAGTGCTTACGGGCATCTACCACATGGATGCGGGAAGCATTAAATATCAAGGTCAGCCAGCGGCGTTTAAAGGTCCGCGTGACTCTCAAGAAGCGGGCATCAGTATCATTCATCAAGAACTGAATCTGATCCCTGAGCTGACAATCGCTGAAAACATCTATTTAGGTCGTGAATTTACTGGCTCGATGGGTCGTATTCAGTGGGGCAAGATGTACGAAGAAGCAGACAAGTTGCTTAAACGTCTTAATGTAAAGCACTCTTCAAAAACATTGCTTGGTGATTTAAGTCTTGGTGAGCAACAAATGGTGGAGATTGCCAAAGCGCTGTCTTTCGAATCTAAAGTCATCATCATGGATGAGCCAACCGATGCACTAACCGATAAAGAGACGGAATCACTGTTCAAAGTGATCAACGAGCTTCGCGACCAAGGTTGCGGCATCGTCTATATCTCACACCGCCTGAAAGAAATCTTTGAAATCTGTGATGACATTACTGTGCTACGTGACGGTAAGTTCATTGGCGAGTGCGAGGTTAAAGACACCAACGAAGACGGACTTATCGAGATGATGGTAGGTCGTAAGTTGGAAGAGCAATACCCGCGTATCGATGTGAAGCACGGCGATGTTTGCCTTGAAGTGATTGGCTTGACGGGCTCGGGCGTTCATGACATTAGCTTCACACTTCAACGTGGTGAAATCCTTGGCGTGTCAGGCTTAATGGGCGCGGGGCGTACTGAATTGATGAAGGTGATTTACGGCGCGCTACCAAGTGAGCGTGGCGTTATCAACTTAGACAACAAGACCATTAACCCGGTTAGCCCACAAGATGGCCTGGCGAATGGCATTGCTTACATCTCTGAAGACCGTAAAGGCGATGGCTTGGTGCTGGGGTTATCCGTGAAGGAAAACATGTCTCTGTGTGCACTGGATAAACTTACCAAAGGCTTCCAAATCCAACATGGCGAAGAAGTCATGGCGGTAGAAGATTTCATCAAACTGTTCAACATCAAAACGCCAACGCGTGACCAAATTATCGGCAACCTATCTGGCGGTAACCAACAGAAAGTGGCGATCGCGAAAGGGTTGATGACCAAACCTAAAGTTCTGATTCTGGATGAGCCTACTCGCGGTGTCGACGTAGGGGCGAAGAAAGAAATCTATCAGCTGATCAACAAATTTAAAGCCGACGGCATGAGCATCATCTTGGTTTCATCTGAGATGCCCGAAGTGCTAGGCATGAGTGACCGTATCATGGTGATGCATGAAGGTCGAATTACAGGCGAATTTGATGCGAAAGACGCCGACCAAGAAACACTACTCGCTTGTGCCGTAGGCAAGAGAATGAATGAGGAAGCAGCATGAGTACTAATACCATGAGCAAACCAAACGAAACTGGCAGCAAGAAGCTGTTCACCAAAGAGTGGCTGATTGAGCAAAAATCATTGATTGCACTGCTGTTTTTGATTGTTGTCGTGTCATTTTTAAACCCGAACTTTTTTACGGTAGACAACATTCTTAATATCTTGCGTCAAACCTCTGTCAACGCGATCATCGCAGTGGGTATGACACTGGTTATATTAACAGCGGGTATTGACTTAAGCGTAGGCTCTGTACTTGCGTTATGTGGTGCCTTCGCAGCGAGCATGATTGCGCTAGAAGTGCCAGTACTCATCGCGGTTCCAACAGCATTGTTTGCTGGTGCGGCACTGGGTGCGATAAGCGGTATTATCATTGCCAAAGGTAAGGTGCAAGCCTTTATCGCAACGCTGGTTACCATGACGTTACTGCGCGGTGTAACCATGGTTTACACAGACGGTCGACCTATCTCAACAGGCTTTACTGATACTGCAGACGCATTTGCATGGTTCGGTACAGGTTACGCTCTTGGTATCCCAGTTCCAGTTTGGTTGATGGTGATTGTCTTTGCTGCGGCATGGTATCTACTAAACCACACTCGCTTTGGTCGCTATGTGTACGCACTTGGTGGCAACGAATCAGCAACGCGCCTTTCTGGTATCAATGTTGATCGTGTGAAGATCGGTGTATACGCAATTTGCGGTATGTTGGCAGCGCTTGCAGGCATTATCGTGACGTCTCGTCTGTCTTCAGCACAGCCAACTGCGGGTATGGGCTACGAGCTAGACGCTATCGCAGCGGTTGTTCTTGGCGGTACTAGCTTGATGGGCGGTAAAGGTCGCATCATGGGTACCTTGATTGGTGCTTTAATCATCGGCTTCTTGAACAATGCGCTGAACCTACTCGATGTTTCTTCTTACTACCAAATGATTGCGAAAGCAGTGGTTATCTTGCTAGCGGTACTGGTAGACAACAAAAACAAGTAATCCATAACAACTAATACATTAAAGCTAAATCCTGAATACAAACCGAGCCAGAGGACGTGTGCTGGCTCACCCTACACAAAGGACTAGAACGATGAAAAAACTCGCAACTCTTATCTCTGCTGCACTTCTTTCTTCAACCGTATCGGTAGCGGCGCAAGCTCAAGATACCATGGCGATTGTAGTTTCTACGCTAAATAACCCGTTCTTCGTAACGATGAAAGACGGTGCAGAAGCTAAAGCGAAAGAACTGGGATACGACTTGATTGTACTGGACTCGCAAAACGACCCGAGTAAAGAACTGTCAAACATCGAAGACCTGACGATACGCGGTGTAAAAGCGATTCTGATCAACCCAACAGATTCAGACGCTGTGTCAAACGCGATTCGTATGGCGAACCGTTCTAAGATCCCTGTATTGACACTTGACCGTGGTGCAAGCCGTGGTGAAGTGGTTAGCCACATCGCTTCTGACAACGTAGTTGGTGGCGAAATGGCGGGTCACTACATCATGGAAAAAGTGGGCGAGAAAGCGAAAGTCATCCAACTCGAAGGTATTGCTGGTACGTCTGCGGCGCGTGAGCGTGGTGAAGGCTTCATGACAGCAGTGAAGGGTAGCAACATGGATCTACTAGCAAGCCAACCTGCGGATTTTGACCGTACTAAAGGTCTAAACGTAATGGAAAACTTGCTTGCAGCGAACCCAGACGTTCAAGCGGTATTTGCTCAAAACGATGAGATGGCACTGGGTGCGCTTCGCGCAGTTCAGGCATCAGGTAAAGATGTACTTATCGTCGGCTTCGACGGTACTGACGACGGCATTGCAGCAGTTAACCGTGGCAAGCTCGCAGCAACCATCGCGCAGCAGCCAGATCTTATTGGTGCTTTGGGCGTAGAAACGGCCGACAAAGTATTGAAAGGTGAGAAGGTTGAGGAGTACATTCCTGTTCCGCTTAAAGTCGTGACTAAGTAAGTTTAGCGCCCGACTCAGTGATTCTCTTTGTTGAAGTAACGGAATGACCCAATGAGTGTGTTGGGTCATTCCAGACAATGAAAGCGTTAAGTTACAAATTAAATCTAGTTGAATCGTAATACGCTTACGTTTTTTCAAAGAGCGTAAACCTATTACTCCTGTTCAAATATAAAGGGTTCAATCAGAACCGAGGATACCGTATGAATAAGTTAGTGGTGTTAGGTAGTGTAAACGCTGACCATGTTCTTCAAGTGCCTTCTTTCCCTCGCCCTGGCGAGACGCTACATGGTCGCAACTATCAAGTTATCCCAGGTGGCAAGGGTGCCAACCAAGCTGTTGCAGCAGCTCGATTAAACGCAGAAATCGGTTTTATTGCGTGTGTGGGTGACGATTCGTTCGGCATCAACATTCGTGAGAACTTCAAAATGGATGGCATCGACATCACTGGTGTGAAGATGCAGCCTAATTGCCCAACTGGCATTGCCATGATTCAAGTAGCAGACAGCGGTGAGAACAGCATTTGTATCTCCGCCGAAGCGAACGCCAAACTTACCGCAGAAGCGATTGAACCCGATTTAGAGCGCATTCGTCAGGCAGAATACCTGTTGATGCAATTGGAAACGCCAATGTGTGGCATCGAGAAAGCTGCGCGAATCGCGAAGGATGCCAAAACTAACGTGGTTCTCAACCCTGCGCCAGCACGTGAATTGTCAGATGAGCTGTTGTCTTGCATTGATGTTATCACACCCAATGAAACGGAAGCCGAAGTGCTAACTGGTGTGACCGTAACTGACGATGATAGCGCGCAAGAGGCGGCAAATATTCTGCACTCAAAGGGCATCGAAATTGTGATGATTACGCTCGGGGCAAAAGGTGTTTGGCTGAGTCAAAATGGCCGTGGTGAAATCATTCCTGGTTTCCGCGTAGAGGCAACGGACACGACCGCAGCTGGGGATACGTTTAATGGGGCATTCGTCACTGGTTTATTGGAAGACTTACCTTTAGAATCAGCGATTAAGTTTGCTCATGCAGCAGCAGCGATCTCTGTGACTCGCTTTGGCGCGCAAACTTCGATTCCAACCCGTCAAGAGGTTGAGGAGTTCCTTGAACAACAATAATCAAAAGGAGAAATAGCATGGCAACGATGAAAGACATCGCAAAACTGGCAGGGGTTTCCACTTCAACTGTGAGCCATGTTATTAACAAAACTCGCTTTGTCAGCGAAGAGATCTCAGAACGAGTCAACAACGCTGCCCAAGAGCTTAATTACTACGCGCCTTCAGCATTGGCGCGTAGCCTCAAAGTCAACCGCACCAAAACCATTGGTATGTTGGTGACTACCTCAACAAACCCATTCTTTGGTGAAGTCGTAAAAGGCGTTGAGCGCAGTTGCTACCACAAAGGTTATAGCCTGATCCTGTGTAACACTGAAGGCGATAATGAACGCATGCGCGACTCCATCAATACGTTGCTACAGAAGCGCGTTGATGGGCTTATTTTGATGTGTTCATCGTTAGAAGGGGAGCGCATTGATGTATTCGAGCGTTACTCTGACATTCCGGTTGTAGTGATGGATTGGGGGCCAATGTTGTTCACGAGCGATAAGATTCAAGATAACTCGCTTCGTGGTGGTTATCTGGCTGCTAAATACCTTATCGACTGCGGCCACAAAGAGATTGGTTGTATCACGGGGCCATTAATTAAGCACCAAGCGCAAATGCGTTATGAAGGCTATAAGCGTGCAATGATTGAAGCTGAACTGGATTTCAATGCCAACTGGATTGTGGAGTCCGATTTTGAGTGTGAAGGTGGTTATCAAGCCCTCAAGAAAATGGTTCAACGCGGTCCGCTACCAAGCTCGATTTTTGTATCCAATGATATGATGGCGATGGGCGTAATTAATGCAGCAAATGAGCTTGGAATCAAAATTCCTGATGATCTTTCGATTATCGGATATGATGACATTCATATCGCAAAATTCATGTCTCCGTCACTCACTACTATTCACCAGCCCAAGTATCGCTTGGGTCAAGCCGCAGTCGAAACCTTACTGACTAAACTCGAAAATTATTCTAAAGAGCCGAATGTAGTGCAACTAGAGCCAACACTCGTGGAGCGAAACAGTGTCCTGCACAAATAGATTTAAGGCTTAAATTAGGGATTGCATCCGGTTAATGCCGAATTATGATCAATCGCGAAATTAGGGGGACAAAAGTCCTCCTTTTTTATTGTCCAAAGCTCCTAAACTGCCTTGAGTTAATTTGTATTAAAGCTTAAGGATTCAAAGTGAGTAAACAACCACATATTTGTGTCGATAAAACACAGGTTGCACCACGAGTTATTGTTTGCGGTGAACCAAATCGAGCTAATCGTATTGCATCTTTATTGGAACAAGCAGAATTGGTCGCTGAGAACCGAGAATACCGCGTCTTTACTGGCACTTATAAAGGTCAACCTGTTTCTATTTGCAGTACCGGCATTGGCTCACCCTCTATGATTATTGCAGTAGAGGAGTTAAAGCAATGCGGTGTGACACATATTGTTCGTGTAGGCTCCGCGGGTGCGATGCAAGAAGGCATTCAGCTTGGTGAGTTGATCGTAGCCGAAGCGGCTGTACGCGATGAAGGAGGCTCTAAGTCATATGTCGAACCGTCATTTCCCGCTTATGCAAGCTTCGAGTTACTTGCCAGCTTTGAACGCTTTTTAAATAACCAGCGGGTCACATATCATCGTGGTGTTGTACGCTCTCATGATAGTTTTTATACCGACGATGAGGAGCGAATTTGCCAATACTGGAATAGTAAAGGTGTGCTAGGCGCTGATATGGAAACTTCTGCTCTATTCACCGTAGGCAGATTACGTGGTATCGAAACTGCCTCTATCCTCAATAATGTTGTTCTGTACCAACAGGATGTTAAAGAAGGTGTAGGGCAGTATGTCGATGCTGAGCGAGATATGATGGATGGTGAGAAGCTTGCATCCATTGCCGCGTTAGAAGCGTTGATGACTCGGAACTGATAGCGACCAATGAACCGTTAATAGAGTGTGTTCTCGCTTTGGAAAAGTGCAGTACAAGATACGGCTGATTCTTATCGCGACATCGTTCTCCCAAATACGTAGAATGTGTCGTTTACGTGTTATAGCTCAGACAATATGGCGGCGTTATGAGAATTAGTCCGTACTCAACGGGGCGTTTCAAATCTTTCCTTAGTGATCAAAGCAAAGCGTTTAAAGACCTTGTTTATCAATGCCAAATCAGTACTCGTTACTTTGATGCTGGTCAGGAGATCCTCCAGCAAGGTGCAAAGTTAGACTACTTATACATTGTTCCTGTGGGTCGTGTTTCAATGAGTATTCTCGCGGCGAACGGACGTAGATTTCAGCTAGGTGAAGCGAACTGTGATTATCATGTTTTTGGTGAAATGGAGTTTTTTACCAAAACCGCCTGCCAGTGGAATGTGATTGCAGACGAGCACCTTCAGGTGGATGTGATTTGTTTAAACCTTCTCACTGAAGCATTACACAAACACCCTGAAATGATGTTCTTTTTTGCTTCTGCATTAGCGGAAGATTATCAAGACTCGCTGGATATCTATACCAATCGACTGTTGCATCCTATCACTTACAATATCGCCTATGATTTGCTGGTGCAAAAGCAGACCAATACAATGCTAGGTGGGTTTGGCAAGGTAAACCAAGAGGCAGAACGATTTGGTACTTCAGGTCGGGTTTATCGCCGTGCAGTAAAAGATCTGATGGACAAAGGTCTGATTAGAAAAGGTGAGCAGGGGCTTGAGATTGTCGATGAAGTAGCGTTAAAAGCCTTTCTTGATGCCTACGAATAAACCGCAATGAGCAAGTCTATATAGCGAAGCTGCGGACTACCGTACTTTGTTTGTTTCGGAACATACCCAAGCATCTCAAGATTACTTGGGTATAAGATCATTTAGCGTTTATTTAGTCTAGAAAACGCAGTGCTTAGCAAAATCAGAAGCTTCGTTGGCAGTCCAATCGCCTTTTGGTTTCTCTTTCATGTCATTACACCATGCCTCGCTGCCCACTTCAGTACACGCCATCAGTTGTGCTGCTACAAATAAAACTAATGCTAACTTCTTCATTCTCTAGTCCTTTTTAATGAGTTGTTTAAAAGTAGTATAAAATAACGCTAATGTGATAAATACTAAAATTATAACTTTGCGCTTATCGTCTCAAATTCTGTATAGGATTAGAGTAATTCGTTGATTTATTGAGCCAATTAAGAAGTGTAACGAATGTAAAGTTGTTAAATAATCGGTTGAATGCCTGAATGAGTAACGATATATTGCGAATGCGCATGATAATGGATCTCATTTAAGGCTAAAATAATGGAAAAACTCGTCAGTGCGGCTCTTATTTCGCTGCTCACAATCTCACCTTCTTTTGCTGCAACCGTCAAAATCGATCACTACATGGGAACAACAGAAATTGAGCAATCGCCCAAGCGCGTGGTTGTAATTGGCTTTGGTCCACTCGATACTTTGGATAGTTTCGGTATTGATCCTGTGGCGGTATCTAACGCTTCCCACCTGCCTAAATATCTCTCTAAGTACGGTAAAGACAATTACACTTCTGCAGGTAGCTTGTTCGAACCAGATTTCGAAACCATCTATATGCAAAAGCCGGACTTGATTTTGGTTGGACCCCGAGGTTCAGCAAAATACGACGAGCTTAGTGAAATTGCACCAACGGTTGTCTTTGCATCAGGTGAGAACGAAGATTATTGGCAGGGCACAAAAGCGCAATGGCGCAATGTTGGCAAGATCTTCAATATTGAAGGCAAGGTTGAACAAAAGATCGAAAACTTAGACGCTCAGTTCAAGGCGATTCGTGACTATAACCAAGCTCATAATAACGATGCGCTTACGATTCTAAGTATTGGTGACAACATCAGTGCATTTGGCGCGAAATCTCGCTTTGGCGCGATTTATACGGACTTTGGTTTTAAGGAAACTGTACAAAACCTGAAAACAGGAACACATGGCGACGTTATTTCTTATGAGTTTATTCGTGAAGCCAATCCAAAGAACATCTTAGTCATTGATAGAAACTCTTTGCACGCAAAATCCGATCACGACTTAGCAAAAGCGCTGAATAACGATCTGGTTAAAGCGACTTCGGCTTATAAGAACAAGAAAATTACTTTCCTAGACGTGGATGCTTGGTACTTAGCAATGTCCGGTGTAACTGCAACGGAAAAGATGGTGAGTGAAATTAAACACACCATCGATCTGTAAGCGAAGTACGCTGAGGTTAACTTTGAAAAAGTTATTGCTTGTTCTTGTTGTTCTAAGCGTCGCATCGTTGTTTGTTGGGGTGGCAAATATGACACCCCAACAGTTGTTTTCAGGCGATGCAAAGGCACTAGAACTTTTCTTTACGAGTCGGATTCCACGTTTATTTGCCATTCTCCTTGCTGGGGCAGGGCTTAGCATCGCTGGATTAGTGATGCAGCAAATTAGTCAAAACCGATTCGCCGCACCTTCGACGACAGGCACCATTGAATGCGCCATGCTCGGTTATGTCATGAGTGTTGTGTTCTTTGGCAATGGTGAACAACTGTGGCTTGTTTTCGCCGTCTCCATTTTGGGCACCTTAGTGTTCATTCAGTTCATTCAACGAATTCAGTTCAAAACCGTGGTGTTTGTGCCTCTCGTCGGAATCATCTTTGGCAACGTTGTGGATGCTGTCACTACTTTCATTGCCTACAAATACGATGCGCTGCAAAGCCTTTCAGCTTGGAGCGTCGCAAACTTTGCTAACATTCTGCGCGGGGATTTTGAGCTGCTTTATATTGCTGTGCCTGTCGCGCTTTTAAGTTACCTGTTTGCTGCTCGTATCTCTGCTGTGGGCATTGGCAAAGACTTTGCGGTAAACCTTGGTCTTAACTATCAGCAAGTGGTGACGTTAGGCGTACTTTTGGTGTCGGTAATGTCAGCCAGTGTGGTGATGATCGTTGGTCAACTGCCGTTTCTTGGACTTATCGTGCCAAACTTAGTCAGTTACTTCTACGGTGATAATCTTAAACGCAATATCCCGCTTACTGCTATGTATGGGGCGATTCTCGTTTTAGCGTGTGACTTGGTTAGCCGAGTGATCATCTTCCCTCATGAAATGCCGATTTCGATTGTGATCAGTATATTGGGTGGTGTTGTGTTTATCGCGATGTTGTTGCGAGGTAAGCAAAGTGCGTGATTCCAATAAACTTCTTTTATTGGCGGCCATAGCGCTGCTTTTCGCATTTTTGTTCATCGGTATTGGCTTAACCGACGACAACTACCAGTACTTCCTGTCACGACGCGTGCCTAAAGTATTGGCCATGGTGTTGGCTGGTGTGGCGATTGCTCAATCTTCGTTGGTATTTCAAACGATTACCCATAACCGAATCCTCACCCCAAGCATAATGGGGTTTGATGCTCTGTATGTATTAACACAGGTTCTCATTGTTTTGCTGTTTGGTGGCTTGAGTGCTCTGGTACTCAATGTATATATCAACTTCTCCATTGCGGTATTGGTGATGGTGGGCTTTTCACTGTTGTTGTTTGGGTTCTATTTCTCAAAAGGTGGACGCAACCTTATTACGTTGCTTTTGGTCGGATTAATCTTTGGGCAATTGTTCAACAATATTGCCGTGTTCTTTTCCCTTCTGATGGACCCAAATACCTTTGCATTTGTGCAATCTAAACTGTACGCGAGTTTTAACAATGTAAAGGTGAATTTGGTATACCTAAGCTCACCAATGTTGCTATTTGCCTGTTGGTTACTGTATCGCATGCATCGCACTCTCGATGTGTTTTGGCTCGACCAAGACAATGCAAAGAGCTTGGGTGTGGATGTGCCAAAAGTAACGCGCAACGTTTTCGTTCTCTCTGCGGTGCTCATCGCTATTTCTACTGCATTGGTTGGGCCCATCATGTTCTTTGGTTTATTGGTGACGAATTTGAGCCGTGAAATGTTCCGTTCTTACCAGCATCGAACCTTGTTGGTTGGTTGCTCCTTGATGGCAATTTGTGCCTTGCTTTCAGGGCAATGGATTATTGAAAACATCTTTTCATTTGAAACGACGCTGAGCGTAGTGATTAACTTTATTGGCGGTATCTACTTCTTGTATCTATTGCTGAAAAACAAAGTCGTATAAACATGATTATTATAGATAAACTAACTAAAGCATTTGGTTCCAACAAAGTGGTTGATGAGGCCGATACTCAATTTGAAAAAGGGAAAGTAACGTCAATTATTGGCCCTAATGGGGCAGGGAAGAGTACCTTGCTCTCGATGGCATCGCGATTGACCGATCGAGATGGCGGGAGTGTCATGATTGATTGCAAAGAGATTGCTGAATGGGACACCAAAGAGCTCGCGAAAAAGTTGGCGGTGCTACGCCAAGCAAACATGATTACAATGCGTTTTACTGTCAAAGAGTTGGTCTCATTTGGACGTTTCCCGTATTCGAAAGGTAACCTAACCAAAGATGATCACACGCTAATCAACCAAGCCATCGATTACTTAGACCTGAAAGAAATCCAAGATAAGTTCTTAGATGAATTGAGTGGGGGTCAACGACAATTGGCGTTCATTGCGATGGTGATTGCCCAAGATACGGATTATGTCTTTCTTGATGAGCCCTTGAACAACCTTGATATCAAGCATTCATTGCAGATCATGAAAGTGGTTCAGCGTCTTGCGCACGATATGAACAAAGCCATGGTGGTAGTGATTCATGATATTAACTTTGCGGCTTGTTATTCCGATGAGATCCTTGCTCTGAAGAAGGGAAAAGTGGTTGCAAGTGGCGGGGTTGAAGAGGTGATTCAGGCATCCACGTTAGAAGATATCTACGAGACACCTTTTAATATCATCGAGCTTAATGGTAAGCGTATGTGTACTTACCACTAAGTGTCTTTTCAAATGCTGGCGAGCTTACTTGGTGAGCTCGTCCATGATCGGGCAGCGGCTCTTTGCATCCCCTGGGCAAGAAGAAACCCAGCCTTCCAACTGCTTTTTAATCTCCAATAAGTGGGCAATTTTTTGCTCCACTTCATGAAGTTTGTCCATGGTTCGTGCTTTTACTTCGCTACTTTTACGGTTTGGGTTGTGTGCCAAGTGCACGAACTCTTTGCACTCTTGTAGTGAGAAACCTGCGTTCTTTGCTCGAGAAACCAAGTTGAGTTCTTGAATGTGTTTTTCCGAATATTCGCGATAGCCTGAGTCGCTGCGTGTTGGTGACGAGATAATACCTTTATCTTCGTACATACGAATGGACTTAGATGATAGGCCCGTTAATTTGGCCACTGCACCAATATTCATGATGACCTCTGTATTTCAGATAACCTTTATCGCGAGTATAACCTCAAGTGTTGCTTGACCCAAAGGGCTTTACACGAGCCAGTCCTTTCTTAGTGGCTATTAACCACTTCATGGGGCGCAACGCCGAATACTTTCTTAAATGCGTTCGTGAAGTTTGATGGGTGGTGGTAGCCAGCCTCATAAGCGGCTTCAGTTATGGACATGAGCCCATGCTCCAAGTTTTGACGCGCAATCTCTAAGCGGCGATGGCGTATATAACCATTAACCGTCATGTCTAGAGACTGTTTAAAGCGGCGTTGGAGATTTGAAACACTCATCGAAAACTCCTCAGCTAAACGTTCTAAACTCAACTCTTCTTCAAGGTGTGTTTCGATGTAGCTAATGATATTTTCAATTCGAGCATCGACCGAATGTTTCTTCTGTTCGGATTTTTCACAGTATTCGTCAGGCATTTGGCCTATCGCATAGGTGACAACTTGGTAGATTAGACTTTCAACTTCTAGGCGTTCTTTTACGTTGACTGGAGGCTCACGCCGAGAGAGTGTAAGGATAAGATCAATGACTGCCGAGTTAAGCTTTAGTTGATAAAAGGCGTTATGCGTTTCAATAAAGCGTTGATGATCAATACTGCCTTCTATTCTCGACTCTAACCATGTGGGTTTGATGGCTATATTGATCTTGTTCATATGATTATTTTGGATAAGCGAACGGTGGAAATTTGCAGGTTTGGTCAAGTTCACAACGACACCTTGCGGCGATGAATTTGCATCAAAATCGAACTTAAGATCGTCGTAGCCAAATGAGAGTTTGCCTTCTAAAAGAATGGTAATCAGCATGGCGGGACGAGCAGTAGAAACAATATGAGAATCTACGAGTTCTATGCAACCTCCACCATGGACAAAAATCTGGTCATTGTACTGATAGGAGAAGAAGCTTCCTTCTGCCAGTTGCGTTTGACGGCTTTGCCCTTGACTTACGATGTACTGCGTTTCTGTACCCTCAAGTTTTTTAGTTATAGCTACTTTGGCAATTCTAGTTCTTTTTTTGGTCTCTTCCGTCATTTGACGTTTCCTCATAACACCTAGGCGATTCTGCATAAGTGATTCGTCTTTTTATTTATCATTAGCGACCCTATCATACGTGAGAATTATTATCATTTATATTTAGGAAGACGTTTATGGAAAGCCCAGTTCGCTCACCAATTAAGCTTTCAAGCCTATGCCTGGCGGTGAGTATGGCACTTGCTCATCCAGTTTTAGCCCAAGGCCAAGATTCTCATTTCGAAGAGGTTGTTGTTTGGGGTACTAAAGTATCCAGCAATACTGAATCCATGTTTGCCGACGACATGTCATTAAAACAAGCGGACCATATGTCCGATTTGCTGCGTGAGATTCCGGGTGTTGATGTTGGTGGTACGCATTCTGTCAACCAACGCATTACGATTCGTGGCTTAGGTGAAACCGACCTTGATATCCGTTTAGACGGTGCATCGCAGCACGCCAACATGTTCCACCATATTGGCAACCTGACTCTTAACCCAGATATTCTCAAGTCCGCGGATATCCAAGTAGGTAACAACTCGGTGACGCAAAGTGGTCTTGGTGGTTCGGTGTACTTTGAAACTAAAGATGCACGTGATCTGCTGCGTTACGATGAAAACTTTGGTGCGCGCGTGTATGGTGGTTATGCGTCCAACGACAATCAACAGGGTTCATTAACGTTTTATGGATTGCTGTCTGAAAACGTGGACGCGATGGTCTATGGCCACTACGTAACACGAGATGACTTTGAAGATGGCGATGGCAATAAAACCTTTGGTTCAGAGGGCGACGTTTATAACATCTTAGGCAAACTAGGGTACGAGTTTGGCGACATCCATCGCTTTGAAATCTCTTACGACATGTACCGTGACAGTGGTGACTACAACCCGCGTCCTGATATGTCGGGCAGTGCGAACAATGGTCTATCCAATAACCTACTGGTTCCGACGGATTACGACCGTGACACGGTCACTCTTAGTTATGAGTTACGCGGTGAGCAACATCAAGGTGACGTGACGCTTTACAATACCGAGACTGAAGTTGTACGTGATGAATCAGTGATGGCACCGCGTTGGCCTGCTAATCGATTATCGGAAAACACCGCAAAAAACCGGAACGTAGGCTTAAGTGCAAAATTCCAATCATTGGTGACGTTGGGTAACCTTGATCACCGTGCGACATACGGTCTTGATTACATGGATAAGACGTCAGAGAGTTACTACGGTAGAAGTAAGTTCATGTCTGAATCAGCGGTTTCTACAGCGCTATTCGTTGAGGACCAAATTTTCATTTCTGATGCTCTTTCTATTACTGCAGGTTTGCGTTTTGATGACTATCAGCGTAAAGCGGAAACGGGGGACAACGATTACGATGAAGTGACCTGGTCGCTCGCAGCGGAGTGGGCGGTAACGCAAGATTGGACACTATTCGCTAGTTCACGCTCGCTATTTAAAGGACCAGAATTAATGGAAACCTTTATCGCTTACCAAGATGTGGCGTATCTACAAGATGGTTTGAAGCCAGAAACGGGACTCAACACACAAGGTGGTGTGCGTTTCAATAAGAGCATGGATGAGCACTCCTTTGGTGCAAATCTGACGGTATTCCAAACAGATATTGATAACTACATTGCTGACGAGTACCAACGCGATACTCAAACTTATCTTATTTACAATTTAGGTGATGCGGAAATCAAAGGCTTCGAAGCTAGCGCCTTCTACGGTTTCGAAAGCTTTGGCAGCAAACTGTCTTACTCTAAGTCAGACACCAAAAACAAAGATACTGGCGGTCCAGTAGCCGGCGGCAATGGGCGCAGTATTGATATGGGTGACAGCATCTCGCTGACGTTGGATTACCAATCTGATTCGCTAGAAACCATCTTTGGTTGGAACTCAATGTTTGTTCTTGAAGAAGACAACGTCTTTGATGGTCAGCCTAAAAAAGACAACTATGACGTGCATAATTTATATGCCCAATGGGTGCCTTCCAATATCGATGGTCTATCAGTAACGTTCGGTATTGATAACGTCTTTGATGAGTTATATACGTCCCATGCCTCTCGTTCGGGTACCGCGCGAGGAATCACGCTGGATGACTATGAACCAGGAAGAAACTATAAGTTATCGGCCGCATACCAGTTCTAATTTTAAGAGTAATAACAACCTTAGATATTTGGCTTTTGAGCAGGAGGTTATACCAGTCACAGTAATTGATCAGAATTAGCGTAGGAAAAATGCTTGAGAACAAGGCCGAAATTTTCGATAAGTAGTTATTCTACAATCAAACTTTTAAACGAAGTAATCGAGCATTATGACAAGTTAGAATGACCGGTTATTTACTACGATTGGTATTACCCCACCAATACAGATTGGGAGTAGGGCGGGGATTCTGCATCGGATGCGTTAGAACGAAAAAGGCCCGCTGGTTATTCACCTAGCGGGCCTTTTTAAAACTAAATTTTTACGCTTTTTCAGGCGTTAGGCTTTTTTTTTCCTGCTGCATTTTTGCAAGGAAGTACACGTTAACACACGCGATGAAGCCGTTAGTCAGTACTACAGGCCATGAATCAATCATTAGACCGTAAGCGGTGAACAGTGCACAGCCAACAAAGTTAAGAATACGAAGCTTAACGATATCTTTCATTGTTAGCGAAATTGCAACCATGATTGAAGCTGCATAACCCAAAATTTCAACCATATTCATTTCCATTATTTGACCCTCTAAATCTGCCGAATTCTGTCGGTACCAATTCTTCTCATCTTGAGATTAGTGAGGAAGCTCCATGCCTCGAATGGTCTTGTTCGTTTTGATGGGTTAACTATAGCAATGGAAAAACCGTGATGAAAGCCTCAATTAGAGGTTAAGAGAAGGTTAGCGATTACGCAAACGTTTAAGAGAAAAATCATTGATAGTTTTACTTATTATGTTGATTAATAGTAAGAGGGTATTTATCTGCTTAGTTGATAGAAACACTTTGAACATGAACCTTTGTTTAGCGCATGCTATTGAGGAGGGGGTCGTCCTGAGTTTGTATCCGTAAGGAATTGTGAACTAATTGTCCTTATGAGTTGAACCTGAGTGATTATCTACACTATAATGCAAGTGAGAATTATTATCATATAGATGTAGTATGCCGATTGTTATTAGTTTTATATTTACGTTTGCTTTGGTACTGCGTACTAAACCCCACTATTGGTGTGTGCTAGCACATTTGTTTTCGCATGTAAGTATGCTGTTATTGATCCCTCAGGATTACGTTCTTCAGTATTTGATTGTTATGTTCTTCTCAGCACCAATATTGATTAGGTTATCGAAGAGAAGTGAGTATTTCGATGTGTTTTTCGCTTTTATGCCTTTGCTAGTAGGGAGCGGTGGGTTGGCGTTAGCCTAACTTACCTTTTTAGGCATAATGATAAGAGTAAACCGCCCCTAAAGGGCGGCGTACCCAAAAACTAATTATGCTCTGTTAAAACATGTAAGGTGCTAAGCAGCGACTCGGTAGTGATCGAGCTTACGTCACTTACATTATTCACATTGAGCGTATCCCAACCAATCCCTTCTAAAGTAATATTCGTTACCGCACCAGTAGTATCCTCTACGGTAATCGTTGTAGATGAACTTGCTGAACTATCTGGCAGTGCAGGATCGTCATTGACGGTGACTTGAATTAAGTTTGCGTCGAGTAAATCACTCACACTGGTGTTCGCTGGGAGTAGATCGGTGAGATCAATTTCATCACCACTTGGGTCATAATCGGTGATGGTATTAGTGCTACCAGAGTTCTCTTGTAAGAACACAAAGCTGTCGATGCCTCCTCCCGAAGTCAATATATCATTTCCTGAGGTTCCACTAAGGGTGTCATTGCCCTCATGTCCAAAGGTCTTAGAAACAACGAGTTGACCTGTCTCAACGAGAGAACTAACGCGCTCTTGATTAGAGAGGTTATCAACATTTTGGCCGTATAAGTTTGATAAGCTCACACCATCAAGCGTAATGGATTGAAGTAACTGACTATCAGTTTGTGTGATTTGCAGTACTGCGTTCCCGTCCACCTCAGTAATGGTTAATTCGTTGCTTAGAGTGCTCGAATCCCATGCGCCGGTCAGATTGAAAACTTGCTCCAAGTCGATAACATCAGCGTTGACATCGAAATCTTTGATGATGTCATCTCCAGGTGTTGCGCTGGTTCCCAGTACATTATCGCTCCATAGGAAGGTATCTGAGGTGCCAATATCAGAACCATCAGTAGGGCCTCCCCATAAGATCTCGTCATAACTAGATGCGACGAGAATATCGGAGCCCAATGAACCTATATGTGTAGTACCAAGAACAGTCACTGTGACCTGTTTAGCCGTGATGGTTGTTCCATCACTAACGTTTATTGTGAACAGTTCATCAAATGTCTGCCCCGCAGATAGTGTATCAGCTGCTCCTGGAGTGAGTGTATACGTCCACGTCAAGGTTGAATCATCAAACGAGAGTGTGCCATAGCTACCGCTGGTATCATCAACGGACCATGTTAAGTTACTGGTGTTAGTATCCACGTCATCAACAGTTAGCAATCCCGAAGCTTGGTCGATAAAGCCCGCTTTGACCTGTCCTGCGGCAACGCCATCAACGGTCGCAGGATCATTATTACCATTTAGCGTGATGGTAATGAGTTGGTTGGTTTCATTTGCCGAACTATCTTTAACCACGACAGTGAAGACTTCTTCAGTTATGCCGCCAGGCAAGGCCTGAGATAGCACAGGGTCTAATGTGTATGTCCATTCTCCGTTCGGCTGTAGAATAAAGGTACCATAAGGCGAAGCAGGGGAGTTGAGCTCAAACGTCACAGAGCCGCCTTCAGGATCCGACGCTTCAACTTTTCCTGATGTTTGTTGCTCTAATGCTGTGCCATCTTCCGTAACACTACCTGATATTTCGCTTGTATTTTCGATGATTGGAGAATCGTCGTTTCCGTTTAAGGTGATAGTAATGGTCTGATTTACTGATTTACCTTCGGTATCTTCAATCGCGACAACAAACAGTTCAGTCGTTATGCCTGCAGGTAATGTTTGAGATTTAACTGGGTCAAGTACGTAGTCCCATTCTCCATCATTGTTGACAGAGAAAGTACCATACTGGGATTGATTTGAAGTTAGGCTAAACGTTAAATCCTGGTTTTCTGCATCATCAGCAGTGATTGTGCCAGTCGCAGATTGTTCCGAAGCCGTACCATCTTCAGTAACTTCTCCTGAAGTATCTGTTTGGTTGTCAACCACGAATGGCACATCATTATCGCCAAATACTTGAATAACGACGTCCTGAGTTATCACTCCACCATTTTCATCATCAATAGTAACCGTAAAGGTGTCAAAGATGTTTTGGTCTGTATCAGTCAACGACTCCACTAGCGCTGGCGTCATGACATAGGTCCAAACACCAGTGTTCTTATCAATCGTAAGTTCACCATATTGACCTTGCTTGGTCTGAGAGCCCGCATTGTTGTCAAAAGTGAATAAGTGATTGTCTGATGCATCGACATCATCGATATCGATAGTACCTGTTGCAGTTCCCGAACCTTGGCTAGGATCTTCAAATACTTCTCCGGTTGTTACAGAATCTTGGGTAACTTCAGGTAAGTCATTGGTACCAGTTATCTTAAATGTAACGGGTTGCGTGTCCTCTAAGCCATGCTCATCTTTAGCTTTGATTTCATATTGCAAGGTTAATGATTCACCTACCGCAAGCGCTTGTACTTCAGGAAGGTTATTATCATAAGTAAACTCCCAATCTCCACTAGATGAGTCAATCGTTAGCGTGCCTCTAGGATCAGAATTGATGACACTCCAAGTGATGGCATCTCCAATATCTGGGTCCCCACTGTCGAACGTTCCTGTAAGTGGACTTGTATCGTCTTCGGCTACGGTTTGCGTTGCAATCGTCGCTATTTCAGGAGCATCATTCGTACCATTAATGGTGATAGTAATATCAAGCGGAACAGAGTTTCCTTTTCCATCAGTGGCAACGATGGAGATAGTGTCGGTTGTTGAACCACCTTTCGGGAGCGCATTGATATCTGGATGAGCACTATTGAGCTCGTACTTCCAAGTGTTTCCATCTATGGTCACGTTTGAACCAAAGGTGCCTGAATTGACGACTTGATAACTAAGTACATCACCAAAGTCGACATCATTCGCCCCGAGATTGCCGGTTGCAAGCGTAGGGCTATCCTCGGTTACTGTTCCCGTCGTTGTACCTTGGATTGTCGGGATATCGTTGTCACCTAATATAGTAACAACAACTTCTTGAGTGACTTCTGCTCCAAAACTATCGGTCGCAGTTACGAAGAAGCTTTCAGTTACAATAGCGCCTTCAGGCAGTGCTTGAATATGTGGGTCATTGTATAGCGTGTAACTCCACTTTCCGTCGGATCCGAGAACAAACTGGCCGTATGTACCAGAAAGGTCTTTTGGTGCAAAAGTTACCGAATCAGCATTATCAACATCAATCGAAGTTAATTGCAGTTCTCCAGTAGTCACTTTAATGTCTTCCTGAACTTCTCCCGTGACATCTCCTGTGATCTGTGGTTCTTGGTTGGTACCTTTAATCGTGATCACGACGTTTGTTGAGTCCGTAGCATTGGCACCATCGGTCACAGATACGGGAAAGAACTCTGTCAGCGTTTCGTTCGGGTTCAATGCAATGACATCAGGATGGTTTTCGTTGAGATCGTAGGTCCACTTGCCGTTTGAATTAAGTGTAAATGTACCGTACTGACCATTGATCGTGGTTAATGGATTCCACGTTGCTGTATCGCCAGTATCAACGTCACCACTTGCAAGTTGACCAGTGATGTTACTGGTGTTTTGGGCACTGACTGAGCCCGTTGTAGCTCCACTAATCACAGGGGCGTCGTTTGTGCCAGTCACCTCGACTTCGATTTTTAGTGGAATCGGGTTGCCATTCTCATCGACAACCGTTTTACCATATTGATCAGTGACGAATACGGTAAATGTATCCGTCACTGTTTCACCTTCCCATAGTGACTGAACGGCTGAACTGTTGTTATCTAATGTGTACTCATAACTACCATCAGGATTGATAGTTATGCTTCCATAGGAGCCTGAGCCATCTACAAGCTGCCAAGTAGGATTGCTACCAAGTTCACTTGGAGGCGTAAGGTTGCCACTCTGGATAAAGGTGTTGTTTTGGTCTTCTGTTGCATCGAGCTCTAAAATAACATCTGGATCCACGGTGATATCATCCGCAGAACCATTTACTTTAATCTTGATTTCTTGCGTATCAGAGTCACCTTTTTCGTCGGTCACTTTTACGGTGAAGGTATCGTATTCAACGTCACCAGCATTCAATGGTTGAACGGCGTTGTTGTCGATATTGTATTCCCACTCTCCTGTATCAGGGTTTAGGGTTAGTGTGCCGTAGTCACCTTGCAGTTGGGTTACTTCGCTGTTGCCATTACTTGTATCGACAATTACCCAATCTTGTGAGTCGTTGAAGTCAGGGTCGTTATCTTCTAGCACTCCTGAGCTAGATAGAGTGACATCTTCGGTAACCTCGCCAATGACATCGGGTTCAGATATCGAGATTGGTTGGTAAGAAATTTGCGGAGCATCATTGACACCTTTGATGGTGACTTCAACTGTGAAGGTGACGCCATTGTTTGAAATGTGCCAAACCTCAGTGACTGTTTCACCTTCTTGTAAGCCATCTACTAATGGATTGTTATTGTCGATAACATAGAACCATTTCTTGGCGCTGTCATCGTAGACTAATTCACCATATGCACCGCCTGAATGAGGTGTTGCTGTCGCTGAATTATTTAAACCACCACCAACAGGGATCTCTACCGACTCTGTTGGGCCAGCAGTTTCATCGCCTTCGGTGATGTCTACAATTCGGTCGGGTGGGTTACCACCACCACCGCCCGCAGCATCGTCATCCCAACCATGGACAAATACGGTTACTTTGTAAGGTTGTGAGTTTTCGCCTTTGTCGTCGGTACCAATAACCCAAAATTCCTCTGTAACTACTTGGCCTGGATCTAGGTCTTGAATGGCGTTTCCTACTACTTGATAGGTCCATTTCCCATCGTCAGTGATAGTAAACTGACCATATGTGCCAAGGCCTGTACTTTGGCTGCTATCTATACTCCAGCCAGAAATCGATGAGTTATCATCAACATCTATAGCGGTCAACTGGCCTTCGGTTATCGACAAAGAACCGTCATTGCGGCCTGCATCATCTTCAACGATATAACCTGTGTTATCACCACTAATGATTGGTGGATCATTTTCACCATTAATGGTGATCACAACTTGATCAGTGATGACAGCCCCAAAACTATCTTTACCAATTACGTTAAAGGTTTCAGTGACGATCGCACCTTGTTCAAGGCTGTTGATTGCAGAATCGTTCGGAATAAACTTCCAATTACCTTGAGCATCAATAGAGAAGCTGCCGTAGTTTCCTTGAGAGGGGGTGCTTTCACTGATGACATTGAAGGTTGGTGAATCGCCATCGTCGATATCAATCAGGTTCAGTTTGCCGGTAACTAGATCGGTTGAATCTTCTAAAAATGTTGCGCTTAAATCGCCAGTGATGGTTGGAGAGTCGTTAACACCGTCAATAGTAATCGTGATGGGCTTAGTCGATGTTTCTCCTTTGCTGTCAATCACTGTGACATTAAAGGTTTCTTGATAACTTTGATTTGGGTTTAGTTGCTGAACTTGGGCTGTGTCTAATGTGTAAGTCCATTTCCCGGTATCGGAATCAATGCTGAAGCTGCCATAGCTACCAACCCCGTTATCAACAAAATATGTGTGGGTATCGCCAGCGTCAGGGTCACCTGAGGATAAATTGCCTGTGGTAGTAACAGTGTCTTCTGTCGTGTGCGGAGACAGGTTTCCAGACAGATTTGGGGCGTCATTTGTTCCGTCGATGTTGATGGTCAGATCTTTGGTTGATGATTGACCGTATTGATCGACAACTCGAATGGTTATGACATCTTGTAGGCCTGCAATGTCCTCATCAGTTAGCGCATTTACAGCAGGGTTTGAGTTATCTAGCTTATAAGAGAACTCACCCGTGGTTGGGTCAACGAATGTAAGTGTGCCATACTGGCCAGTCGAACCGACGATACTCCATGTGAGTGACTCTCCATCATCAGGATCTCCAGAATTGATGGTACCTGTAATGGTATCGGGTATGGCATCTTCTTTAATTGAGTAAGTATCGGTAATGATGATATCTGGTGGGTTATTAACACCGGCAACATTGATCACCACGTCGATAATAGCAGTTGCTCCATTTAAGTCTTCTACTTCAACTTGGAAGATATCTTGTCTCGTTTCACCGGGTGGAATTTGTTGTGTTTCAAACTTATCGTTGTGTAATTGGTAAGTCCATTTACCGTTTTGATCAACAATTAGCGACCCATACTTTCCGGCTGGATCACCCGCTGGATCTGTATCGAGAACATCCCAAGTATGAGAGTCGTTTACATCAATGTCAGAGACGACTAATTGACCTTGAGCAGAATCTCTATTGTTTGTATTTTCAACTACGCTACCAGTATCACCAGACAAAGATGGAGTGTCATTGTCACCGTGTATCGTTACGGTGATCGTTTCCGTGGTAGAGCTTAAACCATTGTTGTCTGTAACCGTGACGGTAAACGTGTCGGTTAAAGACTCGTTAGGTAACAGTCCTTGAACGCTCGAGTTTGAATTATTAAGTTCGTATATCCACTTGCCATCATTATCTATGGATATGGTTCCGTACTTACCTTGATCTGAGTTTAAAGACCAAGTGTGGGTGTCAAGCGTATCCACATCATTTACTGAAAGGTCACCCGTTGTTGTGATCGGCTGGCTCGGGTCTGGGGTGTCTTCTGTGACAGAGCCATTGAGCTGTTCGTTAACAACTATTGAAGGTTGATCATTGGTACCAATCACAGTAATGGTTACTGTGACATCATCTGTTGCTCCGTATTGGTCTGTTGCATGGACGGTAAACGTTTCAAGGGTACCAACTTCCCCTTCAGACAATGCTTGTAGAGCGTCATCCTGCGACTGTGTCGTTGAAGGAGTATAAGTCCATCGACCATTATCTGCGATTGTTAGCGTACCGTATTTGCCTTCAGCACTATCTATTGTCCAAGTGATGTCTTTGTTGTCATCAGGGTCATTATCGTAAAGGCGACCACGGCGAAATGCTTCTACATCTTCAGTCAGTGTTCTACTTGTTCTGCCGGTGATCTCAGGCGCATCATTGCTACCTACAATGTTAACGACGATAGGAATTTCGTCTGTACCACCGTTGCCGTCAGAAACAACAGCTGTAAATGTGTCTTGGTAATTTTTGCCTTCTTCCATACGGTTAGATAACGCAGGATCAAGGTTGTAAACCCAATTACCATTATTATCGATGCTAACTGTACCGAATAGCCCTTGGTCTGAGTTTTTAATAGACCAGGTGAGGGTGTCAGGTGTGAGTTCGGTATCAATATCGTCTGCGATAAGCGTACCACCACCAGTTACAGTCACGTCTTCTACGAGATCATCTGTCGCAGTACTTAACGTAGTGTTTATTACCGGGTCGTCGTTGGTACCAGTTACCCTGACAACGATAACTTCAGTGTCTATGCCTCCATCATTATCGTTTACTTGGATAGTGAATCGTTCTTCAACAACAGCACCTGCGGCAAGCTCTTGGGCTCTGTCATTATCTAGCGTGTAGCTCCAAGTTCCCGTTGTTGGATCAATGCTAAACAGACCGTATTCACCCGAGGCACTGTTAGGATCGACTAATGACCAGCTATGGGTATTGCTCAGGTCTGGATCGGAATCAGATAGGTTTCCCGAAACGGTTAACTGATTAGCGTCTTCTGCGACAGTTTGGGTTAGAGTACCTGAGATATCTGGCACATCATTGCTACCCTTGATAGTGACAACCAAGTCAAACTCATCAGTACCGCCATTGCCATCGTCTACTTTGATGGTGAATGTTTCTTCACGAGTTTCGTAACTTGCTAAAAAGTCGACTTTTGTATCATCTAGCGTGTATTTCCAAACGCCATTGGAGTCTAGAGTAATAGTGCCAAAAGTTGCATTTATTGAAGCCGCTGTTCCGGATGTCGCTTCTTGGCCATCAATTGACCAAGTGTGCCCATCCTGTAAATCCACATCGGTAACACCTAAGTCACCCGTAACCATGTTCGCTAGGGCGTTGTCTTCTTCAACGTTATTGTTCGTCGTAATGTTTGTGATAGTTGGTTCGTCGTTCTCACCAGTGATAGTAATCGTTACGGTCTGACTAATAGTCCCACCGAGACCATCTTCTGCTTGAACAACAAAGCGCTCAGTGATGATTTGTCCTTTTGCCAGTTCTTGGGCTTTGTCATTATCAAGGTTGTAGGTCCAGAAACCGTCTGCAGTAATGCCAAAGTCACCATAGGTTGAGTCTGTTTGCCCAAGCGCTGACCATGTATGTGATGCTCCTTGATCGGCATCGACCACTGCAAGCTGCCCATTGGCGAGTTGTGTTCCATCTTCGTCTACATTACCAATCAGAGGGCCCGTAATTTGGCTAGGGCTATCATTTTCACCTGTTATGTTGATGGTAACTGTCTTGACTTCACTCGCTGTCCCGTTGTTATCGATAGCGATATATGTAAAGGAAACAGAGGTTTGCTGGCCTTGAGCTAAATAGTCAAAGTCAGTGCCTGTATCAAAGATGAATGTCCCATCTTGGTTTAAACTCAGTGTTCCTTGACCGGAGGGGATATCGTCAACGAGTTGGTACGCAGTAATCGTACCGTCAACGTCTGATGCTGCCGGGACACTACTGCTTAGAACGTCATTTTCATCGATATTTTCTGTACTATGAAAAGCAACTGGAGCGTCGTTGGTTCCTTGGATAGTAACCTGAATTGTGTGCTCAGTGCCGTCAACAGATTTAACGATAAAATCACTAACCAAAGGTGTACTGTTTACATTGAGGTAATCATAAGCCTCGTCTGCAACAAACGTCCAATTACCTTGAGCATCTATCGAAAAGGTACCGTACTTTCCTACATAGCCCGTTTGAGGAACAAACTCATCAGTATTATCAACATCTGATACATTCAATTTGCCAGACGTTTGCAATGGTGCATCGGTTTCACTAAGTACTTTAGTGTCATCTCCATCGATAATAGCAGGGTCATTGACCCCGTCTACGGTAATGGTGACCATGGATTGTGATACGCCACCGTGATCGTCAGTGACCTGATAGTTTATAACGACAGTGGCTGACTCATTATCGTTTAAGTATTCAAACTCATCATTAGTGAAGAACACTAATTGGTTGTTAACAACGCTAACACTACCTAAGAGGTTATTTGGGTCACCATTAACAGAAGCTACCTGAGCGTTTGTAATATTTAGAACCGTGTCGTCAACATCGCTATCGTTCGCAAGTGCGTCGATAATGTAACCCGTTTCGGTATTCGTATTCGGGTCTCTGATACCATCTTCAGTAATTTTGCCAACATCAGCTACAAGTTCCGGAAGGTCGTTTGTACCTGATATAGTCATTGTGATAGTTTGCTCTGTGCCATCAGCTGCTTTGACCACAAACTGATCTACGAGTGGTACGCTGTCGGTATTTAGGTTGTTGAATCCATCGTTGGTAACGTATGTCCAGTTACCATCCTTATCGATATTAAATACCCCGTAGCTCCCGGCTTGGTTGGTGACAACCTGAAATTCGTTTGGCCCATCAACATCCTGAACAGTTAGTTTGCCACTATCTGTTAGAATTGCGTCGGTCTCTAGGAGTTGAACATCAACATCACCAGTGATTATTGCAGGATCATCTTGGCCATTTATTGTAATGGTTATTTGATGCTCAGTTCCATCAATTGTTGAAACAGTAAATATCTCTGTTTTACTCTCACCAGACTTCAAATATTGAACATCATCATTCGCTACCGAATAACTCCAACTGCCATTCTCACTAATGGTCAACGTACCTAAGGCATTGGCCGGAGGCACTATCGTTGATGGATCGAACTTAGCTTCATCGGTGCCATCAGGGTCGCTGATAGTAAGCGTATCACCGACTTGCAAAAATGGTGTGCTCTCATCTTCAGTGACTTCACCAAAGTCTACACCACCAATTATGGCGTCATCGTTGACACCAATAATAGTCACGGTGACAGTATGCTGCGTTCCATCCAATGAATTAACGGTAAAGGTTTCGATTTTTTGTTCGTCTTTACCAAGGTATTGAACTAGCGAGTTGTCAACTTCATAAACCCACTGACCTGCGGCTGTAATAGTGAGCGCGCCTAAGTTGGAAGGATTGGTAGCGACGCTTGATGGGTCGAAAGACTCCTCATCAGAGCCATCTACATCGTTTATCGTTAGTAGTCCAGTATCACGCAGAGTAGGGGAGGCGCTGTCTTCAATCACTTGACCAATATCATCCCCTCCGATAACTGCGCTGTCATTAACGCCAGTGATAGTGATTTCTACAGTATGTTCGGTGCCATCAATAGATGTAACAGTGAAGGTCTCTAGTTTGGTTTCACCTTCACCTAGGAATTGCACATCAGCGTTGTTTACTTGGTAATTCCAATTCCCTTCAGGGTCAATTGTTAAGGCGCCGAGAGTACCTGGCGCAGACGTGATGCCATTTGGATCAAATACAGCTTGCCCTTGGTCGACATCAGTCACAGTTAGTTTGCCAAAGTCGGTCAATAAAGGATCACTTTCATCTTCGGTGACTACACCAATAGCATCACCGGTGATGATTGCGCCGTCATTAACACCTGTGATCGTGATCGTGATGACTTGTTCTGTTCCGTCATCTGTTTGAACCGTGAATTGCTCAATTTTGGTTTCGCCTTCACCTAGGTATTGAACCAAAGCGTTGTCGACTTGATATTGCCAATCTCCTAACTCATTGATAGAAAGACTGCCAAGAACGGCTCCGACAGCTGACACACTATTAATATTAAATAGGCCACTGTTGTTGGTATCAACGTCGCTCGCTCGTAAAGAGCCGTTATCGGTAAGGAGAGGGGTGCTAGTATCTTCTACAACCGCGCCTATATCATCGCCAGAAATGATCGCAGAATCGTTAACGCCAATTATTGTTACGGTAATGGAATGCTGAGAGCCGTCGACAGATTGAACCGTAAAGCTTTCAACTTTAGTCCCACCTTCACCTAAAAACTGAACGTCGGCATTAGGAACTTGGTAATCCCAGTTGCCATTCGCATCAATAGTTAATGAACCAAGGTTACCTTGCGCTGGCACGACACTACTAGGGTCAAAGGCTTCTTGTTCTTGCCCGTCGGCATCAGTAATCGTAAGGGCACCAGTTTCGGTGAGTAAAGGGTTACTCTCATCTTCAGTAACTGTGCCAGTGTCAATGCCACCAATTATCGCAGTATCATTAATGCCGACAATGGTTATGGTTATCGTATGTTGAGTTCCGTCTTCAGACTGTACAGTAAAGGTTTCAAGTTTAGTTTCACCTTCATCTAGGTACTGAACCAAACTATTGTCTACCTGATAATTCCAATTGCCGTTAGCGTCAATGGTTAGAGAGCCTAACACATCAGGTTCAGCTACAACGCTATCGACTCTGAATGATTCTTGGTCAGAACCGTCAGCATCAGAAATTGTCAGGGTGCCTGACTCTAAAAGTAGCGGCGTACTTTCGTCTTCTACGACCTTACCAGTATCAACACCATCAACACCAGTACCACCGATTACAGCACTATCATTAACGCCGATAATCGTAACGTTGACAGTATGCTGTGTGCCATCAATAGATTGAACCGTAAACGTTTCAAGTTTAGTTTCGCCCTCATCTAGATACTGCACCAAATTGTTATCAACTTGGTAGTTCCATTGCCCACTATCACTGATGGTTAATGTTCCTAGTGTCCCTTGACTTGGAGTTACTGAATTAGGGTTGAACTGGGCTTCATTACTGCCATCTATATCAGTGATGGTTAGCTGGCCTGTTTCAATTAAGAAAGGGGCAGATTCGTCTTCAACGACTTCTCCTGAGTCTACGCCACCAATATTTGCTGCATCGTTGACACCGTTTACGACTATCGTAATAGTCACTGGGTCGCTTGGTGCACCTTGGTCATCAATCGATATATAGCTGAATATTTGAGTCTCGGACTCACCCTCAGCGAGAGAATCAAACTCTCCATTTGTGTCAAAAGAGTAACTACCATCAGGGTTGAATGTCAGAATGCCTTTATTTACATCATCGACAAGTTGGTAAGACGAGATGCTACCGTCGTCATCAACTGCTGTCGGTACATTTGTAGAGATATTGTCATCTTCAGATAATTCGATAATGTCAGCGAAAGATAGTGGAGAGGCGTTTGCGGTAAGGTCTGTGTCCAACTGCTCGGTCTGGGACAGTGTTGGAGTACCTTGAGATCCGGTTTCGAAGAATGTTGAGACGTCTGCTTCAGGGTTATTAAATTCTACCGTCGCCGCGCCAGCAATCGATGAGCTCAAACCTTCACCGGCAGCAGGGGCAATATCTTCAAATTGAGTCGGATCGCTACCTTGCTCGATGGCAGCAATGATATCGCCAACATCGTCCGGCAGAAGATTGTTATCAAGACTGTTGGATTCGTCAACGTCGTCCGAGGTAAAGTCAATGGTTTGTGTGCTTTGCGTTTCCAATACCTCGACCATTTCACCTTTGTCATCAATATAACCGACTAGTGTGTATTTCCCAGTAGCGAACTGTTTTTCTGAAACTGTGATGAGCTGTCCTTTACTGTTAAGGACAACGTATTTCTCGACACCTTGAGGAATGAAATCGTTCTTTGCGGTCATTTAGAATCCCCTTTGAAGCAAAACTTACTAATCACATTAAAGAACTCTCTTAGACTTATAGTTAGCGTTAATTGATTGTCTAGAGAAATCACGTCTTTAATGACACTTTATTAACATGCATTGTCATGTTTTTGAAGAGATATGTCTTCGTAAATAATTATTAAATTATAAATTAAGCGGCTTAAAAGTGAGACAAAATCAACTTTAAACATGAATATCGAGCAAACTGCCGATTACTTCACTATTTTTTTCAACAACTGACGCACCGATGCGGTTATAAGTCGAGGCTTGGATAAGTGATACTAAAGGGTCGATAGCATCGTTTGAAGGAGGGGGAAGGGTTGAGTCAATTAGGGTGTTAAGTGATTCAACTTTGTTGAAGCTGAGAGTTTCATCTAATGCAAGTTCAGGTTGTTGTATTTCCTGCACGGCTTGCTCAGCCATCTTTTGAGAGAGCTGAATCATCTGGTTACCGGTACTAATCCCTGATACTGGCATACCGCCTCCATCACTTAATATGCTATATGAAGCATAGTTGGGTAGGGGCTAATTTGCAATGTTGACGTCTATCGCCAATTAGACAAAGAGCTTTGACAACATGTCTTTTTCTTCGCTGGATAGTACTGGTGAGCTAGTCTTATCCAGTTGGTGATTAATCTGGCTCTTTAAGGTTTTCAATTGATTTGAGTTTAGTAGATCCAGTTTATCCATCAGCTCATTAAATTGTTGAGTCGTCATCTCTTTTATCTCTCTCGTCTTTATCACTGCCATGTTTAACCCCTTTGTCATAGTGGCTAGGTGGAGTTGATTACACGTCTAATGATTTTGAGAGTAGATTTTGAACGGTGATTTATTGTCCGAAAATTGTCAGGTGACGTAAGCAGAAGGTAAGAATTTTCTGACTTTGTAGGGCATCAATGACTTACAAGCACCAGAATATTTCTGGCGCAGGATTTGCTGTTTTAGTTTGCTCTGACTGCAAACTTGGAGGCGAGAGAATGTAGTTCAGGTAGCATCCGGTAGATAAGATGTAATTGCTGCAGCACCATTCGAGCTGAGTGGTCATCTTCATCGCGCCATTCATTCAGGCGTTGTTCCAAGTTGGAGTCGTCAATTGATGACAAATCACACTCTTCACAATGTTGATGTAACTGCTGATGAAGAACGTCTAAGTGCTGGTGGATGCAGCGGTGAGCATCGAGCACCAATTGATGGATTGCCTCGTCTTCAATTCTCGTACGGTGCGCACCAAGTGCGGAGATGTAGCTTAGCATTGCATGATTAAGCGTTAAGAATCGGAAGCTTTCATCCACAGCTGTTCGATATTTACCCGGCTCTGCCAGCATCGTACTGATGGCAGAAGAAAGGTTGGCGTCGTTATTGTGAGCCTGACGACGGGCGATTCGGTAACTGAGGTTATCCTTTTTACCAATACGATACTGACCAATGATCTGACCAAGGTATTGTTTGTTTGCATCTATCGCATCTGACATCACTTTGTGTAGGCGTTTCGATTGCCAATCAGGTAGAACAACTAAAACTGCCCCCACCGCGAGCACACAGCCAATCAGTGTATCTGCGAGTCGAGGGAGTACAACTGCATAGCCTTCGCCTAACTGGTTGAACAAGAAAAGTACCAGCAAGGTAATGAAGCCTGTAGCGTAGCCGTAGTTGTTGATGCGGAAGGCGAAGAACATCACGCCTGATAGCACGATGAATACTAACTGGCTTTCTTGTGAAGGAAAAAAGGTGAGAAGCGGAACACCAATTAGTAAGCCTGCTAATGTGCCTATCACACGCGCTGTTAGTTTTTGTCGCGTTGCACTGTAGTTGGGCTGGCACACGAACAACGTGGTGAGCAAAATCCAGTAGCCACGGTCAATATCGAAGGCTTGAATGATTCCATAGCCTACGGTCAGTGCTATCGACATGCGCAGCGCATGGCGAAACAGCATTGAGTCTTTATGTAGGTTGGCAGCAATGCGTTGCCACATCGCTTTTAACGTGTGTGGGTTGGTGTCATCAAGCACGTCTTCTTCTAAACGTTCTGCATCGGGGTTGTTGATATTGCTTAACTGTTTCTCTACCGTCGCAAGGTTGTTGAAGAGGTAGGTAAGTTGAGCCAACAAACGCTTCCAGTGGCTTTGTTGCTGCTCTTCCAAATACCCTAATGAGTTTTGTAACTCCGCCAATGCCAAAATAGATTGGTCTGTGTGGGTGTATTCGTTTCCTAATCGAATAGCATGAGCAATATCACGACAAGCTTGAGCTTGTGATTCCAATAAGTATTTAAAGCGGAACAATACATCTGAACGTTCGAATTCTGTGGCTAAGTCTTGATAGCGATAGTGGCTTGAACTGACGCGCTCATGGATATCTTGTGCAATAAAATAGATGTTCAAGAATCGGTCACTCGGGCCGTCAATGTGTCCACGCTTAGAGCGGCTTAATAACGTGGCTTTACACGCATTGAGTGCATTTACTGTTGCTGCATTGAGTTTTGCAGCCTCAATTCGCATTGGCTGTGGCGTCAGGTTCGTGACCGGGTGAAATAGCTTTGCTTTAGCGTCTAGGTAGTTGGCAATTTGTAAGAACACAGTTGCAAGGCTTTGTTGAACTGGCTGAAGGGGCCAGAATATTTGCCAAATCATGGACATAAAGTAATACCATGCAGCACCTGTCAATAGCAGTAATGGTTGGAACCAAATGTTGGTACTTTCATGCGCTCCGAGCATGGCGTAGATAGCTATGAGTAGTGAACCAAATGCAATGCTTGCGTATTTGGGGCCAATAGCGCCAAGCATAATAAAGCCAAAGGTTGACACAAATAGACCAACAGCAAACGCCCAAGGTGTATTAAACAGAATCTCAATAGAGAATGCGGCGACAGCAAAACAAATAAAGGTAAGAATTAGTGCTTTAATCCTACCAGTGAAGCTATCATCACTTTCCGCCAATGCGGCTGCAATAACACCCAATATAAGGGGCGTTATTAGTACATTTTGATCGAAGTACCAAGCAGGAATCACTACCCCTAACAAGGTAATTAAAATCAGAATGCTGTAATTAATGGTTTTGTTTGCCCAATAGAGGCGTAATTTTAAAGCAGCTTGCACAATGCGCCTTTCGTTGCCGGTGGAAAACGAGAGAATTCTAACAAACTCACTATAACGTGTTTATGACCTATTTTAATAAAAAACGTCACATGGTCAGGAAATCAACAGAATAGTCATTGACTTAACGTGTTGGTTGTCGAAGAAGAAGTGATACGTGTATACAAATTCTACAGTAATGTGATTTTTAATTAAGAATACAGACAGAAGGCGATTTGTGCTTCATCCATCGCTACAATTTGAGCGTCTAAAATGATATAAAACGAAAACTTCTATACTAAAAGGCGCACCTTTCATGCAGCTTACTGCCTCCAATAAAGCACAGTTTTTTATTCAAAATGAGTATTACCAGGTAGAAATAAAAGAAAACAGTGTTTTATTGAGTTCAGTGGGCAGTGAAGAACACATACCATTTACGATTTGGAATGGAAAAGTTAGCGTTAAACGTGGTCTACTTTGGAGCTCGCTTCAGTTCTTCGCTCATGAACAAGATAGCATGCAACAGAGCTGGTTAGTGCAAGGTTTGCCGTGGCCGCAGTGTCGCAAGTTTGCCGTCGAGGCGGTTAGAAAATATCAAGAGTGGCACAATAATCAGTGCCGTAAGCTCGCAGAATACCTTCCTAAGTGGGAAGATGAGTTGTATCAACTTCAGCATTTACCTGCTTATCTACCGCATTCGAAAGTGCAAAATTGGGTCGAACAACTTAATTCTGAGCTCGTTGAAATCAAGACCAGCTTGGCAGAAGCGAAAATGCGTATGCCAAATCGTATGGCAGAGATTGAACCATGGCTTTCTGACACTTCTAACACATTGAGCAAACGAAATCATGAGTGGCTGGAGAATGAACGCCCAAATTGGGAAGTGCTATTTAGCCGTATTGAGTCTTCACCGTTGAATCTTTCGCAGCAGCATGCAGTACTGCTTAACGATGATCATAACCTTGTTTTAGCTGGGGCTGGGTCAGGTAAAACAAGCGTACTGACGGCACGTGTGGCGTATTTGCTGCAAAGCCACCAAGCTCAAGCTGAAGAACTATTGATGCTCGCGTTTGGCCGTGATGCTGCAACAGAGATGAAAGGTCGTTTGGTCGACAAAGTGGGATTGGCTGCAGAAGGCGTACGCGTCAATACTTTCCATCAACTTGGTTTGCGCATTCTAAATCAAGTTGAGCCGCAACCTGTAGAGATCAGCCCGCTCGCATTGGATGACAATCAACGTACAGCATGGTGCATCGATTGGCTCAAGAAACACTGGATGACTCCGACTAACTTTAAGCGTTGGCAAAAGCACTTGGACAAATGGCCGATCGCTTATTTGAAAGGTGACGATGAGTTAGGCAGTCACTCAGAAAACCCAAAACTGATCGCTTGGCTAGATCAACAACTGTCTCAGCTTGCGGCGGTTGGTCTTACCAAGAAGCAAGTGCAAGAGAGGCTGGTTAATCATCAAGACTACACGCGTTTGAACAGTGAGTTGGCGCTGTGTTGGCCATGTTTTAGTGCGTGGCAAAAGATGCTGAAAGAGACTAATCACGTTGATTTTCCAACCATGATCAGTCGTGCAACCGACTACGTGAGTAAAGGTAAATATATATCACCTTGGCGCTTTATCATGGTGGATGAGTACCAAGATATTTCCCCTGATCGTTTGGCTCTGATTGAAGCATTGTGTGAGTCAACACAAAAGCAAGCCGGTGCGACCTTGTTTGCTGTCGGAGATGACTGGCAGGCGATTTATCAGTTTGCCGGAGCAGATGTTGATTTGACGACAGGCTTCCAAGACCGCTTCATTCATTCGACAGTGCATCACCTAGATACGACCTATCGCTTTAACAACCAAATTGGTGATGTGGCGAATACTTTTGTGCAAGAGAACCCGTCTCAGTTGCCGAAGACACTTAATAGTCATAAGCAACGTAAGCAGAAGAGTGTGCATACTACACCGAGTAATCAAGTTGAGAAGATTCTTGATCAACTTAATCAACAAGCGAAGAAAACCAAATCTGTGCTGTTGTTGGGACGTAACCATTACCATAAGCCAGATCTATACGATGATTGGTTGAAGCGTTTTCCAAATCTTGATGTTCGCTTTATGACTTGTCATGCGAGCAAGGGGAGGGAAGCAGACTTTGTTATTATTCTCTCGGTCGATGAAGGACAGTTTCCTGCTAAGAAGAAGCAAGTGCATATCGACGGTGCACTTTGTGAATCAAAAGACAAGTTCCCATATGCAGAAGATCGCCGCTTGTTCTATGTTGCGTTAACACGAGCAAAAGAAAAGGTATGGATTACTCATACTGGTGCGGGTTCTGGTTTTGTTCAAGAATTGGTAAACGGAGATTACCCGGTTGCAAGTATGCAATAGAATGAAGGCGAAGCGATTGTTCGCCCTCTCTATTCTCACGGTAAGGGCAAATTAAGTACGTTCCGCTAAATAGGCATCGTAATCAGGGACTTCCACTTCTACTTCTTGATTAAGTAGTGGAGACTCAAACAAGAACTTTGCTGTTGCTCTGTTGGTTGCAACAGGGATGTTCCAGACACTTGCAATACGCAGGAGTGCTTTTACATCTGGGTCATGTGGAACAGCATTAAGTGGATCCCAGAAGAAAATAAGCATATCGATTTTCCCTTCTGAGATCAGAGCACCAAGCTGTTGGTCTCCTCCCATCGGGCCACTGATCATGCTTTTGATTGCAAGGCCAGTTTCTTTACTTAACATATGGCCTGTTGTGCCAGTCGCGTAGAGAAAATGTCCCTGTAACTTCTCTTTGTTCTGTTTCACCCAGCGTAGAAGTTCAGGCTTGTAGTTGTCATGTGCAACCAATGCAATATGCTTGTGGGTAGGCATGGTGCGAATCGTTTTTTGCATCAAGTTATTTCCGTTATCGATTTTATTCTGTGTAATTTGTTGTTACTTATAGAACACGTTTTTCGATCTTCATTCAACCGCTTTAACGCTGAATGTCGGCCTATACTCTGACGGAGATAACGATTCTTCAATTGTTTCGTCATGAAGGGTCTTTGGGGTCAGTGCTTTTATCTTAGGGCTAGCTTGTTTTTCGTACGATTGGTTTCGTAAATAGCTTGCAGCTTGAATCAAAGATAAACGGCCTTGCTCGACCATCTTGTCGGTAGGAGCGAACAATACTTTATCTCGAAGTAGCCCCCGATAGACACCATGACTCAAATAAACAGACACTAAGCCAATTTCATCTGTCTTTTGTGCACTACGTAACTCACTAATTGCAGCCTCAATAGCCACGGCACTTCCAACAATGTAGTCAATGTCACCCATGTCAATAACACGTTGAACAATGTTTCGCTGTAGTTCTTTATCGTTGTCAGCCCAGAAGCTATCAACAACATGGATGTCGCTACCCTTAATGGCTTCATAGAAACCCTCGGTAACGGGCTTTGTGCCTCCGCGAGTTTTTGGGCCTAATAACAAAGCGATATTGGTTTGACCGCTACCCTTAGGATGACGCTGAGCTAAGAATTTCCCGGACTTGTAACCCATCCAATACCAGTCAACCCCAACAACACCTTTTAAAAGTTTGCTTTGCTCGTCATCTAGCTTGAGTTCGTTGACTGTCGCAAATACGGGAGTGTTACCTACCCATGATTTTAGGTTGTGTTCGTAAGCTTGCGGATCGACAGTACCCAGAATAATAGCGTCTGCACCCCATTGGGTGCATAGGGCTAATTGTTGTTCCTGGCGAGACTTATTTGGATAACCGCCTGCCTCAAGTACACGTAAGTCGACACCGAGTTTTTCCGCTTCGGAAACCATTCCATAGTTTACTGATAGCCAGTATGAGTCCTTTAAATGTGGATAAATGGCACATATTTTTTCAGCTGCGAACGTTGGCACTGACGCGAAAAGCGACAGTGTTAAGGCAGAATGTCCGAAAATTGTGCGAATTAAGCGCTGATTTATAACCATGAAATGAAGTTCGTTGGCATAGATTAAGTAAACACTGCAAAATATAACGTAAACTAACGCCGAACACGAACATTAAGGTAAGGAATATATGTTGCTAGCAACAGCGAGCATCGGTCGCAAGTTACTTTTGTCTTTTATTGCGATGGCGATGTTGGTGATGGCATCTGCGTTAATTGGGGTGTCAGGGTTTTCTTTGGTCGCCAAAACTGAAAGGAATGTCGTAGATGCCGCTATCCCTGCAATGATTGAGGCTCGTCAGGTTTCTGAGCTGAGTACGCGTATCATTTCTTCTGTTCAAATGCTTTCTAATGCACAAAATGAAAAAGAGCGTAAAGAAGCAGGAAAGGTACTATTTGAACAGCTCGAATCACTACTTTCCCATATTAAAGAACTGGGAGGGGAGTCTTTCGACGCGGGTCTTTTAGAAAAGTTAGAGACGAATGTTCAAAATGTCATCAATAACTTGGCAGATCTTGGTGTCTCGGTAGAACGCAAGCTTTGGCTCGCTAAGGAAATAGAAACTCGTGTTGAGGAAATGCGCTTATTGAGTGAGGAGTTAGAACAACTAACACGTACCCAAGTGCAAAATACAAGCACGATTGCAGTAGCGAATGTCACCCATATTTACGACTTGCTAGAGGCAAATAAGAAGCAACAAGTTTACCAAGCGTTAGATGCTTTGGTAGAAGTGGACCTAGACCTCTCTGAACGTTTGCACGAGTTACATTTGTTGGCTTTTAAAATGCTCAATCAGATTGAAGAAGCCCGCACGCTAACAAATATGGATCGTATCCAGCAAGTTCAGCATGCATTTGAAGATAATCTGAAGATAATGAAGCGTCGCGTACTTGCTGTTGAAGACCCGACTCGTTCGAAGCAAATGGCCCAGCTTCTAACTGAACTGGGTAAGCGTCAGGTTGTGTTCACCATATTAATGCAACAATATGAAAATAATGACCAATCTCAGCAGTTAATGCACAAAACGTTGGAGTTATTCTCGGAACTAAACAGCACTGTTAACAAATTGGTGGATGACTCAAATCAAACTACTACAGTTGCGGTTGATCAGCTCACTAGCACACTGAAGTTTGCTCAGTGGTCGCTTACAGTTATTTCTATCGTTGGCCTTATTATCGTGGTGCTTATCTTATGGCGAGTCGTTTATGTTTCGGTCGTAAAACGTTTGGCTGAATACTCTGCGGCACTGTTGTCTGTCGCTCAAGGGAATCTGGCTGTAGAGTTAGAGGTTAAAGGGAAAGATGAACTGGCTCATATGGGGCAGGCGATTATTACGGCAAGAAACACAGCACAAGCTTTAAAAGTCGTCGCTGAAGGTGAAGCGAAAGCAAAGCGTGATTTAGAGGAGCATAAGGAGCACCTTGAAGAGCTAGTTGAAGATCGCACCTCTCAGTTGAAACAAGCGAACCGACGTCTGAATGAAGAAGTGCTAAATCATGCGGAAGCCCGCAAGCAAGCTGAGCAAGCAAGTCGAGCAAAATCGGCGTTCTTAGCCACAATGAGTCATGAAATTCGCACACCTATGAACGGTGTGTTGGGGACGGCTCGATTATTGATTGATTCGGGTTTGAATCCTATTCAGAAACGTTATGCCGAAATCATCAACCGCAGTGGTAAAACGTTGCTGGCGATTTTGAATGACGTACTGGATTACTCGAAAATTGAAGCTGGGCATTTGGAGATCCGCAGTTTAGGTTTCGATTTACATCAAATGATTGAAGACACCTTCCAGCTAATGAACGGCAAGGCTCAAGAGAAGAAGCTTCTTTTCTCTTACCACATTGAGAGCGATGTAGGCCGTTACTGGAAGGGAGATGTAACTCGCATTAACCAAGTTCTAAGCAATTTAGTCGGTAATGCGATTAAGTTCACCGAAGAAGGCGAGATTGATATTTACGTCAGCCTAAATCCTGAAGATGAGTCCCAAGTTCTGTTTGAAGTCTCTGATTCAGGGATAGGTATAGCGAAGAAAGATCAGAAGACACTGTTCGATGCTTTTACTCAAGCTGAGGGTGGCTTGAATCAAACGGGTGGTACAGGTTTAGGCTTGGCGATCAGCCGTCGGATTATTCAAGCGATGGGCGGCTGCTTGGATGTAGACTCGGATGAAGGGCAAGGCAGTAGGTTTTGGTTCTCTATTCCTTTAGAAGAAAGTGAACCTGTAGAAACAGTGTCTATTGCAAGTGCGCGCTGTAAAGTCCGTGCGAAAGTACTCGTTGTAGAAGATAACCCGGTCAATCGTGTCGTTGCTGAAGGGTTCTTAGAAAGCATGGGGCACGAAGTTATGATGGCAGAGACTGGTTTAGAAGCGGAACAGATCATTGACAAGCATGATTTTGACATCGCATTAGTCGATATCAACTTGCCAGATTGCAACGGTGCTGATTTAATCCACCGCCTTAAACGTATTGAGAGAAACAAACCAGCCGACAAAGCGTTGGTGCCAACTCCATTGGTGGCCGTTTCTGCTCATGTTTTTGCAGAAGAAGTAGAAAGCTATTTGGCAGCGGGTTTTGATGGCTACTTACCTAAACCCATGGAAAAAGAAGCGCTTGCGGCACTGATTCAAGATATGCTTGAAGGTAGACAACTCCTACTTCCTCAAAATTGCGTGGCTCAACAAGAGCAGAACACAACAACAGAAAACAATGAAAAAACGGTCCTTGGTGACCCAATAGCAGAGGAGCCAGCGATGGTTATCATTAACCCTAACGTGATTCAGTCTGACATGAAGATTTTGGGCAGAGAGAAAATGCTGCACATTATCGACCTGTTTAGACAAACGAGCGCGGATGTATTGAGCCAACTTGAGACCTCTGATAAAAATGGTGACAGCCGAGCGGTAAAAGATCTCGCTCACAAGCTCAAAGGCAGCGCGGGTAGCTTAGGTTTGACGGCGTTGATGAATACTTGTCAAGTTATCGAGATTGCACCAGAGCCGTTAGAAGCGTACGCAAAGACTAGTGACGCGTTGAAGCAGCAAGTTAATGAGTCAGTCATCGCTCTTGATGAGCTTATGGTAGAATAACTTCGGATTTCTAGCTTAATAGCGAAAGTACAACAGCATTCAACTTGTATGTAGTCAAGCGCGTTGGGGTTACTTGAGTATATAAACAAAAACCTCCGGCTCAATCCGGAGGTTTTTTTCTATTTGGTCAAATTATCATCCCACTCAAACCGAGTGTCTATGGCGTATGGATCATCGTCCAACGGATGCTCCACCTTGCCACGTAAGTATTCGAGTTGGTGCTCAAGCATATTGACCGTATCGTAGTCTCCCTCTGAGCAGGCAACGTAAATTTGTTGCTCGAGAGCGGCAATGTTATCTCGGATACTCATGAGAACCCCCTTAAATCATCATCGATTCTCAAAACGATTATAGTCAAGTAAACCAAATTCGATCGGTTGTTTTGTACGATACCAATCATGTAAACGATCGCTAAATGGCCAGAATTCGTCAGAGCTGCGGCGAATCGCAAACTTATCCAACAACTTAACGTACTCGTCCTCTGATTTAAGGTTGCCGAAATTATCGACAAATTCTATTATCTGATTTTCTTTAAGCGAGAAAAATACGGCTGGGTAACTGCCAACAACACCTCGAACGATGGTCATATCATCGTTCTCGAAATCGCGGTTACTTTCTTCATCAAACAAACTAGAAATATTGATATGTGCGTTATTATGCAGCAGGGTAAACAGCTCATCTTGACCGGAATTACTGCGCACCATCAGCATGGTGATTTGCGGCACAGTTTGGAGTCCCTCTCCACGAATTTGGTTGATGCTTGCCAACTGCTGTTCACTCTCCACCGTTAGCGCGGTATCTACAATATCATAACGTGGTAACAGGATAGGTGAAACCTGCTTACGCAAGATGTCGAGCAGTTCGGATTTCGGGTCGTCAGTATGGTACACAACGCTAGTCGGTTGGCTAAATGGTACGACATTACGCTGCAAGAAGTCGCTTAGCTGACGTGGTTGATCTTGGTACCAGCTTGAGTGCTCTTGGTGGCGCATGTCTGCAGGAAGTAAGGTGATAAAGTTGCTTTCCCCTTCAAGACGAAGGAAGTCCATGAACATACGAGTGATCAACTGATGGCCAAAGTTACCATAAACATCAAACCCAGCAACGAGTAGGTAGTGAATTCGCTCAAGTAGGGCATAGTCCAGCACCCAAGCTGTTTTTGGTTGTTCTCCGACTAAACCCTGCACGACAGATGCACTGTCAAAGTGACGGAATACCGTTAGCGCTGCATTCGGATTAGTGCCGTTACCATCCCAAATCACATCCGTAGAAAGATGCTCGCCGTTTTTGAACCATTTGTTGATGAAGTCTGATTTAGCCTCTAGGTAACGAGCTTGCTGGCGTGAGTACTTCACCCAGTTTGTTACTGGTACGGTATTGCTTTCTAACTCGCCCGGAAGCTTCAAATTGTCTGCTTGGTAACGATAAAACTCATTCACCTCGGGAATATCCGCTTTGTCTGGATCGAGGAAGAACACCCAGAAACGGTCGTTAATTACATTCAATGCTAATTGACCGCGACACACCGGACCTTTGATGTAAGCCATGATGGTGTTTTGCGCATTATCCAACATGAACTTGAAGCGAGATTTCACTGGTAGGTCAATGAATGCAGTCATCGGGTTAGCAGCGACTTCCGGCTCGTAGCTTGGTAGCTGTGCCACTTTGTAATCGGCATCAATGAACCACTTTTTCCAGTTATCAATGCGTTGTTTATTCAAGGCAAACGGCATATGGGTCTTATCCACGATAGTGCCTTGCTCTGGAATAATACGGTAGTAAACGCGTTCCACTTTGGGATCATCATATGGACGACGTGTGGTAATGCGTTTTACAGGCTCGCCGGGAGGCGTCGCAGAGCGAACTAATATAAAGAATCGAGGCTGTTCTCCATCTAATTCAGAGAAATATATGTGAGACAAAAACAGATGTTCGTAGATGTAGCGAGCAGCAAGTTGATTCTTACGAGAGCTCTTGTTGAGTAACGCTTCGTACTTGTCTACTTCTGCTTGTTGTTGCTCGGTCAACGGTACATGTGCGTTCATGATCGCGCCGTTCTTTAACCAAAGCATCAATGTTTGATACTCCGCTGAAGTTAAGTTCGGCATACCAAAAGGCATTCCCCATGTTGGGTTGTCTTGCTCATATTGCGCGTATTCTTCAATCGTCGGACAGGTTTGTTCACGATCGATAGAAAAATCGAAGCCTTCTAGCTGAACTTGGTCGGGAAGAGGGTGTCGCTCCTTTTGTTGCAGCATTCGTGCAATTAGACCGGCATCCATGTTAGCCGCCATGCTCTGCTCACGTTCGTTAAGCACAGGATGGAAGCCAGCGTCACGCCACTCCTGAGTGGTTTGTGCATCTTCAAATAGACGAGTTGGGGCAGCGGCAGTGAGGCGAGTGCCTTCATATACTAAAGCTTTGCTTGCTCCTCGGTCTATGCCTTCTACGGAAGAAAGTTTGAGCTGACAAGGGGCATCGTAGCAGGCATGGCAAACCACACAGCGATTATCAACAATAGGTTTGACGTCATGTTGAAAGAAATCCGCTTGTGGTTTATCAATCGTTGCGGTTCGTTCACGTACTTGTTCAGGACCGAGCAAGCTATCGTAGTTCAATCCAGCATAGGTTGCGCAGCCTGCAAACAGAGTCACAAAGCTAACAATAATAATATGTTTATATCTCATGAATATTGAAGGTTTTAGTTATTGTATGTTTATTATACCTAAGTGGCTTAATTGTGCAGGGTTGATTCCAAACTCGCGCTTGAATGTATCATTTAAATGTGAAACTACGTGCGGTAGGTTTGTGTGAATTACTTAATTTACCATTAATAAAAAGCTCAGAAATGTGATTTAAGCATACCTTTGTGGGGGATTTTAAATTTCTTTTTGTTATACAATGCCTTGATAGGTTTGGGGATTTGAAGTGCAAATTTTAACCACTCCTCGGTTTCTCTATAAAGCTCAAAAATAAAAATAGAGATAAGTTGTCTATTGGGTAAATTGCCATTACCCCGGCGTATAGTTTGATGCCGCGTTACATTAGCAGGGAATTATGAAAACACGTTCAGTTTCAGCGCTTACCATTGCGCTAGCTTGCTCTATGGGTTCGACTTACGTACTAGCCCAAGACGGTGCTCAGCCAGACCTTGTTGCTGCTGTTGACCAAAAAATCGAAATTAAGCATCAAGAGATTCAAGATTTAGACGCAAAGTATGACGAGCAAAAATCGGCACTGCGTCAATTACAGAATGATAAAGTGCGTTTGGCATCTGCGGGTGAAGAGCTAGAGGCTAAAAGAAACCGTGCTAAGTCAGCGCTTGATAAGCAGTATTCCCGCTTGCTAGAAGACCCTGATACAGATCTTGTCTCTTTCCAAAAGCAGTACCAAGAGAGTTGGGCCGCAGTAAAAGATAATCAAACAGAACAGCTTAAGCTAACCCAGTCTATAGAAGAATCCGAATCTCGCCTTTCACAGCTTAAGCATAAGTTAGCTAGAATGAATAGTGAGTACACAAACCTTCAAGAGTCGCGTTTTGATGCTCGTGTAAAGCGTCTGGAAACAGAGCTAAGAGAAAGTGCCGTTTTAGAGACTCGTTATACAACAAACTGTTCACCTTCTATGACTTTGGGCGAGTGTAGTAATCAAGGTCAGTACCTGACAAAGCAAAAAGCGGTGAATACCTTTAAAGGTAAGTTGATCAACGAGTTAACTGAATCAGAGCTTGTACGTCAGAATTTGCAAGGAGTTCAGCTGAACATTTACGTACAGGAAAGCCAAGTAATTGAAAGTGGTTTCTCTGGTAACGGTGATTACGCGACACATATTCAAGCGCAACTTCAGGCAAGACCGGAAGCGACGGCTGCATGTAAGCTTCTGGGGCTATCAACTCGTTACTGTCTAAATGGTCAAGCAACAACAAAAACATCAAGTAAGAAGCAGCCACCTAAAAGTTGGGTTAACTTGACAGTTCGTTCTGATCAATATGGTGATGCGGTGACGATTAACGGTGTAAGCTATGGCAGCACACCCGTTGAGTTGATGCTGCCGAAAGGTAAGCACCAAGTTACGGTATCCAAGCAAGGCTATGAAACTTACAATCGTGAAATTTACCTTAACAACCGTGATACGGTTTGGGTTAAGCTTGCCGAAAACAGCGAAGGCTAAGAGTCTTCAAAGCTATTGAATCATCGCCACTTTACTATACATATGGTGAAGTGGCGTTTTGCGTCATAACTAGAAATATAAGTAGGAACAATGCGTTACGGTTTATCTGCTCTTGTGTTGGCGATGGTCCCTTCACTTGCATCACTGCCAACTCTCGCTCAAATTGAGCCTAGCCAGACTCCAACGGCTATTCAAAGTACGTTGTTTGAGAAAAACTCAGAATTGCAGGATGCGAAGGAACATGTTTCTGAAATCCAAACGCGATTTGACAATCAAATTGCTGAGACTTCCAGGCTCTCAAAGCAGATTAACAGCTTGGAAACGAAGCTAGCCAAAGCGAAATCACAATTATCAGCGGATTATGCCAAGATGATTGATGAACCAGAGCTTGATATTACTCCTAGCCAGCAACATTACCAAAGTGCTTGGAATGACGTTAAAAAAGCGCAGTCAGATTTATTAGCATCGCAGCAGAAGCAGGAAGAAATCAAGAACGAGCTTTCAGAAGCCAAGGCAATTCAACATCAAGTCGAGTTGACGATTCATGAGTTAAGCGAGAAGAAAAAACGAGCTCGAGTTGCGTTGCTTCGAGAAGAGATTCAAAAAACCGGTACAGAGACAGTGAGTTATGTAAATACCTGTGCCAGTGACATGACATTGGATGCGTGTAAGAAGCAAACATTAAACTTAGCGATTCAGAAAGCGGTTGGGCAATTTAAATCAAATGTCATATCCAACACTTCAGAATCGCAAATCGTGTTGCAAAATCAAGCTTCGGCTTCTTTGAATATCCATGTATCAGAGTACTCAGAGGGGTCGTCTCGTTTCTTTGACCAGAACAGGTATAAAACCACTTTAAAAGTGGGCCTGACGTCAAAGCCTGCCGATAACGCTGCGTGTAAGTTGTTAGACCTTGATTCAAAGTACTGTTTTGCACCATCACTAGGAGAGGAGCAATCGCAAAGTGTCGAGATTGCTTGGCATACGGTGATGATTCGCTCTAGTCAATTTGATGATCGTGTGACAATTGATGGTGTTCGCTATGGCTCAACGCCAATAGAGGTGATGCTATCAGGTGGCACTCATCAAATTACGATTGAGAAAGAGGGTTACAAATCATTTAGCCGCCAATTTACCATTGGGCAGGATCAAACAATCCGTGCAAACCTAGTTGCAAAATCTAATGCACCAAAGGCTGGGGAGACTTTTGCCGACTACATCAATAAAAACACTAATGCACCAGAAATGTCTGTGGTTACCGCTGGTACTTTTTTAGTCGGTGAAAATGCGGCAAAACAGGTTACCCTGTCTAAAGGATTTGCATTGGGGATTGCCCCAGTGACGGTCGAAGAGTTCAACGCATTTGTGACAGCAACGGGTTACAAAACCGACGCTGAGTTGACTCATATTTGTACAACCATTGATGAAGCGACGATTGTGCCAGTGGCAGGAAACAATTGGCAGTCACCTGGTTACAAGCAAAATACCGATTATCCAGTGGTTTGTGTGAGTAAAAATGATGCTAATGCGTACGCTAATTGGTTATCTAAGCAGACAGGCTACAAGTACCGTCTACCTTCTGAGGATGAGTGGGAAATCGCCAGTCGAGCAGGTTCTACAGATGCGTACTGGTGGGGCAGTGATTTCGGTGTAGGTAGAGCAAACACAGGTTGGGGCGGTACACCTTGGTCAAACCAAAGTGCGTCTCCTGTTAAGTCATTCGCAGCCAACCATTTGGGCATGTACGATATGGTAGGTAATGTTTGGGAGTGGACAGCCGACCCGAAAGGTATATTAAAGGGTGGAGCATGGAGCTTCTCCGCGGATAAAGCAAAATCTGAAGCTCAACTGTTTATCTCACCGTCGTCTGCTGCAAACTTTGCCGGATTCAGGGTTTTAAGAGAGCTATAAAAAGGATAGGGCAACCCTGGTGATTGGCTTTTTAAACCAGATGTTGCTCTACCGTTTTAGTCTAAATTTCAACCTGTTGACCATCGGGTTGATATTTTTTACTCTTATTGATTTTACTTTGGCTTTACATCTAACAGGTATGATAACAAGAGTTAAATCGTTGCGAAATGTTGAGCACGGATCACGCCTCCCATCTTTAAAGTGATGCACAGTAATATAGGGTGCAACCGAATTCAGCTTATACCATGGTACTTGTTGGTTTCTTTCATTGTTAGCTAAGGTTGTTGATTCGGGCATTCCGTATTGGGTTCTCTGAAAGGGAATCTTCTGAGCTAACACAGCATATTTGCTTTGATCATGTTGGGCATTGTGCGATCTATGACTTTCATTCTACCTATAAGACTCTTCATAGAGTGCTAAAACTATGTGCGTTGTACATTAGAAATTTGAGGGTGTGACAACATACTGAAGACATAACTATTTGCATTAGAGGTTACGTCATTTAATCACGCGGCATGGGTAGTTGTGTCCTGTCTTTATTTCTGCCTAACTGTCAGTGAAACAAGAAAAAACTTCGATATCGATTAGACTCAAAAGAGTCAAAGTGAATTGCAAGGAGTGGTTATGCTCTCGTATCAGGTCAATCGAAGTATCGAAATTGAAAAGACACAAAGTGACATCATCGAGTATTTGAAAGACTTTACCCATTGGCCTGATTGGTCACCATGGATCATTATGGAACCGGAATGCGAACTCACTTACAGTGAGGAACAAGGTGTCGTTGGCTCTGGGTATCAGTGGAACGGTAAGCGTATCGGAACAGGTGCGATCGTGCTAGAAAGTACCCAAGAACATCGTCTAGACATGGAGTTACACTTCTTTCGCCCTTTTCAAAGTCACGCAAAAGTTACCTTTATTGTCATGCCGTCTTCTAATGGTTGTACTGTAGAGTGGCAGATGCAATCACGTGTTCCATGGTTTCTCGTCTTCTTTAAAACTATGGTTAAGTCCATGATAGAAATGGATTATGAGCGTGGTTTGCGTATGCTTAAAAGTCAACTGGAAACGGGACAAATCCTTTCACAGCTCACGGATCTTGGTTTACGTAAACAAAATGAGATTAGCTACATTGGTTTGACTGGAGCCGGAACGCTCTCAGAGGTTCCTGCTGTTATGCAAGAGCATGTCTCGCGTTTGTTTGATATGGCAGACAAAGAAAATCTCCCCGTGACTGGCGAACTGTTTTGTTTTTACCTTTCGATGGACATGAAACGCGGTTATTTCGAGTTCATTACATGTTTACCAGTACAAACAGGTGTTGTAGCGACCGGAGATTTTGTTGCTGGAACTATCCCGACTTGCGAAACTTATGCAGTGGAACACAAGGGTGAATATCAATTTTTAGGTAATGCATGGTCGTATGCGATGAATCTCACAAGGTACAATGGTATCAAAGTGAAGACGAAACCCTTGGGCATTGAACGTTACCTTAATAACCCAAATGACACTGACAAAGCAGACTTGTTGACCGAGGTGATTGTGTTCAAGAAATGATGTGCGTTGTAAAACTATGAAGCTACGCCATGTTTCATCCTAAGTGCATGATAGTATTCGTTTGCAAATTAGAACGATACTCAAGTTGATGTGTGCCTTTATGGTGCCTTCGCATTATGTCATGGATGAGATATGAGACTTAAATACTCCCTAATTACCGCGAGCCTCTTGGCTACCCATTCTTACGCAGGTGACGCGCCGAAGAACATTATCTATATGATCGGTGATGGCATGGGGCCAGCCTTTACGACCGCTTATCGCTATTATCATGATGATCCAAATACAGATGAAATAGAGCCGACGGTTTTTGATTCTATTTTGGTTGGTATGGCGAAAACGTATCCTGATGATGCGACTTACGTTACTGACAGTGCTGCAAGTGCTACAGCGCTAAGTACCGGTGTCAAAAGTTACAATGGTGCTATCGCGGTGGATACAGATAAGAAACCGATCAAAACAATGCTAGAAATGGCGAAAGAGAAGGGCATGACCACAGGCTTGGTGGCAACATCGCAAATTAACCACGCGACGCCAGCCAGTTTTGCCGCTCATAATGAATCTCGCCGAAACTATGACGATATTGCCAATGATTACATCGACAATAAAGTGGGTGAGAAATTACCAGTCGATCTACTTTTGGGCGGTGGTGTTCGCTATTTCGAGCGTGAAGACCGTAATTTAGTTGAGGAGTTCAAGCAGCAAGGCTACCAATACGTTGCCGACTTTGGTCAGCTTCCTGCACTACAAACTTTACCCGCCTTAGGCTTGTTCGCAGATAAGGCATTTCCGTTCGCACTAGATGAAAATCCCACTCGCCTAGAAGAGATGACCAACAAAGCGCTTTCTCTATTACAACGTCAAGACAATGGCTTCTTCGTGATGATTGAAGGTAGCCAGATCGATTGGTGTGGGCATGCGAACGACATTGCGTGTGCGATGGCGGAGATGAATGATTTTGCTAAGTCAATTGAATTGGCTAAAGCGTATGTCGATGCTCACCCCGATACTTTATTGGTGATCACCGCTGATCACTCAACTGGCGGCTTAACAATTGGTGCGAATGGGCAGTATCAGTGGGACACAGAGGTGATTAAGGGTGTTCGTAAAACCGCATGGCCTTTGGCGATGTCTCTTGCGCAATCCCACGACATGATCGCGACATGGAATGAGTCGGTTGATTGGTCATTATCTAAAGATCAAGGTCGAAAGCTGGCATACGCCAAATTGAGTGAAGAGCCAGCTAAAGCCCTCTACAAGGAAGTGAAAGCAATCATTAATGAGAAGAGCTACACCGGTTGGACGACAAAAGGGCATACCGCTGTTGACGTCCAAGTGTTTGCTTATGGGCAAGGTGCGGATAAGTTTGTTGGTTCACAAAATAACACTGATATCGCGAAGAAGTTAATCAGCTTTATTCAGTAGGCTCTCAACTCAATAGATTTAAACTGTCCGTTTCTCGTAAGCGAAAAGAAAATGCCTCAGCATGTGCTGAGGCATTTTTTATAGGCCAACTTCTCTTGTTAGAGAATTATTGTGCACGGTATTTACCGCTGTTTAGTTCAATTTTAGACGCTTTTACGCGACTGTCAGCATTTAGGTAATCGCTAATGCTCAGAAGATCTTGGCCTTCGGCTGCTCTGAACACGGCTGATTCACCTTGAGCAAAGACGACGTCAAGTTTGAGCTCTTTAGCTACTGCCTTAGCATCGGCTGGGCTTTTCACCGTAACAAAGATAAGGCCCGTTGCTTTAGATACGTTACTAAACGCATTCTTAAACACCTCATCACCAGCGTGTAGCTCTGCCGCTTCGGCAAGGCTATCAACAGAAAGTTTTCGGTAATCTTGACCATTAATTTGTACAGCATCAGATGCGACAAACAGTTCAGGTGTAGGTTGCTGAGCCAATTGTTGCTCTGCTTGTACAGCCGTTGCCATTGTCGATAGAGCCAGAATAGAAAATGTCATAAATTTCATGTGAATGACTCCTTAGTGACCGAAGATACGCATAGACCAGTTTTTGATAACACCTGGTTTTGCGTTGTTAGCCATCGGTACATCATAGATAGCTGAAGAATTGAAATATGCAATAAATGAGAACACTTCATCGCCGTTGGTATCGATAGCTCGTAGTGTCCATTCGCCTTTTGCGTTTTCACCGTAGAATTGGTTAGAAAGCATTAATTGGTTTTCATAACCCGCTACTGTTGAATCCAGAGATTGACCAACGAGACCATTACGTGGTGTTTGCAGAACTGAACGTGTACCTGATGGAGAAATCAGCTCGATTGCTAAATCCGGTAGACGCGAGTGTTCAAGTGTTAGTTTCACTTGTACTGACTCAACAGTAATGTCATCGGTAACAGCAATCGCTGAAGAGCCACCCGCTAAGTTAGCGTCTGGAACAATCACTTCCGTCGCATTGCTTGCCCAAGGTGTAATAACTTGTGCAGGTAGAACGTTGTTTGTCATACGAGCACGTTTCATTGCTTCATCTAGGTTGACTGCGCCAAAACCGTAGAAGGTATGGAAGTCAACGCCAGCTGCGTTTTTCTGCCATGGTGAAATCGCTTCGTAGCTTACCAAGTCACCTTGGCTATTAACGAACTCAAGTTGAACACCTGGGTGGTCTTTGTCTGTTACGCTTGCTGTTTCTGCCAGTAACGCACGGACATCACGAGCGGTTAGCGCATGGTTGGTTGACATAATCGCTGCAATTGCACCAGACGTGTTTGGCGCCGCTGAAGACGTACCATTCATTGTGCTGGTGTAGTTACAGTTCGGATCTTGCTCAGTACCGCCGTGCAGGCCGTTAATACCTAAATCTGCACTGGTGTTTTGACCTTCTTCACAGCCTACTAGATCTGTCGTTACCATTGCTGGGAAGTCTTGACCGTATTCACCTGCTGGTGCTGCGACCCACACGTTAGCACCAACTGATGAGTAGCTGGCGCGAGTTCCGTCAGCACGAAGTGCGCTGGTTACAAGGTTGTAGTAACTCGCATTGTCGTAAGACTGTGCCGAGTTATGCATTGGTAGGCCTTTGTTGCCACCGCCTGCGAAAAAGTCGCTAGGAAGCACGAAAAAGCGGCCAGTGTTGAAGTAGCGGTAACCGTTACCGGCAGATTTAACGAAGACAGCACCACGACCCCAAGCATTACCTTCGCTGACGTCTTTCATTACATCCATTTCAAGCTTGAACTGCGGATCGTTCTCGTCGAATGGAATAGGGTAGATTGGGCTAAAACCATAACTTTGGTTGAAAACGCGAACATCGCTGGTTGCAGCGTCCACGCCGTGAGAAATCAACCAGCCTTCCAGCGTTTGGTTTGCGAGCCAGTTAAAGCCCATTAGAGAAGAGCGAGAAGCTACGCCGCGAACGCCCTCACCGTTGTTACCAACAGCGCTGATTAAGCCGGCTACAGCGGTACCATGGCCATTTGTATCAACTGGGTAATCGGCTGGGAATGAAGAGTCTTCAACGAAGTTTCTGCTACCTGTGACTACGTTACCTGCAAGGTCTGGGTGATCGATCTGTACGCCAGAGTCAATAACGGCAACTTTTACACCAACACCAGCAATGCCCATGGCTTGTGTCAGTTTGGTGTTCAAGTCATTACCCGCAACGGCAGGGTTTGCTGCAAATGCAGTTTGGCCAGTGTTGTCTAGGTGCCATTGCTCAGAGTAGAGCGGATCATAAGCCGAGACGGCAGGTGAAAGGCCTACTGCTAACATTGCAGCGAATAGGCGATTAATGCGTGTTTCCATTTGTGACCTCATGTCTTTGTTTGGAATTTTTGTCCCTGTTCGATACTCCTTTAAACAGGTCTAAACAAAGCTAGCGGCTTAGAATGGAAACGAAAACCGTTTACATTCTCTTTACTTTCATTTTTCGACGGATCGCGTTGTAATAACGCTTAGGGGTTGATAGAACATAAGATTCTAGATATTGGATATGGGGAAGAGATGTGAAAAGTCGCAAAAAAGTAGCGATTATTCTCGCTACTTAAATGTGTGAGGTTCTCATATAGCAGGTTGTATCGTAACCTCGCTTTCAGTGTGGCTTTCTTCCTTCTTCGTAATCAGCGTATCGACCCATTTTTCGATGTACCACTTATTGCGTTCTTTATCGCACCACTTTTTGTTTAAGCCTCGTCGGTTGAACTCAGAGCCAATTGCTGCCAATGTCTGGTTTGTTTGGCGTTTATAAAACAACGTCTCACATAGTTGCATGTTGCTCATTTGCTGCGCGTACACATTGACACTACTGCCTCTCATGCCCATTTCAGCGGCTTGTTGGTTCGAGCAGGCGCTAACTAACAAACAAGCGATGATCGTGACGAATAGATGTTTTTTCATAATTTAACCAGAATTGATTTTGTATTGGTTTCTTCCTGCTTGTTTCGCTTCGTAAAGCGCTTGGTCGGCAGCCATAAAACAGTCATCCCAATTAGTATTGAGCATAGTGACGTTCATTGTTTTTATCGCACCAATCGAGATGGTCGCGCTAAGGGTTAAACTATTAATGCTAAGCTTTTCGTTTTCAACTGCTTTCCTTAGTCTTTCTAAAGTTTTTGAGCATTCGTCGATGTTTTTGGCTTCAAAAACTAAAACAAACTCCTCGCCTCCCCAGCGGGCAAGTAAATCTTTAGATCGGACCGAACGCTTAATCACAGAAGATACATGTTTCAGCATTTGATCTCCCTTATCATGACCGTACGTGTCATTGAACTGTTTGAAATAGTCGATATCAATGACTGCTAAAGAAAACATACTCTCAGGTGCGGTGTTGGCCATGTTACGCAACCAATGGGGTAAGTAGCGACGATTATGAACTTGGGTTAAAGGATCAATAACGTTTTGCTCAGCGAGTTCTCGGTTGACTCTTTTGATTCGAGATACATACCTTATCCCTAAAGATGCGATACCAATGAGTGATAAGAAATAGAAAATTTCTCTGTATCGCTGGGCTTGTAACTTAGATGCTTGTAGATCATTTTGAGCTTCCAATAGCTTCAATTCTTTTTGGGCGAGTTTAGCTTCTAACTCAAATTTAATGTCTAGCATCTCTTCGCCATTGACATGGCTGGCATACTCTTTTTCTAGGCTTCGGAGCTTAGAAAGTTGATAGAAGGCTTTCTCATACCGCCCTAGAGCTTGATTTGCTTTGACGAGCACCAAAAGCATCCCAATTCTTTCTTGCGACTCTGGAGTTAAGGTTAAAGACATTTGTTCGAGTGCTTTATTCGCATGTACAATTGCTAGCTCGAACTGTTTTTTGCTCATATAAGTTTCAGAAAAAGCTTCATAACAAGAAGCTTTTGCACCACTTTTAGGGCTGCTAGTAGGTAGCTCTAAGCATTGCTGCGCGAGCTCTAAAGACTCATCGTGTTTACCCATCGCATTCAATAGCTGAGATAGGTTCGCCAAAGATGTATGCTTCAAGCTGTCAGACCCTGTCTCCATACTTAATTTTACTGCTTGCTCAAAGTAGTATTCTGATTCGGAATACTTTTCTTTGGCAAAGCCAACGACGCTTTTGTTGGCGTAAAGAATGCCAAGGAATAAGCTATTATCAAAGTTGTTGGCTTTATCAAGATAAGTGCTGATGGCTTGATTGATGTAGTTTTCAGCTCGGACCCAATCGGATGTATCCATATATACAGAAGCAATATTGTTTAGGGTCATTGCAACTTGAATTTCAAAATGCGAATCGTCAAGTAAATCAAAGGCAGTTCGATAATACCTCATGCCAGTTTTTATCTGTGCTCGACGAATTTCAGCGTTGCCAAGCCAACGGTAGGCACGGCCTTGCAGAGCCTTGTAACCAATTTCACGGCTAATATTGATCACGTCGTGCAACAACAGCTCCCCTTGCCAGACATCATCCGTTTCTATGTATTCTATCGCTTTGTTCAGTTTAGCTTCGGCGATTACCCATTGGAGTTGGTGCTTGTTCCCAAAGGCCACCATATCAGGCAGGTCAGATATTGGAACACCTTCATATCGTTCTAAGTAGATACGAGCGAAATAATACAGTGCCTGGGCGTGTGGGGAGGTAAGGTCAGGCTGCTCTAAATCAGTGTTTTTGATTGCTCTTGGTTTACCGATCGACTCAAAGTAAAACTGCAGTGTAGGCAGGTCTTCAGGTGCCGTATTCTGCATTAGGTAACACGAGTGTTTTTTGTCTTCCTTTGCTGCAGAAGGAAGCGATAATGACACTAGAAAAGCAGTTAGAATGGCTAAACAGGGCTTTGAGAAAGAAAGTACACGCATTTATAAGAGACTAATACCGAGAGTGGTGCAAAGACATTGGTAATATAACATTTATAAGATTGCATTACTTGAAAATTAAGTTGTGGTATGTAAGTTGCAGTAGTTACGACAACCTAGTTTAAACGTAGTTAATCAGAGGAAAAATAAAACGCTTGTAGAATGGATGCCGTCATAAACATAAGGAGGTGGTTATGCTCAAATCCACAACGTTTTTATCTGGGGCAATAGCAGAGAAAGCCACACAACAACGAGCTTACTACCGATTACAGTACCCTAGTTGCGCTAGACCAAGTCTACTGATATCAGGTACTAGATACTTAGTGAGTGAATTATCGGAGCAAGGTTTAAGATTATTGAAAGCCCACCACTCTTTAGACGCAGTTGGAGTCAAGGTTAGAGGCGAACTTTCTCTGCATGACAATACAGAATTATCACTAGCCGGACACGTAATAAGAATGGAAGAGAAAGAAGTCATTGTAAAACTTGATGCGGGGCCGAGCTTCAAAAATATGCTCGATGAGCAACGCTTTATGCGATCAAATTATCCAGAAATTACTTGATAGACTCGACTGATTAAACGAGTAAGTCATTCGACATCTAAAATTTCATCTGACTGTCATAAATATTTAATACAGGTATGTATTGTGTGGAAAGTCGTTTTTGTACATAGTGTTATTAAGCCATGAAAAACTGGCTGTTCCCATCAAAAAGGAGATTGCCTATGCACAACGAAATGATTCAACCTTCTCGCTTCGGTATTATCGGTCGTACTTGTATTGCTTCAGTTCTGATGATCGCAGGTGTTTTCACTCTCATTCAATGAGACAGTAACGAATCATCACTGACAAGAAAACCATAGCAAAATTCAGGGAATTACCTTAATAAAAAATAAGGTATTCCCCTGAAAATCTCGCCTAAGTCTCTTTTCTTAACTCAACAAGCTAAAAACCAACGCACTTACTGCAACAATACCTGTCATTAGTACAAAGTATGTAGATGCTTTTCCACGATACTTCTGCAGTCCTTTCACTTTGTATACCGCTAACATCGGCATAATAAATAAGATCATGGCAATGACTGGACCTGATAGAGCTTCCATCATGCCTAGTATGCTAGGGTTCATGATTGCTGCGATCCAAATCGATACAAACAGTACGACAACACTAATGTGATCAACACGTCGTTTTGGCATATCAGAATGTTTAGAGATCAAACCATTAAGGCTTTCGCGTGCGCCAAGGAAGTGCCCAAGGAATGAAGAAGTAATTGCCACGAAGGCAACAAGCGGACCTAAGGTTGCAATGAATGGGTTTTCCGTCGCGTTAGCTAAGTAAGACAATACCGATACGTTTTGTGCTTTTGCTTCTGCCAGTTGCTCCGGGGAAAGAGTAAGTACGCATGAGAAGACAAACAGCAACACGAATGCGATCAGCATGACACTTGTACGGCGCAAGATCAGTTCTGATTTTACATCGGCGCCTTCACCGTAATGTCGGCGTTGTACGTTTGCAAAACTTGAGATCGCTGCTGCGTGGCTAAATGAGAAGATAACGACTGGAATCGCAAGCCACATCGTGCTCGCAAATGAAGACATTTCTGGTGCATCCATAACAGGCATACTCCAGTTTGGCATTAGGTAGAATGATAAAAATGCCAGAATCGCAACCAATGGGTAAACCATGATAGCGAACGCACGAAGCATCACTTTTTCACCTGCCATCATGATTGCAATCAAACTGAATACTAATACGCCAGACAGTAGGGCGCGTGGCAGCGGCTCCATACCTGCTTGGTTGACCATAAAGCTGTCAACAGTGTTGGTAATGCCTACGCCATAGATCAGTAGAATAGGGAAGATAGAAAGAAAATACAGCAGCGAAATCGAACGACCAGCTTTCGCCCCAAAGTGTTCTTCTACTACATCGGTAAAGTCTGCGTTTTTGATTTTTGATGACAGTACAAAGCGAGCAAGACCTCGGTGTGCCAAGTAAGTCATTGGGTAAGCGAGGACTGCCATAACAACCAATGGCCAGAAACCACCGATGCCCAAGTTAATAGGAAGAAATAGAATGCCAGCACCCACGGCGGTACCAAACAGACTTAATACCCAATGAGTATCGTGTTTCGTCCAAGTAGTAGTTGTGTTTAATTCACTAAAATTTAACGTTTCTCGAGATTCTTTCACTTAAAACTCGCCTTTATAAAAATAATAATCGCGCGGATGTTATATGTTTTAGTGATTGTTATCACATTGATGTGGTGGTGAATCGTGCTAGTGAAAAGGCAAAGGTGTAAACTATCGAACCATGAAAATTTGCAAAAAGCGATATATAGTTCTGGCTTTCTGTGTAGAAATTGAAACTATATCGCGAAATTTAACGAATTTTTGGTTTTAGATGTTGCGGTTAAGCTTTGTTCGATACCTTTTTAAGGTAGTCCTGCAAAGGAAGTGGCTTAGCAACGCCAAACCCTTGAGCAAACTGAATATTTAGTGATTTTAGCGTTTCTATGTGTGCTTCTGATTCCACAAACTCGGCTACCGTTACAAGTTTCATACTGTTAGCGACTTGGCTGATGGCTTGAACGATAATCCGGTCATTTTCACTACTAACAATGTCTTTGACAAAAGAACCATCTACCTTAAGTACATCAAGTGGAAGGCGGCGCAGATAGTCAAAACTTGCGTAGCCAGTACCAAAGTCGTCTAACGCAATAGTACAACCGGCTTCTCTCAATAGAGAAAGATTCTGTATAGCTATGGATTCATTTCGAAGTGCATCTGACTCAGTGATCTCAAAACATACCTTTTTAAGGGGAACACCATATATATCAGCGTGCAGTCGAATGTTATGTGCCAGTGACGGAGAGTTTAATGCTTTTGCTGTCAAATTTATGGAGCATTTCCCTAAGTTATCCCAGTCGACGATATTCTGGCTCAATTTGCAAAATGTATTGGTAATTACCCATTCGTCCAGTTCAATCTCAAGTCCAAACTCATGAATTAATGGAAAAAATTCAGCTGGTGACATCACGTGTGAATCATCTTGGTTCAATCTGAGTAGAACTTCAAAATAGCTCCCGGTATTTTTCGTATTCAACGCTAGATATGGTTGGCAGTACAGTTCAAACTTGTTTTCTCTGAAACAAGATTGAATAAAGCTGAGCTTGTTGAGTTTACTTTTGCTTGTGCTTGCTGCGTCTAGCCAGTTAATGGCTAGAGTGCTTTGAGGTCGTTGCTGACACAGTTTGGAAACTAAAGCTTCGACATTGTCACTTTCAGCAATATCGACACACTGAATGGTTCGTTTCACTAAACTCACCGAACTATCCTCAAAATAGAAGTAGAAGTCATCAAGCAATTGAATCAGCTTTTTTAGCTCAGTATTAATATACGGAAGACGTGGTGCGAAACATATCAAGCCGTTTGCAAATGGTGGTAAGTAAGCCCGCTGCAAGTACTCGGTGTTTTGTGCGAGGTATTGGCTCAATTGTCTCATTAATTGCGCTTGGCCTTGGTGGCCTAAGCCGTTCAATTTAGAAAGCGTGGGTTTCAAGTCTATGTATATCAAAACCACATTGTTTCTTGGTGATATGTCCTCTTGTAGTTGAGACAGAGTGTACAGGCCTGTAAAGCTATCAACACGTTCTTTTTCTACTGCTTTACGGGCAGTTATAAAGTTCTTGATTGTATGAGCGCCAAGCAGAAATGTTAGCATTGATAATACAAATAAGACCAAAAGCATGCCGTATAGGTGCTCTTGTTGAATTAGGCCTGCATTGTATTGACTGACAATGTTTTCCACACAAATCAATAGTGTGATAGAGGCAATGAGAAATGGCCTAATGAGACCAAACTTACCAAGTCCGACTCCCACTAAACAAAGCAAAGAAAGACAGAGTGTATTGATCAAAAGCGAGTTATTTGACGTAATCGCTCCAAGCAATATCATCCCACAAATAATGAGCCATATCCGATAACCTTGTTGAGAAGGTTGATTCCTCAGCATAGTGAGATCTAGCTTGAGATAAGGAGACTTATTGCCATCAAGAATATAGCTAAAGCCCAGGCTCAATAGAGGAGTTAGGGTCATGTGAGTGAGTACGCCACTGAGTATTGAGTAAGAGAAAAAGTCAAAAGATAGTGGAGAGTGCTCAATATATATATGGCTCATACTCCATAGTATGACGGTGTTCGCTACTGGATAAAGCAGGCCGAGTATAAGCACATAGTACCCAAGCTTTAATGTATAGTTTGAGTCTTCAATAGAAATTAATGCCCTTTTATACAAAGCAGCAAACACAAGTGGGATACAAGGTAGAAGAGACGAAAACAAAAGCGCTACGTTGCTCGGGCGCCCTGAGATAACCAAATAGTAAAAAAGCAAACTAATACTGAGAGTGGGCAGTACTTTCCAGCCGTATCGGATTAAAGCGGAAACGACTAAAGCAGCCGTGAATGACAGTACCTGAACGCTGTCTTTAGACACGACAAAAAAGCTAGAGATGCTGAAGCTAACTTGAACGGCAACAAAAAGTAGGATTTGCATACCCAGCCAGTGCCAAATGGATAGTTTATTGTCGAAAGCAGAACGACCTTGTTTGAGACTGTATAACGACATTACTCAACTACACTTAAAATTAGAATAATAAAAACAAATGGTTAGCTATCCTGAGCTCAATGGTTCTAATAATAGGAAAACTAACGAGTAAGTAACGAGCCTTTAGTAGGCCCAGTTATGCACTTTATTATTGTTATTTCTATCTATAAGTGCTCGAAACATTCTACAAAATTATGACAATAAGTAAACCACATTAAGAATGCCGTTCCATTAATGAATAGTGGTTTTACAATTAACCTTTGACTCGAGATGATAAAGAACTATTAGTTTAACTAACTGAAAAATATTAAACTTTAGCAATAAACTTAGATGTTACACTTTAGAACAGAGCGTAGAACTAAAACACCATGGAATTAGTTATTACCCAAAAGTCAGATATTGACGCTATTTTTAAGCTAGAACAGAAATTATTTGGTCATCACGCTTACCCTCAGTTTTTCTTTCGACAAGCATTTGATTGCTGGCAACAGGGGTTGGTGGTTTCCAAACAAAGCGAGCAAGTCACTGGCTATATTTTGATGGCACAAAGTGATGAACAAAACACCCATTGGATCTTGTCACTTGCGGTAGATAGTCAGCATCGAGGAAAGGGGATTGCACGTTCGCTTGTGGGGAATGTGATCGCAAAAGCAAGTTCCGGTTCTGTTATTAAGTTAACTGTCGATCCAAACAATGCGCCGGCTTACAAGTTGTACACTTCGTTAGGCTTTAAGGTTCTGGAAAAAGAAGAAGATTATTTCGGTGATGGAGAGCCGAGACTGGTCATGGCACTAGCCCGTTAATCTTGCACTTCTGTGATTCAAACTCGCACCTAATCAGTGCATTGCCAATTATAAAGTGAGAGCTGGTTTTATTAAGTTATTGAAATATAGTGAAATATAAAATTGGCATCGGGTTTGCAATTTAGATTACGTTCATCGTTAACTCGATGCGCCGCTTTCCCTTAGCAGGCGGTTAAGCGGATGGGGTATTACTTTTTTGAGCTTTTATAGGCAATGCAGCCTCTCTCGTTTCGGGAGAGGTTTTTTTTCGCTTGTAGCTCGTCATTCTAAGGAAAGAATCAGGGGGCGGAATGTCGCAAGGATGCAAAAAAACCACTTGTCCCTATTGTGGTGTTGGATGTGGTGTCGAGGTCAATGCGAAAGGAATCGTTGGGGATGCGTGTCATCCTGCAAATGCGGGATCACTGTGCGTAAAGGGCGTCGCGTTGGCAGAGAGCTTGAATATGCCTTCGCGTTTGCTGTATCCAAAGTTTGTCACCAAGCAGCGACCTCAAGGGCAAGAAGTACAATGGCAACAAGCCACGGATCTAATTGCAGAAAAGATTCATCAAGCGAAAGCAGAGTTTGGACCGGATTCCGTCGCGATGTACGTGTCAGGCCAGTTGTTAACGGAAGACTATTACGTCGCCAACAAACTCATGAAAGGCTATGTTGGCAGCGCAAACATCGATACGAACTCCCGTTTGTGTATGTCTTCGGCGGTTGCGGCTCATGTACGAGCATTTGGTGAAGACGTCGTTCCCGTCAATTACGACGATATTGATAAGACTGAGCTATTGATAATTTGCGGTGCTAATACCGCTTGGACGCATCCTGTTTTATTCCGACGTATTCAACAAGCGAGAGAGAGCAATCCTAACCTCAAGCTGGTGGTCATTGACCCGCGTGAAACGGTCACAGCACAGCAAGCCGATTTGCATCTACCGATTAAAAACGATGGGGATGTGTCACTTTTTAATGGGCTGCTCAAGTTTCTTATCGAGCAGCAATACGTTGATTCTCAATACATAAATTCCTATACCGACGGGTTTGATGCGCTTGCAGAAGAAGTTTCTGACTTGCGTTACGATGTCACTAATTTGACGTCTTCCATTGGCATTTCAGAAGAAAAACTCACGACATTCTTCCAATGGTTTGCGCAAAGCCCAACCGCAATCACGTTGTTTTGCCAAGGGGTTAACCAAGCCGAAAATGGTGTCGACAAAGGCAATGCCATTATTAATGCACATTTGGCGTCAGGTAAAATTGCCAAGTCAGGTTGCGGACCATTTTCGATTACAGGTCAGCCGAATGCGATGGGCGGACGAGAAGTCGGTGGTTTAGCAAATCAATTAGCGGTACATCGTGCTTTTGACGCAGAGTCTATCAAGCAAGTGCAGGCGTTCTGGGATTCACCAGAAATTGCCACTCAGCCCGGTTTAAAAGCCGTTGAACTGTTTGAGGCGGTAGAACGTGGTGAGATTAAAGTTCTGTGGATTATGGCTACCAATCCCGTTGTCTCTTTACCAGATAACCAATTGGTAAAACGTGCACTAGAGATTTGTCCGTTTGTGATTGTTTCCGATATCACAGCGGATTCGGATGTAGCGCATTACGCGGACCTGTTGCTGCCCGCCGCTGGCTGGGGGGAGAAGCAAGGCATGGTGACCAACTCTGAGCGTCGACTTTCAAGGCAGCGTCAGTTTCAAACGCCTCCAGGTGAAGCAAAATCAGATTGGTGGGCGATAAGCCAAGTTGGACAAGCTTTGTGTGCATTGGAAAAGACACAAAATGGCTTTGCGTTTACTTCTGAGCGGGCGGTATTCAGAGAATATGCCGCGATGACAGGCATGAATGCAGATTCGCCATTGAAGCTAGATCTTTCTCAATACGCCAACTTAACCGAGCAAGAATACGAAGAGTGGATGCCGACACAATGGGGAGGAGAGCGTCCTTTTGCTGATGGTATCTATTCGCACCCAGATGGTAAAGCGCGTTTTGTCGTGACCAGTGAATCTCCAACGCGTTTAGAAAGAACAAAAGGCTGGTGGCTCAATACGGGTAGGCAACGCGACCAATGGCATACCATGACGCGCACAGGGCATATCGCACACCTTGCCGCCTCTGAGTTAGAACCAACCGTGTACATGAACACACTCTCTGCTACTCAAAATCGCTTAAAAGCAGGACAACTCACCAAGCTGTTCCAGCCTACTTCAAACACCAGTATTTATGCCAAAGTTGCCATTGATGAAGGTTTGGGTTTTCAGGAGCTGTTTATGTCAATGCACTGGGCGGGTCGATATGGCGGTGAAAGCAGCGTTAATGCGATATTAAACAGCGCAAAAGACCCTATTTCCGGGCAGCCTGCATTTAAGTCGTCTTATGTTGAAGTGCAAGATGCGGCGGTAAAAACCTACGGTATGTTCATCGGTACACAGTTTGATTCCGGTAAATTTCTGTACAGCGCATTTCAAGCAGAAAGCAATTTGGGTATTTGGCGCTTTGCACACGATAAGCGCCCAAAGAAGCAGAGTTTTTGTCGAACGGAAAAGAGCCGCAGAATTACGATAGATATTGCCCAGGGTTGGCTCGCGGTGGATTACGACCTTGTTGGAGACGTTCGTATCATTCGTTCTGTTTTAGTGGTGTCTAGTGAACCGATTCAAACCGACTACACGAACTTTACCGGCTTGATTGGCAAACCGATGGAGCTATCGCAACTGCTTACCATCACTCAATCGCAAAGCAGTGCCAAACTGGTTTGTAGTTGTTTCCGCGTCACCGATAAACAAATACATGACGCGATGGAGAAACAAGACTGCACGTCACTGACTCAACTTCAAAACAAACTCAAATGCGGCACTAACTGTGGCTCGTGCGTCTCTCAAATCAAACAAATGGTCGACAGCCATCAGCGTCAAAAGGGCAAACAGCAAGCGAGCCAGCAAAGTCTGGCGATTCAAATAAAGTAAGTCATAAAGAGGATAAGCACATGGAAGCGCCTTATCAAAAGTCTTGGTTTAAGAAAGGACAAGCGAGTCAGAAACAAGAACGCTCGTCTCGCTTTTCTAAGCATGATCAAGCAAGCAAACTGAACCAACTTTTAGAAGACCATTCAGTAGACCTGAACGCGAACCACAAAGGTTTTGTCTCGATTGTCGGAGCAGGGCCGCACGACCCAGACTTGTTAACCGTAAAGGCAGTGAAAGCGATTATGTCGGCAGAGATTCTGCTGTACGACCGTTTGGTTAACAAAGATATTTTGGAGTTGGCTTCGCCACAAGCCGATTGGATTTACGTGGGCAAAAGATGCGGACAACCTAGTATTGGTCAGGAAGAAATTTGTGACTTGATGGTATCCCTCGCTCAGCAAGGAAAGCGAGTTGTACGCTTAAAAGGGGGAGATCCTTTCGTATTTGGTCGTGGAGGCGAAGAAGCATTAGCGCTCGTCAAACACTCAATCGCGTACGAAGTCATTCCCGGCATTACCGCTGCGATTGGATGTGCAGCAAACAGCTTGATTCCGCTGACTCATCGTGGCGTTGCTCGCAGCGTTACCTTTGTGACGGGGCAAGTGGTAACAGGCTCATTTGAAGCGTGGAGCCAACTGATGCAAAGCGGACAAACGTTAGTCTTCTATATGGGGTTAGAAAAGTCATCGCAAATACAAACGGGATTAATCAACTCCGGTTTGAGAGCAGATTTCCCTGTCGCGATCATCACTCATGGTTGCAGCCCTCAACAACAAGTGCACGTTACACAACTCAATCAGCTCAATGATTTATCGATTACACTTAAAGGCGTGAGCCCAGCATTGATTGTGATGGGAGAAGTTGTCAAACTGCGCGAACAACTAATTGAAACCGTACAGTCAGTGACGGAATACGAGGGAATATGAGCAGCATTTTGGAATGTATTAGAACAGTCGGTCGTGGCGAACGTGGTAGAAAACCACTGAACTTTGACCAAGCGTTTCGAGTTATGGATGAATACCTAAACGGTGAGTGCGACGACGATCAGATGGCAATGCTGTTGATGCTGATCCGCGTACAGAACGAGACTCAACAAGAAATCGCTGGATTTGTGAAAGCATTCCAATCCCGCATGCCAGCTATTGGTGCAGATATTGATTGGCCATGTTATGCGGGCAAACGTGAAGCGGCAGGTCAGCCTTGGCATCTGTTGGCAGCGAAGATCCTTGCCGATAATGGCCACAAAGTGCTGATGCACGGCTATCATGACCGTCAATCTGGTCGTTTACACGCTGAAGACTACCTCGACAAATTTGCTATCAAGAAAGCGGAATCAGCAGAAGACGCAAAGCGTGTCTTAGAAACACAAAACATTGTGTATCTACCGCTAAGTTCGTTTGCACCCCAAGCAGAAACCATGATCGGTTGGAAGAATCGTTATGGGCTTAGAACGCCGATTAATACCGTGGTTCGTGCATTGAATCCGGGGCAGGCGACGGTTGGTATTCGTGGTAGCTTCCATCCGGGATTCCAACAACTTCATGCTGAAGTCGAATACGAGATTGGTCAAACCGCTCATGCCGTTGTGTCATTCAAAGGACAATCGGGTGAGTCAGAATACAACCCGAAAGTAAGTCAAACCGTATGGTTAAGCCAAACAAGCGGCGTGACATCGCACTACTGGACGGAGCAAATGCTGTCTGAGGTGCCAATGCCTGCGAACTGCCCGTTTGGGACGTCAGAAGATGACATGAACCAAATGGCGAATACGGTTCTCGCCACAATGACAGTGGTCTTGTTTGCACAAATGCACGACAGGGAAAAAGCATTCGAACGAGCTTTCTCTTACTGGCAAGCCTATTGCGGCCAGCAATAAGATACTATTGTCAATTAATGTAAAACCAACGACGCAAAGTTGTTGAATCTGAATCCATTATCTATTGTTTGAAGAAGGTAAAAGATCCTAGCTCGCCAATGATGTGTTTCACCACCTTGCTCCGTATCAGAGTGGTGAAACCGCAGTTTTAGCCTCAATCGCGTTCGTTTTTAGCTTCGCGTTTGAGAATGAGAAAATCCCATATGGTAAGACACAGAGGACATGGATAATGGTTCTAAAGCATACCACTCCTAGTGAAAAGGCTTCTCATCCGATCCCGCAAGAAGCCTTCGATTGGTACGACGAATACGCCCACGGAAAAATCTCGCGACGTGAGTTTCTAAATAGGCTGGGTGGCCTTGCTGTGCTTGGCTTTAGCATGACAGCACTGGTCGACGCGCTAACCCCGAATTATGCACTCGCAGAACAAGTTTCATTTAACGATCCTGACATCAAAGCAACTTACGAAACCTTTCCATCTCCAAATGGGCATGGAGAAGGGCGTGGTTATTTGGTGATGCCACAGAAGAAGACCTTAAAATCGCCGACTGTGTTGGTGATCCATGAAAATCGAGGTCTGAACCCTTATATCAAAGATGTCGCAAGACGACTTGCAAAAGATGGCTTTATTGCTTTCGCTCCAGACGCGCTTTATCCACTCGGCGGCTATCCGGGGAACGACGATGAAGGTCGCGCAATGCAGAAAGAGATGGACAGAGCCAAGATCGAACAAGACTTTATTGCAGCGGCTAACTTCCTTAAGCAATACGAGGGTGGTAACGGTAAATTGGGCGCGGTTGGATTCTGCTTCGGTGGATACATTGTCAATATGCTAGCAGCGGTAATGCCTGAAGAGCTCGATGCAGGTGTGCCTTTTTATGGAACACCAGCGGCACAAGAGATCCAAAAGCAAGTCAAAGGGCCATTGATGATTCACTTTGCAGGGCTCGATAAGCGTGTTAACGACACATGGCCTGCTTATGAGCAGCAATTGATCGCAACCGACGCACAGTATCAAGCGTTAATGTATGAGAACGTCAACCACGGCTTCCATAACGACTCAACAGCACGCTACGCACCGGAAGAAGCAGCACTCGCTTGGGAGCGCACACTCGGCTTCTTCAAAGAGCATCTAGCCTCTAGTTAAAACGCTTCAACCTTAGTTGGCACACTCCTTGTTATGTCTCTCTTAGTGAGTGAGATATAAACAAGGAATGTGCATGACTCAATCAACGTCAAAAACACCCATCATAGTATGCTGTGATAGCCTCCAAGAGCAGGCTCGATTGTCCGGCTTATTGAGCAAAGATTACGACAACATCATCGGCTGCCAATTGGCACAACTAGAAACGTTAATGCAACGAGAACCGTCAGCAAGCGTTGTAGTCGGATGGCAGCAGCCGACGGCAGAACTGCGTTTGATAGTCGATTTCTGCCGCAGAAAATCGGCACCACTTCTTATCGTCTTAAAGCAGTTATCATCCAATGATATCAATCGGTTATCAGAAAAAATGGACTATGTTCTTATGCCGCACGATAGTGAGTTTGCACTTCAACCTTGGATTGAACATGCGACATTAGTGAGAGCGAAATTCGAAAGTATGCAATCGGAAATTGAATCGCTGACCCACAAGATTGAAGAGCGCAAGCTGGTGGAAAAAGCCAAGGGTCTGCTGATGAAGATGCACAGCGTTGATGAAGATCAGGCTTATAAAGCGCTTAGAAATTCAGCCATGCAATCGAGCCAAACGCTCGCACAAGTTGCCAAGAATTTGATAACTACTTTGGAAGTGTTGGATTAGTCTTTCTACCACTTTGGGGTTAGAGTGCGTTTTCTAACGTGGTGCGTGTTGCACTATCAGCAAGCAATAACAGGGAATAACAAACGGCAAGATATACTAATCTATTGTATTTACTGTGAAAAATAAGTTGGCACAGTAATTGGATTAGAAGAATTGGGTTTATTGTTGAATCGCTTATCTCAATTATCAACGGCGGTAATTGTAGACTTAGCAACGGCGCTACTGCTCTTCGGAGTAGTGGCGCTTTTTTTATGGGAGCAAACCAATGAAATGGAGTTCGATGCTGAAAGTGTCAGCAATTTCGTTATCGGTATTCACCACGGTCAGCGTAAAGGCAGAGTTGGGAGAGCCAGAAATTGAAGACCTGAAGTTTGGTTTTATTAAGTTAACCGATATGGCACCGCTGGCGGTTGCTTATGAGAAAGGCTTTTTTGAAGACGAAGGCTTGTATGTAACTTTAGAGGCGCAAGCAAACTGGAAGGTGCTTCTAGACCGAGTCATCGACGGTGAACTTGCCGGTGCGCACATGCTTGCTGGTCAGCCATTGGGCGCAACGATTGGTGTCGGCACAAAAGCAGAAGTGATTACCGCGTTCAGTATGGATTTGAACGGCAACGCAATCACGGTTTCCAATGATACTTGGGAGCAGATGAAGCAGTACATTCCAAAGCAACCAGATGGCAAACCTGTTCACCCAATCAAAGCGGATGCATTGAAGCCTGTGGTCGACAGCTATCTGGATAAAGGCAAACCATTCAATATGGGGATGGTGTTCCCTGTATCGACGCACAACTATGAGTTGCGATACTGGCTAGCGGCAGGTGGGATTCACCCAGGTTTTTATGCACCAGAATCCGGTGACAACAGTGGTCAGTTGGATGCTGACGTTCTTTTGAGTGTTACACCGCCACCACAAATGCCAGCAACAATGGAAGCGGGCACGATCAAAGGGTACTGCGTAGGCGAACCATGGAACCAACAAGCCGTATTTAAAGGCATCGGTACGCCAGTCGTGACCGATTACGAGATCTGGAAGAACAACCCAGAGAAAGTGTTTGGTGTTTCTAAAGCTTGGGCTGAGAAGTATCCAAACACGCACATTCGCGTAGTGAAAGCCTTGATTCGAGCTGCACATTGGTTGGATGAAAACGACAATGCCAACCGCCAAGAAGCAGTGAAGATGCTGTCAAAGAGCGAGTACGTTGGAGCCGATGCCGAAGTTATCGCTAACTCAATGACTGGCACATTTGAATACGAGAAAGGCGACAAACGAGACGTGCCAGACTTCAACGTGTTCTTCCGTCATAACGCCACTTATCCGTATTACAGCGATGCGATTTGGTACCTGACCCAAATGCGTCGCTGGGGGCAAATCTCAAGCGAGAAATCCGATGATTGGTACATGGATGTGGCGAAAGAGGTGTACCGTCCAGATATCTACCAACAAGCGGCTCAAGCGCTAATTGAAGATGGAGTGTTGAGCAAAAAAGACTTCCCAGATTTCAGTGCTGAAGATGGTTTTCGTGCGCCACAAACACACTTTATCGACAACATCGTTTATGACGGTCGCGAGCCAAATAAATATCTAGAGAAGTTCTCTATCGGGCTTAAAGGAAAAGACAAGGTTTAACCATAACGATAAACGCCACAGGCGAGGGAATTCGCTTGTGGCAACAAGGATGTAAATTTCTTAGGAGTGAGTATGTCTAGTAATGTCATTTCCCTTTTTCCTGCTAAGCAGGTAGTGAACCGAAGTCGGTTGGTACTTTTGCCCGTCATTGGTTTGCTGATCTTTTTGGCAATGTGGCACTTGGCAGCGAGAGAAGTGCAAACCTCATTAGGTACGCTACCGGGGCCTGTGCAAACTTTTCAGCAGTTCAGCAACCTTGTCGATGACCATTGGCAAGAGCGAGAAAAGGAACAAGCGTTTATCGAACGTCAGGAAAAACGTAATGCTGCGAAGTTAGCCAAGAATCCGGACGCGGAAGTGAAGATTCGTCCCTACACAGGTAAACCGACGTTCTTCGACCAAATCATAACAAGCTTAGTGACCGTAACTGCGGGCTTTTTGCTGGCGACGGTTATCGCGATTCCGCTAGGCATCGTGCTTGGTCTTAATCAAGGGCTGTATCAAGCGTTCAACCCAATCATTCAACTGCTCAAGCCCGTATCACCTTTAGCTTGGCTGCCTATCGTCACTATGGTTGTAAGTGCCACTTATGTGAGTGATGACCCGATGTTTGCTAAGTCGTTCATCAACTCTCTGATCACAGTAGCGCTGTGTAGCTTATGGCCGACGCTGATTAATACCGCAGTGGGTGTAACGAGCGTTGATAAAGACTTAATCAACGTGAGTAAAGTGCTTCAACTTTCGTGGTGGCAGCACATTCGCACCATCGTTTTACCTTCTGCCATTCCAATGATCTTCACCGGTTTACGTCTCTCTTTAGGTATCGCTTGGATGGTATTGATTGCGGCAGAGATGCTCGCGCAGAACCCAGGGTTAGGCAAGTTCGTTTGGGATGAGTTCCAGAACGGCAGCTCGGCATCATTGGGTCGCATCATGGTGGCAGTCATCACTATTGGTTTTATCGGTTTGATGCTCGATAGAGGCATGCTGCAACTTCAAAAGTGGCTGTCTTGGAATAAACAACAAGCGTTGAGATAAGGGAAAAGATCATGGAAAAAGCATTATTAGATCTAACGCGTTTAGGGATGCGATTCCCAACGCCAGATGGCGAGTTCATCGCGCTTAAGAACGTCGATTTACAAATCAATAAAGGCGAGTTTGTATCCCTGATTGGCCACTCTGGCTGCGGTAAATCAACGGTATTGAACTTAGTTGCGGGTCTGCACATGCCAACAGACGGCGGCGTAATAGTCGATGGACGAGAAGTAGCTGGACCGGGACCTGACCGCGCAGTGGTGTTCCAAAACCATTCATTATTGCCTTGGCTCACCGTATATCAAAACGTTGAGCTAGCTGTAAAACAAATTGCCGGCAAAAAGGGCAAAGCGTGGATTCAGGAACAAGTGAATCACTACTTGGAGTTGATTCAAATGCAGCATGCCGCGCACAAAAAACCGGATGAAATCTCGGGTGGTATGAAGCAGCGGGTCGGTATTGCCAGAGCACTGGCACTTCAACCAAAGGTTTTGCTGATGGATGAACCATTTGGTGCGTTGGATGCGTTAACTCGTGCGCATTTGCAGGATGCACTGATGAAGATTCAAGCCGAGCTAAACAACACCGTCATCATGATTACCCACGACGTGGATGAAGCGGTGCTGCTCTCCGACAAAATCGTGATGATGACTAACGGACCGGCGGCAACTATTGGTGAAGTGTTAGAAGTGAATCTGCCTCGCCCTCGTGAGCGTGTCGCACTGGCTGATGATGCGCAGTATCAGAAGTGTCGACAAGCCGTGTTGAAGTTTCTTTACGAGAAGCAATCCAAAGTCGAGATTCCTGCTTCGAAAGAAGACAAACCCAAAACCGCAGCGCAAACGGCATAAGGAGGTAGCGATGAACAGTCCTTTAACGATTCCAGTAAAGAACGCATTGAGCCACATCGTTGTGGTAGGCAACGGTATGGTCGGGCAACACCTCGTCGAGCAGTTAGTGCAGAAAAACGCGCATTTGGAGCACCGAATTACCGTGATTGGTGCAGAGCGTTTTATCGCGTATGACCGTGTACAGTTGTCCTCTTTGTTCGCGGGTAAGTCTCATGATGATTTGATGCTGAGTAACCAAGAATGGTACGACATGCATGGCATCCAACTCGTACTTGGCAGCCAAGTAACAGGCATAGACAGAGAGCAAAAGCGCATTCTGCTTGATGGTGAAGATGTGCTGGGTTACGACCAACTCGTGCTCGCAACCGGTTCATACCCATTTGTGCCGCCAATTGAAGGTAAAGACCGCGCCAACGTGTTTGTCTACCGCACACTTGATGACCTTTCACAAATCAAAAAGGCATGTGAAGGCGCAAGAACAGGCGCAGTGATTGGCGGTGGCTTATTGGGTTTAGAAGCGGCAAACGCACTCAAACTATTGGGGCTAGAAACTCACGTCATTGAGTTTGCACCTCGCCTGATGCCCGTACAGTTAGATGATGGTGCTGGCTTAGTGCTAAAAGAGAAGATTGAAGCGCTAGGGCTAACCGTCCATACCTCGACGGGTACGGAACGAATCTGCGATGGTGAAACGGCTAAGCATCGTATGGTGTTTAAAGACAAAGATCCTCTCGAAGTGGATGTGATTGTCTTTTCCGCAGGCATTCGCCCTCAAGATGAGTTGGCAAGGCTGGCTGAGCTAGAAGTAGGCGAGCGAGGTGGCATTGTGATTAACAACCTATGCCAAACCAGCGATGAGAACATATACGCGATTGGCGAATGTGCCCTTTGGGAGCAGAAGATCTTTGGTTTAGTCGCACCCGGTTACACCATGGCGAGAACCACTGCTGATGTCTTGACTGGTATGCCAAGCGAAGGTTTTAAAGGCGCAGACATGAGCACCAAACTCAAGCTACTTGGAGTGGATGTCGCGTCTATCGGAGATGCACAAATGCAAACCGAAGGCGCACAAGAAATGGTATTGCAAGATGCGGTTGCAGGCATCTACAAAAAGCTGGTGGTTGATGCGAGCGGTACCCAATTGCTCGGCGCGATTCTCGTCGGTGATAATAGCGACTACGATGCGCTCTTACAGTGTTATTTGAACAAAACGGTCCTGCCAGACCACGCGGCGAACCTGCTGTTTGATACCGGAATGCTTGATGGAGAGATGCCAGACAGCGCTATCATCTGCTCTTGTCACAACGTCACAAAAGGCGACTTAGTTGCCGAGATACAAGCTGGCACTACCAACCTGACGGACCTTAAAGCCAACACCAAAGCCGGTACTGGCTGTGGTGGGTGTAGTAATATGGTGAAGTCGGTATTGGATACTCAACTGGCAGCTATGGGGGTAGAGGTTAACAACCACCTTTGTGAGCACTTTGAGTTAAGTCGCCAAGAGATGTTCCATATTTGCCAAGTGGAACAAATCAAAGACTTCGACACCTTAATTGCACTGCATGGCAAAGGGCATGGGTGTGATATTTGTAAGCCGACAGCGGCATCTGTGTTTGCTTCTTTGTGGAATGAACACATCATGGAGCCACAGCATCAATCTCTGCAAGATTCTAACGATGCCTTTATGGCGAACCTGCAAAAAGATGGCTCTTACTCGATTGTGCCTCGTGTTCCGGGCGGCGAAATTACACCAGACAAACTTATCGTGCTAGGCGAAGTTGCTCAGCAATACGATCTATACACCAAGATCACTGGCGGTCAGCGCGTGGATTTATTTGGCGCGCAGTTAGAACAACTCCCAGAAATCTGGCAAACCTTAATCGATGCTGGTTTTGAAACAGGGCACGCCTACGGAAAATCGGTCCGCACCGTGAAATCTTGCGTCGGTTCTACTTGGTGTCGCTATGGTGTTGATGACTCGGTCGGATTAGCTATTGAGTTAGAGAACCGCTACAAAGGATTGCGAGCGCCCCATAAGCTTAAGTTTGCCGTATCGGGCTGTACTCGCGAGTGTGCAGAAGCGCAAAGTAAAGACATTGGGGTGATCGCCACCGAAAACGGCTGGAATCTATACGTTTGTGGTAATGGCGGCATGAGACCACGACACGCTGATTTGTTTGCATCCGACTTATCCAAATCAGAGTTGATCACCATGATCGACCGAGTATTGATGTTCTACGTCAGCACCGCAGATCGCTTGCAGCGTACATCGGTGTGGATGGAGAACATGGAAGGGGGCTTAGATTACCTTAAACAAGTGATTTTGGATGACTCTCTCAACCTATGTGATTCTTTGGATGAACAAATGGCGCGCGTCGTAGAGACCTATCAATGTGAGTGGAAGAGTACGTTGGATAATCCTCAAAAACTGCAACGCTTCCGTCCTTTCTTGAACAGTACGTCGGGCAGCAAAGTCTTGCCGTACCAACGTGTGCGCGGTCAGCGTATTCCAGTGAAACAGGAGGTGTAAATGGCAGCTTTAACCAAAGTGAAATTGTGTCAGCTTGATGACCTAATGCCGTTCATCGGTGCCACGGTGTTGATTGAAGGCGAGCATGTGGCGTTGTTCTACATTCCCGATAACGGTGTTTACGCTGTTCAGGATTGGGACCCAATAGGTAAGGCTTATGTAATGAGTCGAGGGATTGTCGGTGATATTGATGGTGAGATGTGTGTTGCATCACCACTGTACAAACAGCATTTCAGTTTAAAGAGCGGGCAGTGTTTGGAAGACGAAGCGCACTGTCTAAAAACGTGGCAAGTAACGGTTGACGATAATCAGGTTTGTTATTTAGTCGAAGAATGATCTCCGAAGTTAGCTTGCTCGATATGAGTGAATGCTTAGCGTAAGAGATAAGCGAGTAAAGCTCCAGAGACCACACTGTAAGGCTCTGGAGCTTTTAATTATTTGGAAGGATTCACTTGGAGTTCGGTATAGCCAGTCGAGTCGTCCATCGCTCTAGTGAACTCAAGTTCTGAGTAAGAATGGATGATCAATTCTGCGGTAGTATCAATCACTGTGTCTTCCAGCAAATGCCCACCCCAAACTCGTCCTTCACAATCAGACACCGAGATATGAACGTGTTGATGTTCAGCCGTTAGGGTTCCCATCACAGAGACGATTTCAAATGGCTCTTGTTTGGTTAACGTACTCTCTGCTCCTGCCAAACGAAGGTTGAGGTGAGAGACACAGCCAACGCATGAAGCAATCGAGCCTGCTTTGATACCATGCTGCTCGACCAATTTCGCTAGGCTCAGCTTTAAGTCCATGCCTTTGGTAAGACGTACTGCTATCACTTCAATCGACATGTCACTTCCTAATCAAAACCAGCAAGCAGGAAAGCGCCGTATCCAAGTCGGCATAACGTTTGGCTTTGCCAAGTACGCGCATGCCTTGCATGTTGTTGAGAACAAAACGAGCAAGCTCTTCTGGTTTCAGCGTTTTCGGCACTAAGGTTTCTTTTTGTGCATTGGTCAGCGCATCCGCAATGATGTCGATAAGATGGTCAAACAAAAAATGCCCTTTGCGCAGTACATCATCGTCTTCACCAGCGTGCTCAATCAACGCATTTTGAATAAAACACCCACAGCTGCGTTTGCGTTGCAGCTCAGCAAAAGATTTAAGGAACGATTCCAACTCAGGTAAAGACGCGTCGTCTTTTTCCAAATCATTGAGTGACGGTAGCGAGACCTTTTTTAAGTAAGTATCGAGCGCTTCGTAGTAGAGCTGTTGCTTGTCACCATAGGTGTTGTAAAGACTGAAGCGGTTGATGTTCAACTCGTCGGTGAGATCCGAGATAGACGTGTTCGCAAAGCCCTTGCGCCAAAACACATCCATAGCCACGAGAAGCTTTTCATCTCGGTCGAAGTTGGCTTTTCTTGCCATAAATTACCTGCCTGGGTCTGCTTATCGGGTAATTAAATTGCTTTGGAGGGATGGTACAGAGAACCTCTAGCGTTCGAACTGAACCAATATGATGAATACCCATCTATGCTTGGGTATCAGCCTCCAAATTCATGTGAACTCACAAACGGCATCAAAAATCTCGCTCAGCAAACAGACCCACAACTGTTTGAAAATTTTTGATAGTGAAGTTCTTGACTGATCGTTTATAAACTGGCTACAGTATATCCTAACCAATCGGTTAGAAAAAGATAAAAGGATGTGAAATGAAGCTCTATGAAACCGCAATGACTCCAAGTTGTAAGCGAGTTAGCATTTTTCTAAAGGAAATCGGTGGCGAGGTTGAGCGAATTGCGCTGAACGTTCGTGAGGGCGATAACCTATCTGAACCGTTTAAATCGAAAAGCGTGAACGGCAAAGTGCCTCTGCTGGAATTGGATGATGGTACGACGATCTGTGAAAGCGTTGCGATTTGTCGCTACCTAGATGAAGCGTTTGAAAATGATCTGGCGCTGTTTGGTGCTAACCAGCTTGAACGTGCTCAGGTGGAAATGTGGCATCGCGTTGTCGAATTCCAAGGCTTGTACACGGCTTTTCAGGCGTTTCGCAATATCACAGCAATTTACCAAGACCGTGAAAACTGTGTGGCTGCCTGGGGTGACGAGTCGAAATCTCGCGTATTAGAATTCCTACCAATTCTCGACAAGCGCTTGTCAGAAAGTGAGCACATCGCCACGGACAACTTCACCATCGTAGACATTACCGGCTACATTTTTGTTGGTTTTGCCGTAAATGGTTTGAGTATTGAAGTGTTCGAAACCTACCCAAATATTGCACGTTGGTTTGAACAAGTATCGGTGCGTGAAGCGTTTCAAGGCTAACTTCTAGCGTGATTTTTCTAAGCAGCAAGGCTTTTGTAGACTTGCTGCTTTTTGTCGTTTTAAGCGCAAAGATCTTCAATTTGTTCAGGTTTTCTCTTCTTTTTCTGCCTTTCTCCTATAATTAACTCTGTTAATGAAACAACATCAATTGGCTCTCACGGCGTTTTGGAACCTTGAGTTCTTAGTTTGTAGACGTCCCAATCATTATTGGACTTCACCAAGTAATGAAGGACACCAAGCGACAAGGAGAGGTTATGCGTGTTCGAAGTAAAACCATCAATGGCGTGTTGTGTACGCTGCTCGTAGCGTCTGTGTGCGGACTCGTTGCCATGTATCAAAACCACAGTCAGCAGCATCAACAGATCGAGTTGCTGCGTGGGCAATTGATGGAAAAAGAAAACCAAATCGTCATCTCTAATGAGGCGTTGTCTTACACTCGTTATCAACATCAACTTTTAGCGGAAGATTACAGCCGTTTCAGAGATGCCCAATCCATGAGTAGCGTACTGCAATAGAACAAACAGGCAAGGAGAGGTATGAAGTCCATATTGTTGGTCGACGACAGCAAAACGGTCCTGCTCTACATGACCAGTGCATTGCAAAAGCAGGGGTACGAGGTCATTGCCGTTGAAGATGGTGAGTCTGCGTTAGAAGTGCTGACTCACCGAACTGACATTCAGTTTGTCCTCAGTGATTTGATGATGCCGGGCATCAGTGGCATCGAGCTTTGCCGTGAGCTTAAATCGTCGGCTTTTTCTCGTTATATCTTCTTTGTGCTTCTCTCTTCCCGTAACGATCAAGAATCCATCATCAAAGGTATGGATGCGGGCGCTGATGACTTTGTCGACAAGAAGACACCGGTTGAAGAGCTTGAAGCGAGGGTTCGCGCAGGCTTTCGTAGCTTGGATTTGCACAATATAGTATCTTTAAAAAACAAACAGTTATCTGAATCAAACGCTGTGATGAGTCGAGATCTAGAGGCTGCAGAAGAACTTGTCAGCCAGCTCCTTCCAACATCAAACCAGCTTCTAAACACTGAATTTGCATATTTACATCTACCTAGCTCCAAAATTGGTGGTGATATGCTGGGTTATATGCGGTTGGACGAACAGAATATTGCAATGTACGTTTTAGATGTATCTGGGCATGGAATCTCATCAGCACTGCTTTCTTTTTCAATACAGCAGTTACTCTCTCAAAGTGAACCCAAAGACCAGATAACAATGGATTATGTTGATGGTTCGTATAGAGTTGCAGAGCCGGAAAAAGTCGTAGAGAAGTTAAATTCTAGGTATGCCAGAAACAATAAATCTGCTCTCTTTTTTACGATTTCCTATCTGGTCTTGGATACATTGTCTGGTCTAGTAAGGTATTGTACTGCCGGGCACCCAAGCTTTTTTATCGTAGGAAAAAACGGCCTAGAGGCTGTTGGGAACAACAATTTTATGGTGGGCGCATTTGAAGGTGTGGAGTATTTGGGTGGCAGTATTCAATTAGCTCCTGGAGATTTGGTTTGGATGTTTTCTGATGGAATAATCGAGCCTAAGAAAAATGGAGAGTGTTTTTCTCAGGAACGCCTTTCCTCTGTTGTTTTCTCGGGCTCAAGCTTACCTTTGCAAGTACAAATTTCTAGAGTTATAGATGAAGTACATTCGTGGGTTGATGGAAGCGATTTTGACGACGATGTAACGTTACTCGCCGCGAAGTGGAATGATTGAGCGAGGAAGATGACAATGATGGAAAAGCTTGTGATGAAAAAGACATACTTCAGTTCACTTGATGCTCCCAGACAAGTCGCGAATGATGTTCTTCATTCCTTACATCGCTATGAGCTTTTGACGGAAGAAGCAATGTGGGTGGAGTTAGCTGTCTTTGAACTCGTCACCAATGTGTATGAGCATGCATACAACAGAGTTGACGGGTTAGATTTTAGTACTAGCGTTTACACTTTGTATGGGCAGGCTAACTTAAGTCCCAAAATCAAAATCCTGGTTTCTGATAAAGGTATAGGGATGGAAATGTCTGTATTTGAGTCACATATCAACAAGAGAATAGACAACGCCAAAATTTTGGGCATTTCGAGTTTGGAAACCTCCGGAAGAGGTCTCATGCTCGTTAACCATTTAATGGACGATATTCATTATCAAAGTAAAGGTGGCTTAAATACGTTTACAATTATTAAACAGCTGTCATAGCTGCTTAGCAGGAGTTTTATGCCCCTGCCTACGCATGCTTACTTCGCCTGTTTGTCGAGTATCAACAGTGCATCTAGTTCATCTTGGGATAGTACATCCATAATATGCGCGTTGGCATGGACATGCTCCAGTGATAGCTGTGTTTTACTTATTAGGTATTTCTTTTGTGGCTCTGTTAAGTCATCTAGCTTTGCTAGCAACTCTCTGAAACGTACATCGTCCATTATGTAACCTCCCATGGCGATATCAGAGTTTAGTTAAGTGCTCTCGAAGTATTCAAGTGACCTCAATAAGATATCTTCGTATTTGTTTGTGGATGAGGTCCAGCTCGGTATTTATGATGGTAATATCTCCATGATTAGGCGCTAGACCATCTCTCGTTTTGTTTTCTACGTTTTCAAGTGCGTTGACCGCAATCTTTTCTCCAAAACCAGCTAAAATCCCTTTCAAACTATGAGATAACAAGAATAGTCCTTGCCAATCATGTTCTTTATTGAAGTAATTCAGATCTTGTAATGCATTCTCATAGTCCTCCATGTAGGTAAGAAGTACAGCAGTTATAATCTCCTGATCGTTATCCATATACTGGTTGAGTAACTCAAAATTGAGCATGTGTATTCCTTTAGACAAAGTTTAGATTAAATGGTTTTGGTAGAGGAGAGACCTTGGAGCCATTTAGAAAGTCGCTAACCCACATCGACCAGTTTGGAGGTAAAGCGAGTTGCGTCAGGCTCTCAAGTATTCCCTTTACTTCCGGATGATTTACGTCACCGTTTTGACTGAGTAAGTGCTTGAGCTTTGCCTCTATAGAGAAAGGGAAGTTATCCACCGGGATGCTCTCTTGAGTATGGTTCTGACTAAATTGATGCCCCTTTTCTACGTTGGTTTTATGTTGCTTGTGTTTTAAGACTAATTGTAGAGAGCTAACTAATTCAAACTCACCAAATAATTCCATCAATGGGATCGCTAGCTCTATTACTGTGATTGGACATCTCGGCATGTTTTGATAATACAAACTTATGGCGAGTAGCAGCTTTTTGTGAGCTTCTTGAGGTCTAGACTCCTTTAAAAGTAGGTTGCATTGCATAAGCAATCTTACCGCATAGAGATCAGCTTTTTGATTTTGGTTTAGCTGTTCGAATGCGATTTCACAAAAATAATTCAATTTAGTGAGCAGCTCCCTTTTGTCCCTTTGATTTGTTAACTCATTGTATAGCTCGGATACGAAACTGACGTAATGCCTGATAGTAGATAACCAATTCGGATCTGTGGGAGAGAGGCATGTCGCATAAGTAAGGCCAATATCATACAACTTGTCTTTTTGTTTGAGCTTGCTTGCGACTCTGGAAACGCTCAGCATTCTATGGCTGTTGCTAGGTGTTGCTTTAAACGCTCTCTCTGTCATAAGAAAAGCATTGCTTAGTTGTCCCTCTGATTCATATAGACCTGCTAGGTTGTCAACTGCTCTCAAGCAAAGAGGGTTTTTGGCCACATAGTCGGCCAATAGTTTAATGGATTGGAAAATAGCGCCTTTATCTCTTAGTAAGTAGGCTTGAGCACATATCAAACTAGCGTGCTCTTTGTACTGGCAATAAGGGAGGAAAAGTGCCAGAAGCGAAGTGTTGTTGCGTTTAACAAGAGTGTCGATCAAAAGCGATTCAACACAAACACTATTTGGATGCTTTTCGAGAACAACAGCGAGTTGAGATAAAGTTAGGTGCTTAGATTGCTGTAACTCACTTTCAACCTGAGCTATTCGCTTTTGTTCTTGTATAGCAGTCTTCATTTTATTGTTGAGAGCTTTAGTTTGAAGTGGTTTTTTAAGGAAGTGTCTTACGTGACCAGATAGCGAGGTCAATACAGTTTCTTGTCTTGCGTCCCCAGAGATCATTAAGACGGCTGTAAGTTGAGATATCAATTTAGATCGCAGCATCAAATTTAGTAATTCAACACCAGTCAACCTTTCTCCTAAATGATAGTCTAGGATGATGAATGAGTAGAACCTAGACTTTACCGCTCGCAATGCGTCAGAGGCGTTGTTAACGCAAGTAATATTTGGCTGGCTTACTCCAAGCGATTGTAGCTGATGTCTGATCAATACACTGGATGTTGAACAGTCATCAACTACTAATATGTTTATTTGACTAACGTGGACCTTTTCAATGTTCAAGATGCCATCCTTTGCATATTATGTACTATTTAAAAGATAGTAATCGTGTTGCATATTGGCAAGGTGTTTTGCTGCAAATTTAGCTAGTTAGAACATATCGCTGGAGTAGTGTTCGAGTCCTTAATCCTGCATTAGCTTCTTTCCATTTGTTGCATTAATGCGTTCGCTTTTTGCATTGCCCGCCTCGCACTTTTTGCCTTACGTTTGTTCAGAAGAATGTCTGAGAAGTCTAGGTACTTATTAGCAATTTGGAATTTCAATGCGTTAATATCTTCGAAATTTTCTGGAAACCGCTTAGATAGTACGTTGAGGTCGTCAACGAGTTTGTCGAGATGAACAGTTGTCTTCGCCTTATCTAAGCGGAAATGCAAACCATCAAAATCTTCTTTATACAAAATTCTTGCGGCGTGAGCTGGGAAAGGTAGTGGCGTATTTGAATCTAAAGATTGAATATACAACTTCATCTCCAGTATAGAGTCTTTCATTTGGTTGCTTGTGACCAACTTATCCTTATATTCCTCGACGCCAGAAAAAAACGTGTTGCCAACTTTTAGCAAAGTAACGAGAGAGGCTGCGTCTTTTTCTTTAAGTGCTTCCGTTAATTGTTGGCCAAACACCTCAGAGGCAAGCGAACTTGGTACAAAACGGTACTCACGATGAATCGTATTTAAATCGTGTTTAAGATCGTAAATAGAACGTACATCGGGCTCTTTGACGTAGCGTGACTTCTCGAGGTGACTATTGATTTGTCGGGATATTGATAGCAAGGTCGAGTGCTTGCTAGATTGAATGTCTACGGACAAAACTTCTATTTTGTGAGAGTCAGGGTAGTAACTCCTCGCATTAGATAGCACAAGTTCAATTTGATCATAGTTTGGATAGCTAGTGTTGCTTGTGTTTAGGATACTATCAATCTCAGATTCAAATTGTCCGAGAATACTCTCTTTGTGTACGCGTAAATAGCCTTCCTTGATAACAGGGTGCACAGTTACTTCACTGTCAACGAGCTGTTTAGCTTCAGTAGCAGTTAGCTTCAGTAAGTCTAGCTGTTCACTTAATGCCTCTTCACTTTTCTTTAAGGTTAACGCTAATTCTGAAATTTTATCTTGTTGGTGCTGGAAGGTATAAGCTGCGCCAATAGCTAAAATTACGGTTGCAGCCAGTGGAGTGATTAGCTTCAAGTGGTTCTTATTAAGTTTAGCTAATAGTAGCCGTGCATTTACATCTTCTTTCACACTGCCACTATTGAGGATAGAGGCTAAAACAGGCCACTTGCTAAATGGAAGGTTGTTGGGCTTTACAACTTTTAAGCTTTTCTTTAAGGCTTCATTGACAGGGGTTCTGTTATAAGGGTGCTTACAAGATAGCAACTCATAAATAATGCAACAGAAAGCGAATAAATCATCTTGAAATGTGGGTTCCTTGCCTTCAAGAACGGGTTTTGATGCATAATTTGGAGTGTAGCCCAACGTGTCAAGGCTTTGAGATGGTCGTCTAGCCGCATACTTATCTTCTTGTACCCTGTGAGTCTTGGATACTCCGAAGTCAAGTAGCTTAACGTTGCCTTCAGGTGTGATCATAATATTAGCAGGTTTTAGATCGGCATGAACAACGCCTTTCGTATGAGCGTAATCAAGGGCATTGAGTGCCTGCCCAACAATACTCATAGTGGCAGAAAAAGATAATCCATTTGGCCTAGAACGTTGAATTAATTGCTCTAGTGTTTCGCCGTCGACATACTCCATGACCAAAAAGTACACATTAGCATCTACGCCGAAATCATATACTCTAAGTATATTGGGATGGCTCAGCTTCTGAGTTTGCTGTGCTTCTCTAATCAGCATGCGGGCAGTTTCAGGCTGTTCAGCGAACTCATCCTGAAGGATCTTCAATGCTACGTGAGGGTTATCTGCACCGGAAGAATCAAGGATTATATCCTTGGCTAAATAGACATCACATAACCCTCCGTGGCCAATCAGAGATTCAATTTCATATCGATTCTTGATGACCTTTCCGAGCAGCGAGCTACCATCGGAAGTTGATGCAGGTTTAATGGAATTTTGATTATTAATTGCATTCTTAGCGTCGTTGCAAAATTGAGATGAATTTTCATTTCTTGTGCTATTCGATTTGAAGTTACCCTCAGTTTTTAAATTTCTTTTATTAACTTTATTGTTGTCTTTATTTTGACTCTTTACAACTTTCGTCTTATCACCATCAGATCTATTACTAATAGATTTGTCTTTATTACTGTCAGCCATCAAAAGTGCTCCATAAATAATGATGAGTGAAATATATGATTTCCTATCTACATAAAAATGATTAGATTCCTGTTTCTCGGTCAAGCTAACATCAGAAATTTGACGCATGAAACTTGACGCGTCAAAACTTTGAACTCCGCTGTATTATTGGAGTAATTCAATATTCACTTATTGCTTTGGGTTGAAAATGATTCATTATTCTTTCCGTGTAATTAATTAGTGGTCTTTTCTAAACTATTTACTTATTTGAAAATATTGTTATTGATTGAATTGTATTTTATTTTTGCTACGTGAATTTTCGGCGAGGTTTATTCGATGTTGCTTTTAAGCATTACAAGTTTTCACAAGTTTACTCCAGAGATTGAAACGGAATTTAAATTTAATGAGGGAAGTGAACATGCTAAAGCTACGTTTGGTCGCTCAGAAGATTGTGATTGGATCTTGCCAGACCCTGAACGAGTAGTATCTAGCTTACATGGTGAACTAGTCAAATTTGGTGACACCTTCTTAATTCGCGACATGTCAACTAATGGCATTTTTGTTAATAACGCTGTAAGCCCGATCGGACAAGGGAATGAAGTTCACTTAAATGATGGTGATACATTATCTATTGGTGATTACCAAGTTACGGTGGAAGTCGCTTTTGAGAGCGAAATTGGGTCAACTAGGTTAGACAATAATGCGAATGAAGAGCACCAAAAGACCCTCGTACCAACAGTTAAACCGGACTACGATGATTTTGGCTTTAGTATCCCAGAAGTGCTGGAAACCAAGCCAAAAGAGGAATGTAGCACTCAATTAGATATTGGTTTGACTGATGATTTCTTTGATGTAAGTGACACACCACATGTTATTGATAATAAGGTTGAAGCAGATGGGCTTAGGGATAATAAATCATCAATTAATGTTGGAGGGTGCGAAGAGTTAAACGCATTCATTACTGGGCTTGGTATAAACCCGCAATTGATACCTGAAAGCAACAAAGAAGACTGGTACAAGCAAATTGGAGAATCATTTTCTTTGATGTTAATCGGGTTGATGGAAACGCTACACAAGCGGGCTCAATTTAAGCAAAACAATCGGCTTAACCATACTGCATTTCAAAAGCAAGAAAATAACCCGTTGAAGTTCTCTGCTAACTTAGAAGACGCAATTCACAATTTGTATAATAGACAGACGTCTAGCTTTATAGATCCCAATGCAGCTATTCGAGAAGCGTTTCTAGATATCGAAAAGCATGAGAGTGCTTTGATGAAGGGTGTTGAAGGTTCAGTGCTTGGTATTATGTCTCTTGTGGATCCGGAGTCAATCTCAACATCAAATCAAAGTGACAGTTCACTAATTAACAAGATTAATCCATCAAGAAAATATGTCACTAATTGGATAAGTTTCCAAAATATACACCGTCAACTTTTTGATGAGATAGTAAATAGTGATACGCCTTTTTATTTGGATGATTTTGCTAAATATTATGATTCATCACAGCGTGGGGAACATTAGAAGAAGGGATTTAGTATGTTGAGAATATTTTTAATATTGTTTTTGTCAATTGTGATTGTAGGTTGTAGTGCCGCAAACTTTGTTGTTAAGCCTTATTCTACTTTAGAGGTAAAGTCAGCGCATAATATCAACCCGGACTCAAATGGAAGGCCGTCACCTGTTGTGTTTTATGTGTTTGAGCTTACTTCTGATACTATTTTTTCTAATCAGGATTTCTTTTCGTTATATGAAGATCCGGAAAAAGTACTTGGTCCAGATCTGGTTAATAAGTTTGAGTTTTCGCTGACACCAGACTCAGTGGAAAACTATCAAGCAAGTATGAACCCTAAGACAGAGTTTATTGGGCTAGTTGCAGCTTTCAGGGATATAGAAAACTCCAATTGGCGACAAGTTATCAAGGTAGATAAAACTGGCTATAACACCTATGAAGTCTTGATTGATGATTTATCACTAGTAGTAAAATAAATATTGGCAATAATAAATGACTGAATACTCTTTAACTGCATGGTGTGAGGGGATGTTTTTACGTCCCCAACACTTTCAACAGCAAGATAGGGCTTTAACCTCTGAATTTAGGGATTTAGCAAAGTACATATCTCCTTATTACTGGGGAATATGGAACTTACATTTGTCAGAAGCAGCCTTGAAAGACGGACAAGTAAGAATCGATTCTTTGACCGCCATTTTTCCAGATATGACGGTAATAGACTGTCCAAACAAACACAAATCTCCAAAGCCAGTCTCTATAGATAGAGGTGTGGAGAATACGTTGATAAAAATTGTACTGCCAGAATTAAACTGTCAAGAAAAGAGTGTAAGTCCTGATAATGCTGAGGAGATTAAACGGTTTTCTCTTGATGATGTCGAACTTATCGACTCGAATACTGGTTTAGATGAAGAAACTATCCAAGTAAAAACGTTTAATATCGAACTCAAGTGTTCTAATGAAAAGTTAGCGGGTTATGTAGAGATCCCAGTTTGTCGAATAAAGGAAGTGACGCCCGAAGGAGAAGTTGTTTTAGATGAGGGTTTCATTCCACCTAGTTTGAATGTGAAGAAGAACTCACAGCTTACAGAGTGTTTAGACAACGTTACAGCAATGACAAAGATCCGAGCTGACTCAATTTCTCAGAGGTTAGGTCAAGGTAAGGCTGCGTCAGCCTCTGCGGTTGATTTCATTATGCTGCAGATGTTGAACAAATATGAAGCTAAATTTCGCCATATAAAAGAGTTAGATCACATCACTCCAGTCGATTTTTCAATGTTGTTACAAAGTTATCTTGGAGAGTTGGCGACATTTTCAAATAAGTCCAAACGTTTACCTAGCGTAGAGCAATATGACCATTTAGAACTGGGCTGTTTCTTCCAATCTTTAAACCAAACAATAAGCCAATACCTAAGTGTTGTCTTGGATCAGACCGCGACTAAACTGCCATTAGAGTCAAGGCAATATGGGATACACGTTGCGCCTCTTCCGGATAAAAAGTTGCTCGAAAGCTGTCAGTTCGTACTAGCAGTTAAAGCGGACATTAATACTGAAGAAATTCGACGCCTTGTTCCTGGACAATTGAAATTTGGTGCAGTGGAGCAAATTCGCGATCTAATCAACAACCAAATTAACGGTATCTCTGTTGCGCCTCTATCGGTTGTTCCTCGTCAAATCGCTTACCAAACTGGCTATGTTTACTTTGAAGTCATAAAGAAAGGACATTTTTGGACACGACTCAGTGAAAGTGGCGGTATGGCGTTACACCTGTCAGGTAACTTTCCCAACGCTGCATTAGAGCTTTGGTGTATCAGTCAATAAGAGTGACACGAATGGAACAAACAATAGTCAAGCCGAGCCCTGGTCGAAAGAAACCACCGACAACGAAAGAGGTATCATCGGATAGTACGATAGTACTTAGCTCAAATTCTGAACATATTAACAATGACAGTATCGTTGCTTATGGTAGCAACCCAGTTCTCGCGGAAGCTAATGGGATCTTGTCTATAGTGGCTCAGATCCGAGCCACGGCGACTCATTCGGATATTCACCACTTAAAGGAGTCACTAGCTCAAAAGTTACGTGACTATGAGAATCGTCTGCGTCAACAGGAAGTAAGTCTAGAAACGATAGATATTGCTCGTTATAGCCTCTGCTGCGTTATTGATGAGGCTGTCTTAAATACGAATTGGGGCGGGCAATCTGCATGGAGTCATGATTCTTTATTGTCATCTTTTTACTCGTCTTCAAAGGGGGGAGAGGCATTTTATGAGAATCTGAAAAAATGTATGGGTACCGCAGAAAGTAACCTTGATTTGCTAGAGCTAATGTTTGTATGTATGTCTCTTGGCTTCGTCGGCCAGTACCGTTTAGAGCAAAATGGCCTAGAGTCCCACAGGAGGCTACGAAAACAAATTACTTCCATACTTAAAAATTTTGGCCGTTGTAATAACATCGAATGGGCTTACGACCCAACTGAAAGTGTCACGAGTGGCTCTCAGTCAGCAGAGAGTGCGCCTATATGGGTATTATGCTCTGTAACTGCCGCAATTTTGGTATGTGTTTTTATGTACTTTAACCATGCTCTCAACTCGGCGTCGAACAAGACTTTCTCAAGCCTGATGAACCTTGTTTCTAAAGACCAATCCATTATTTCTACATCTACGATTATCAACACTAAGCCGATTGCGGAAAAAATCTCAGTTTATCTTGCGACTGAAATTGAGAAAGGCATCGTATCTGTAGATTCCTTGCAGGATAGAGTAAGGATCACCATTAAAGCTCAAGATTTATTTGAATCTGGGAGTGCTGACCTTGTTGAGTATATTGACCCGATCATTTTTAAGATTGCTCAGACTTTGGAGTCTGTCGAAGGGAAAATAGTGATTACCGGACACACTGACGATAAACCGATATTCACTAGCAAATTTCCATCCAATTGGCACTTATCTCTTGCAAGAGCGACAGCACTAACAGACAGACTTTTAGATAACGGCGCTTTGAAGAGTAGGGTAATTCCTGAAGGTGTAGGTGATGCGAGACCTTTGGTGGAAAATGACAGTGAATCAAACAGGTCAATAAACCGTCGTATTGAAATTGATTTGTTATTAACCAAATAACTATTGGGATCATTAAAATGAATATGAAAGACATTGGAAGGTTCTTTTCCCAAAGGTGGCTTATTAGCCTAGTAGGAGTTTTTGCCTTCTCAATCTTTATTTGGTTTGTTGGCCCGCTTATTAGTATTTCATTTTATGAGCCATTAAAAACTGACTTTCAACGGTTAATCACTATTCTTACTGTTGTTCTAGTATGGGCGTTAGTTTCTATTTTGAAGCAACATAGGCAAAAAGCTCAGGATGATGCAAGTATTCAAAACTTGTTAGAAGTCGACAGTCAGTTTGATAAAGAGGCTGCATCAGAGATTGCTCTAATGCGCGATAAAATAGAGCAAGCGGTAAAAACAGCAACTCACAGTCATAAAGGAAAGAGAAGCCTATACAGCCTACCTTGGTACGTACTAATTGGACCACCGGGAACAGGTAAAACCACGGTTCTCAAACAATCTGGATTGGAATTTCCTTTAGCCAGCACTATGGGGGCTGAATCAGTCGAGGGCATAGGTGGTACTAGGCATTGTGATTGGTGGTTTGCAAACAAGGCTGTGCTTATAGATACAGCTGGTCGATATACAACGCAGGACAGCCAGGCCGCAGTTGACTCTAAGGCATGGCATGGTTTTCTCGGACTACTTAAAAAGTATCGAACACAGCGGCCAATCAACGGTGCAATTGTTACTGTGAGCTTAGCGAGTGTGATGTCGCTGACACGAACGGAGAGAAGTTTGCATGCTCGTGCAATTAAATCTCGCTTGCAAGAACTTAAAAATCAGCTGGGAATGCAGTTTCCGATTTATGTGTTACTAACAAAAGCAGATCTTGTTGCGGGATTCAGTGAATTTTTTGCCGATGTCACAAAGGAAGAGCGTGACGAACTGTTAGGGTTTATGTTTCCAACGGAAGTTATTGATGAGCGCGGTTCTATTGGATTGTTTAATAAAGAGTTCTATGGGTTATTAGAGCGTTTAGATAAGAGAATGCTACGTATTTTAGAAACAGAGGATGACTTAGATAAACGCGCGTTGGTATTCGAGTTCCCAAAACAGTTAAGGATGATGCAAGCGAATTTAGATGAATTTTTGTCAGAAATTTTCGCTCAGAACAGCTTTGAAGAACCAGCCATGATCCGTGGTATTTTTATTGTAAGCTCCGTTCAAGAGGGGGCACCTGTAGACCGACTAATGCATGAATCCGCAAGTGGCTTAGGGTTAAATCGGTTAACACTAAAAATGACTAAGCGAGCATCACATAGCTATTTCGTAAGAAGTCTGTTTGAAAAGGTCATTTTTAAGGAACAATGGCTAGGTAGTGTTAATAAACACTATCAAAAACAGAATCGATGGCTCAGAAAGGGGGTACTTGTCGGTTGTTTAAGTCTATTAGTATGTGCGTCGTTATTGTGGTTTTTTAGCTATCGCTGGAATATAGATCTTATTAAAGAAGTTAATCAACAAACCCGTGATATTGAGGTGATGATTAATGCTGAGGGACTCGATTTTGATAAAGACATCATAAATGCAGTCGCAACACTCGACCGAATAATGATGCTTCCACTGGGAGCGGATAACCACTACCCAGATTCACAGCTTTTTAACAAATTGGGTCTGTATCAAGGGGATAAAATTTCTCAGTCAGCCAATCAAGCCTATAAAGATGCACTATCGTTCTATTTTTCAGAGTTGATTTCGAGCGCACTTGTATCTGAGATGGATGACAACAAGCATCATCGCGAGTATTTATATGAAACATTAAAAATATACTTAATGTTATTTCACTCAGATAAGTTTGACATGCAGCAAGTCATGAATTGGTTTGATTTCTATTTTCAACGAGAGTTCCCAGGAGCCCTGAATGAAGCACTACGAGAGCGACTAAGTGTTCATACGCAACACTTTCTAGTAGCGAGCGAACGAGGACTCAATTTTAACGAAAATTCCGTCAAAGATGCGAGGGATGTATTAACGAAAATGTCGCTCCCAGAAAGGGCTTATCAGCGAATGAAGGTACAATTCTCTAAGAGTCATGTTCCTTCGTTTCGACTCACTGATGTTCTTGGCCCGAAGAGTTTAGAGCAGTTTGAAAGGCGAAGTGGAAAGCCTCTCTCTCAAGGTATTCCAGGCTTTTATACTTACAATGGATTCCATAGCATTTTCCAAATACAACTCGGCCGAACTGTGAAAAGTTTGATGGAGGAAAACTGGGTATATGGTGATGATATAGAAGTAAGGAACATTGACGAGAATGCTGCTATTAAAGGGGTTCAACAAAGATACTATCAGGACTATGTTAATGAGTGGAAGGGACTCGTAGAAGATATTCAACTAAAGCAAGCGCCAACCTTGTCAATGGCAACTGAGCAAGCTCGTATTTTAAGTGGTGTCGAAAGGCCGATAGAGTCTTTGTTACGAGCCATTCAAAAAGAAGTTGGTCTAACTAAAGTGACGTTGACTCAAAACCAAAAAGCAGCGTCAGAGGTTACGGCTAAAGTTGCCAAGGTCAAGTTTTCGAATACTGCAGATAAGTTAGATCTTTATTTACCTGATGAAAGTGAATTCGCCGTATCACTGCCAGGAAAGGAGGTAGAAGTACACTTTGCGGATATTCTGCATTTAAGTGAGCAGGACTATAGCGACATCCAAGATGCTATGTTGAATCTAAGATCTTACCTCACTGATTTGTCTAGCTCGGGAAATAATCAAAAAATAGCATATAAAAGTATACTGGACGGCACTCTTACTCAAGAAGTAGCGTCTTCATTTTCTGCAGCGAAGGCCGTATTGCCAAAACCATTTAATAATTGGTTGGGTGAGCTTTCCCAAGAATCCGTCAAGTTTGCGGAGTCGGGTTCTAAGGATCATCTCAACAGACTTTGGCAAACCAGAGTCGTCAAAGCATACAACCAAACTATTGCAGGAAGATACCCTTTTAAACCCAGTGCTGAGAAAGAAGTTCGCTTGAAAGATTTTAAGCGCTTCTTCGGGTACGGCGGTACTTTGGACGCTTTTTTTCAAGAGTACCTAGAACCATTTGTTGATACTTCTCAGGGGCGTTGGAAGTTTGAAAAAGAGATTGGAGTGAAAACGCAAACGTTACATGTCTTCCAACGAGCTCAAAAAATCAGACAGTCATTCTTTGAATTAGACAACTCGTTAAAAGTCGATTTTGGAATGAAACCTGTCTATCTAGATCAGCATATAACAAGGTTTGTATTAGAACTTGGTAAGCAAGACTTAGTTTATAAACATGGGCCAGCAAGAGCGAGAGACCTCACTTGGCCATCGAATACGGCGCAAACGAGGATTGTATTTACACCACCGGACTCGAAGCGTGAGATATCACACACTTATGAAGGTGAATGGGGCATCTTTAAGCTACTGGACCAATCTTTGAAAGCAAGACCGGAGTCAAGAAATGACAACATTGTCATGATTGATTTGAAAGGAAATAAGGTGCAACTCGAATTGATTCCCAAAAGTGCTTTTAATCCATTTTGGTCTAACGATATGGAGAGGTTTAGATGTCCACAAACCTTATAACCGAAAGTTGGGGCTATATTGGTAAAATTCCTTCTAAGGGGGACTTTATCAAGGAAGGATTACCATCTGAGTTTGTTTCACAGTTTCATGATTGGCAACAAGCCGTGTTAGCGGTGAGCAAAGAGCAGTTAAATGAGACTTGGGTTGAGTTATTTCTTAATGCTCCAATTTGGCACTTTGCTTTAGACCAAAATTATATTGGAGGTGCTACTTATATCGGCACTTTGATTCCGAGTGTCGATGCCGCTGGACGTTATTTTCACTTTTCTGTAGTTAGGCCGGTTCGCGGCCGGGCTATTGATTACTGGGAAAGCCGGGATTGGACTCAAACGACAGAACGCTTGGCCCTTGAGGTATTAGGTGATGAGTTTCAATTTGATAAGTGGCATCACAGTTTAAAAGAAACCGGTGAAGGTTTAGATACCATAGAGCCAACTAGTTATATCGCAGAGTTGTTAGATCCGAGTACCTCGAACGCCGTGTTTAGATTTTCGGAGTTGTTCGGTCAACGAGTTTTGCTAAACCACATGCTCGCCACAAAGGGAAATCATCCGTGTTTTTGGTGGACTGAGGGGGCACAAGCTGTGGAGTCATCGATGGTTATCACAAGTGGCTTGCCTTCAATTGGCCAGTTTTCAGCGATGCTTGATGGAAACTGGAAACAGTGGGGATGGTAGTAGAGTGAATTGGAATTATTTTACATTTGCGAAGAGCCATGCCGGCAAGGTAAGGCCATACAACGAAGATGCTTTATTGGATATGACCGAAAAAAGAGTCTGGGTTGTTGCTGACGGAATGGGGGGACACTGCGCTGGTGATATCGCAAGCCAGATGTTAGTTGATCATATTGAGCGCAGAATTATCGACGACGATGTAAGCAGTATTGATGATTTGAGAGTCACAATACAACAAGCAAACGCGGCTATATATCAATACGCGCAATCGGAACTAGATGGGGCAACAATGGGAACAACTTTGACATTGTTATTCATCAATGATGGTTACTTTCATTGCCTGTGGGTTGGAGATAGCCGAATCTATCAACTCAGGCACAATGTTTTTACTCAGAAAACTCGTGATCATAGCCAAGTAATGGATTTGGTTGACCAAGGCTTACTGGCGTTGGAGGACGCAGAATCACACCCGCTAGCGAATGTAATAACTAGAGCAATTGGTGTTGATGAATATGTCACTATTGATCAGGTTTCTGGTCAACTTTTGGACGGTGACCAATTTTTGCTATGCAGTGATGGATTAACGAAAGAACTTAGTGACCAAGAGATTAAAGCTACGCTACAAGCTGATACGGTGAGTCAAGCTGGGCTAGCGCTATTGCATTCAGCTTTGGTGAGAGGGGCGAGTGATAACGTCACTTGTACGATCGTAAAAGCGCGTAGCGATAAAGTCGCGTTGGAAGTCGATGGTAACAATGATGCGACGATTCCTGTCTTTATGAATGGAGGCTCTAGATGAATACCAACTCTCATTTGTTTGATTGGTATGAGGCTGCATTGGAGCCAATTAAGGGTAGTTTGGCTACCGGAATTGATCCCAGAGAAGATGTTTCCCCGCAGTCCGCATACTATCGATTAAAAGATCAACGTATGCTTGCCCGAAATGAAGAACGTAATGCAATCATTGAAGAAGAATCCATATTGCTCCATAGCGGGTTATGGCGAGTATTCTTGGAAGAGGTGCCTGATGTCTTGTCAAACCAAGCCAAAGACCTTGAGTTTGTCGCTTGGCTAATAGAAGCATTGACTCGATTGTATGGGTTTAGAGGGATGGGTATCGGCTATGAGCTAGCAACCGGGTTGGTAGATACTTACTGGGATGATATCTATCCCATGCCTGATGAAGATGGGATGGAAACGCGTATCTCCTCGCTAATTGGTCTAAATGGGATTGAGTCAGAAGGTACGCTAATATTTCCAATTGCTTCTATTCCTTTAACTGAAATGGGCATTGATCAGGCATTTGCCTATTGGGAATATCAACAGGCCATAGACTTAGAGCGATTAGATGAAGATAAGCGTCGTTATAAGGTTGATGGGGGAGCGATTGAACTGGCTAAGATTCTTGAAACGGTAAAAACGACCTCTGATGAGTTTTATATCGATTTAATAGCCGACCTCGAGTATGCAATTGCTTCATTTGGTAAATTTTCTAATACGTTAGACAAAGCTGTTGGTGATGTAACACCTAGCTCTTACATATCTCAAAAGTTAGATTCAATACTCTCGGCACTTAAGCATGTGCTTGGGGGGCGTTACCCAAGCCAAAGGGGAAAGGTAGAAACCATCAAAGATGAGCTTGAACAAGATTATGTTCCAGAAGAGACTATTTCTCAGGTCGACTCCACAGAGCTGTTAGCAACTAATATGCGCTCGAGAGAGCAGGCAATCAATCAGTTACAGAGTGTCGCGGATTTTTTCCGTGAAACGGAACCTCACTCACCAGTTTCTTACACCATCGAGCAAGTTATCCGTTGGTGTGGAATGCCTCTGCCAGATTTATTGGCGGAACTAATTTCCGATGGGGATGCAAAAAACAGCTATTTCCGTCTGGTTGGCATAGCAAATCAAAACAATGAAGGATAAAGGGAGAACGGTATGACGAGTATCCACTCGAAACTATCACGAGTAAGGAAGCCTCGTGTTCACATTACCTATGATGTTGAAACAGAAGGCGCAACGCTTAAAAAAGAGCTTCCTTTTGTTGTAGGCGTGATGGGGGACTTTGCTGGACAGAACACTTCGGAGTTAAAGCCTCTTAAAGATCGCCGATTTATTCAAATTGACCGAGATAATTTTGATGATGTGCTAAAGAAAATGAGCCCATCTGTTCGGTTCAAGGTTGCGAATAAGTTAGCGAATGACGACTCGGAATTCGCAGTAGATTTGAGTTTTAATTCGATGCAAGACTTTGAACCCGCGGCAATTGTTAATCAAGTCGATCCCTTGCGTAAGTTAATGGAAACAAGAAATAAATTGAGAGATCTGATGACCAAGGTCGATCGTTCTGAAGAGTTGGAAAATATCCTCGAAGATGTTCTGAATAATACCGACAACCTTACGAAGTTGGCAGGAGAGCTAAAACTTGGTGAGCAGGAACCAAGTAAAGAGGGGGCTGAATAATGAGTACTGAGCTTGAAAAGCAACTCGATCCAACAGTAGAAGAGCAGTCTTACTCATTTTTAGAGCAAGCGATTGGAGCTACTAAGCAAACGGAAGCTTCTCGTGCACAAGAGTTGATTAAGACTCTTACTGAAGAAGCGATGAAAGGTACCGTCTCGTGGAATAAAAACCTCACAGTTACTTTTCGTGAAGCAATAACTCTATTAGACAAGCAGATTTCGGAGCAGTTATCTGAAGTCATGCACCACCCGGAATTACAGAAGTTAGAGGGTTCTTGGCGTGGGTTAAACTATCTAGTGATGAACTCAGAGACAAGCTCTTCATTGAAAATTAGAATGATGAGTACAACCAAGAAAGAGTTGCACAAAGACTTGAGTAAAGCGGTTGAGTTTGACCAAAGCCAGATCTTTAAAAAAGTCTACGAGTCAGAGTTTGGTAGTGCAGGCGGCGAACCATATGGCGCTCTAATCGGTGACTATGAGTTTACAAATCATCCGGAAGATATCGAAACACTTCGTCTAATGTCGAACGTCGCGGCTTCTGGCTTTTCTCCGTTCCTTTCCGCAGCATCACCTGCTTTATTTGGTTTCGATGAATGGACTGAGCTCTCTAAGCCTCGTGATCTTGAGAAAGTCTTCGAATCACTTGAATATACTCAGTGGCGTTCTTTTAGAGAAAGTGCGGATTCACGCTTTGTAAGTTTGACCATGCCAAAAGTACTTGCTCGATTACCATATGGCGAAGCGACATCACCCGTTGAAGAGTTTGGGTTTGAAGAGTTTGATGTAGATGCGGTTTCAGGCGTCGCCGTCAATGCGGACCACAATGATTACTGTTGGATGAACTCTTCATATGTGTTGGGTGCAAAATTGACAGATGCATTTTCAAAATACGGTTTCTGCACCGCGATTCGAGGCGCTGAAGGCGGTGGGCGTGTTGAAAATCTACCAACTCACTTCTTTATGAGTGACGATGGTGATCCGGACATGAAGTGTCCAACTGAAATTGGTATTACTGATAGGCGCGAAGCGGAGCTAGGTAAGCTTGGGTTTTTACCACTGTGTCACTACAAGAATACCAATTATGCTGTTTTCTTTGGCGCTCAAACCTGTCAAAAACCTGCTAAGTATGACTCACCAGATGCAACAGCAAATGCTGCTATCTCAGCTCGACTACCTTATATGATGGCAACTTCACGTTTTGCACATTACTTAAAAGTGATGGCGCGAGACAAGATAGGTAGTTTCATGGAAGCTGAAGATGTTGAATCATGGCTAAATCGATGGATCCTCAGTTATGTCAATGCGTCCGAAGGCGGTGGGCAGGAGATCCGTGCGAAATACCCTCTGGCGGATGCTCGTGTACAAGTGAAAGAGATTCCTGGAGCTCCAGGTTCATACAACGCGGTCGCTTGGTTAAAGCCATGGCTACAAATGGAAGAGCTAACGACCTCTTTACGTTTAGTCGCTAAAATTCCCCAATCAGGTGGATAACAGCCTAGTGCGCTACAAGCTCTGTTAATAATCGAAGAGTACTTATTAGGTCATGAATACGAAATCTGGATTGAATTTTGTTGAACCCACTCAGTTAAAACATGAGTTTATCGACAGTGGTCATGCAGAACTAGATAGCTATTGGTTTTCTAATTTTTTAGATTTATCTGATTCAATACTCTCGGCACGAATGTGGCTGGAAGGATCAAAGTCTGAGAATTTGGAAATGTTTCGTCACAGCCTAATGAGTACTATCAATCATATCGATGAGCTATTACAAAATCAGTTGAATGAAATTATTCATCATCCAACATTTCAAAAACTGGAGCGCACTTGGATTGGCACGCAATATCTTTGCGAGCAGATAGACAAGCAATCTGTAGATACGGTGAAGATAAAGGTAATGACTGCGACTTGGGAGGAGATTAGCAAAGATTCACTGAAAGCAATTGAGTTCGATCAATCTGCACTTTTCAAATTGATTTACCAAAATGAATACTCCATGCCGGGAGGTGAGCCTTTTGGTGTTGTGATCGGGGACTATGAGCTTGGAAACAATGCCAGTAAACTCGATAAAGATATCTCGGTGGTTCGTAAGATCTCTCAAAGTGCGGCTGCCGCGTTTAGCCCATTCATTTTCTCGGCTTCGCCAGAGATATTTGGTGTAGACAGGTTTTGTGATTTATCGTCGATAAAAGAGTTTTCATCTCAGTTTGATCAAATTGAATATTTAAAGTGGCGAGAACTTAGAAATTCTGATGACTCTAAGTTCATAGGGATGACAGCTCCCAATGTTTTGTTCCGTTTACCCTATCAGTCGGATGGTTCGAGAGGTGAGCATTTCGTCTTCGAAGAACGTGTAAAGCTTTCAGACAACGAGCTTTTATGGGGAAGTGGGGCGTATTGCTTTGCTGCAGTTGCGATCCGAGCATACCAAGAGCATGGCTGGTTTACTCATATTAGGGGAGTCAAGCAAGGGGACTATAGCCAGGGTCTGGTTGTTGCTCCAGCACGTTCGAAGCTGAAGTTAGACGCCAAAAACTACCGCGAGCGTTGTCCGTTAAATTTAAAGTTATCTGAAAAGAAAGAGCAAGCGCTTTCAGATTGTGGCTTTATTCCAATTTCTCCCGTAGCTGAAACCGATATGGTTGGGTTGATGTCCAATGTCTCCATTTATCAATCTACAAAATACCAAGACAAAACAGTTGAAGCGAACGACAAGTTAACTTCCATGCTCCAGTATACCTTGTGTGTATCACGAATTGCTCATTACATTAAAGTGATGGGGAGAGATAAAGTTGGTAGTTACCAAGATGCGAGTGCGATTGAGAGAGATTTTCAAAAGTGGTTGCATCAATACACAACAGCCTCTGATGAAGCATCAGATGAATTGAGGGCAAAGTACCCTTTAAATGAAGCTCAAATAAGAGTGCGTGAAAAACGAGACAGCCCGGGACACTACTATTCAACTGTCCATCTAAGACCGCATTTTCAGTTAGACCAAATGGTCTCAAGTATTAAATTAATAACAGAGTTATCACCAGAACGCTCTGCATAAGGAAAAAAAGATGCAATGGAAAGATCTATTAGCACAATCAGAACTAGACTCTGCTTTGAATATGATCACCGATAATATTAAAGGTGAACCAAAAGATGCAAACCTTCGCAGCGTGTTTATCGAGTTATTGTGCATCAAGGGCGATTATGAGCGCGCAGATGAGCAGTTGATGCAGTCGATAAAGCTATTTCCAGAATACTTAGCTGGCGCTAGCCAACTAAGACATCTTGTGAAAGCCGCGCAGGCTCGTGCGGATTTTGCTTTCGGAGCCGCGTCGGCGCAAATCCTTGGAAAAAATGAGCAAATGACTAAGTCTCAGGTTGATTTAAACCTTGCTTTTACTAGCTCCAATTTTGAACAAGCCCTAGCACTATCTCGGAAGCTTGAATCAGACAGAACCATTGAACCATTTTTGGTCAATGGTACTGAAACATTAGATGTTAGAGATATTGATGACCGACTAGGTGGCTATCTAGAACTTTTCTCAAGTAAAGGGAATTACTTCCTAGTTCCCCTTAGTAGTGTTGTGTATTTAGAGTTGAAACCCGCCCAAACAATCCTAGAAAACATTTGGCGACCAATAGAATTTGATATTGAAGGATTAGGTGAAGGGGAAGCTCATATGCCTTTAACCTATATTGACTCTGAGAGTAATGCTCAGAAACTCGGACGGGAAACAGATTGGAAACCGTTTGGGGAAAAAGTTTTTCTTGGTCAGGGGCAAAAATGTTGGCTAGTCGGTGATGATTCGTTACCAATCTGCAATCTAACTACTCTGGAGCGTCAGGTTGAGGTACCACAGTAGAATATGGTCGGTGCATCAATAATCGATAAGCTAATAGATAGTGAGCCTTCATCTCGAATCGAAAAAGACTTTCCGATCACACAGCAATGTGTTCTTGATAACTTATTGAGGGATTTAGAAGCAATGCTTAACAGCCGTATTGGTTGGGCGGCATTACCTGATGATTTGTTGGAATTGCGTTATTCGATACTGAACTATGGTTTACCTGATTTTTCATCAATGCCATACAGTAGCCAAGATGGTCAAAAGCAGTTGTGTGACATTGTAAGCACTGCAATTAAAGAGTTCGAACCTCGTTTGAAAGAGGTATCTGTATCCATTGCAAATGAAAATAACTCAATTGACCGCTCTCTAAGTTTAAGAATTGGTGCGGTGTGCTTGATCGACAAAAGCATGCACAAAGTTACGTTTAATTCTGCAATTGAACCAGTCAGCCTAGGAATGAAACTGAGTAAAGCAAAATGAGCGAAGATTTTCTAAAGTATTATAATCGTGAACTGGCTTATTTACGCCATAAGGGACAGGAGTTTGGGGAACAGTACCCTAAAATTGCCTCTAGGCTACGAATTAGTGAAGAACGAGTAGATGACCCTCATGTTGAACGTTTACTCGAAGGCTGTGCTTTTTTAACCGCTAGAATCAGGCAGAATTTAGACAACAGTTATCCTCAGTTTACTGAAGCCTTAGCTGGGCAGCTATTTCCGGATTTTCATGCTCCAATTCCATCAATGTCGATCATAAAAATGCGTTGCTCTGACTCTACCACAGATCATTTTGAAGTACCGGTAGGGGAAAAGGTAGTAATAGGAGCCCCTGGTTTTAAAGAATGCGAGTTTAGAACGTGTTATCTCACTAAGATGTACCCAGTTGAAGTGGTGAATAGCTCGTTCGAAAACGCACCTGTAAAGCCGGTAGGATCGAGATGGGAATCGAAAGCGCAATCTATGCTAAAGGTCTGTCTTTCATCAAATGATGAGGAAAGTTCATTAGCCGATTTAGGTGTTGAATCTCTAAAGTTCTATCTAAATGGCCAACCTCAACTATCTTTGCGACTTTATCAGATGGTATTTCAACACTTGATTGGGATTTCATTCGTTATTAATGGCAAGGAAGTTCATTCCGTTTCGAAAAGATGTATTAAAGAGGTTGGATTCTCCGATTCAGATCGAGTTGTACCATATAGTAAAAGAAGCTTTTCAGGATCGCGTTTGCTTGTTGAGTACTTACATTTTCCTCAAAAATTTATGTTTTTTGAGCTAGATAAACTCCAATCCGACTTGATTGGTAGCACTCATGAGTTGGAGATCAATTTCTATTTTGATGTAAGTGACGATTGGCTACCTAAACAAGTGGGTGAGGATAGCCTCATGCTTGGTTGTACACCAATCATCAATTTGTTCCAAAGTACGATGGAGCCCCATCGATTAACACCTTCGGATTATGACTATCATTTGGTTCCTCAATACCAAGATGCAGAGAGCACAGAAGTTGTTTCTATCTCTGATGTGACCTTAAGAAACTGGAATAAAGCATATAAAAACCTCCCTAGTTATTACTCTGGTGAGCATACCCATTACCTAGGAAGCGGTGAAATATACTGGCTGATGAGGAGAGAAGATAAGAACTGGGCAGGGGGATATGATGAACCTGGGCGAGAAACCTATTTGTCTTTCGTTGACAAAAAGCATCAAATCTTCGCTCCCGAAAGTAGAGAAAATTGGTTGATGTATGTCCAAGCTAAATGTTGCAATCGAAACCTTCCTCAAAAGTTGCCATTTGGTGGCGGGCTTCCCGAAGTGGCCTTACCCGACGTAAATGACAATTTCTCTAGTGTGAAGTGCCTCACTTCTTTATCTGCAACCATTAGACCAGAAATGGATGAAAGCACCCGTTGGCAGTTAACCAAGCTTTTGACTCTGAATCATTTTTCTGGCGAAGATGGGTTATCTACATTAAAGCAGACACTAAACCTCTTCGCTTTCAATGGTACAGCAGAAACAAAGGCGCTGGTTGATTCATTAGTTCATCTTGAATATGAGCAGACCACGGGACGTATAAGCGCTGGAGGCAAAGTGGGCTTTGCGCATGGAATCAGAATTACGCTGATGATTTCCGACCAAATCCTACCGCCAGAGCAGATTTTTCTATTAGGAAGTGTGTTGTCTATTTACTTTTCTCAATACGCTGAAGTCAACATTTTTACCCAGCTAGAGGTAAAACTTAAGTCGACCGGTAAGCGCTTTCATTTATGGCCAGCGATGACAGGAGAGAAGCCACTCCTATGAATGCAGAACCGTTCTTGGACGAAATAACTAAGCATCCCTTGTTTGAGGCTCTTCACCTTCTCGAGTTTGAAGTCTTAAAGCGTGAGGCTCAAATAGGGACCGATGCTCTTCCAAAAAATGAACGCATTAATCTGAAAGTCAATGCAAAACTAGGGTATGAGAACAACCAAGTTTGTCGTGTTGAACAGGGAGGCAACGACCGTTTAGAAGTCAAAACAAACTTGATTGGGCTGATAGGAGAGCAGGGCGTTCTACCGCAACACTATAGTGAGCTTGCACTAGCGAGGCTGCGAGAGAGCGATTCTGCAATGGTCGACTTTTACGACATTTTTAACCATCGCCTGCTCTCTTTGTATTATCGAAGTTGGCAGTTAAGTCAGGTAACGGTCCAAGTACGAGCTCACTCTAGAATGGAAAGGTCACCTTATGCAGACTGCTTGAATTCAATCTCCGGCGATAATAGTCATTTAGCGCAACACTTTGGCGGTTATCATTCTTCACCAGTTAAAAGTAAATATGCGTTGAAGAGCATTATCGAATCCTTAGCAAGTTGCGACGCAAAGGTGCATGAATTTACAGGGCAATGGCTGTATCTGAAGCCGAAAGAGCAGACTCGCTTAACATCTAAGTCAAATCCAGAGGGGCAGTTTTCTCAATTAGGAAATGGCGCGTCAATTGGAAAACGAGCATGGGATATTAATGCTAGTGCAACAATAGAACTACTTCCAGAAACGTCAGAACAAGTAAGCGAGCTCCTTCCATTTCATGCTCGGCTAAAAACAGTTAAGCGTGCTGCATCAGCATTCATAGGCGAACACAAACAGCTTCACTGGAAGCTAACAACACAACATAGCATGCTTCCTAAAGCGCGTCTGTCTAAGCAACAAGGGCAGCTAGGTTTTGGCTCTGTTTTAAAAAAACATGATCGTACAGAAGATCGTGAAATAACAATTAATATTTAAAGGGAAATAAAATGGCTTCGTTATCATTATCAGCGTTAGTTGAGCGGTTGTCACCTCATGCTAAAGAAACATTGGAACAAGCAGCGGCATTGGCAAGCTCGCGGACTCACCATAGTATTGAATTATCCCATTGGCTTACAGCAATAATTCAGCACCCAGAAGATCTGTATTTAGATGTGTTCGACAAGTTAGATTTAGATAAGCAAACGGTACTGAATGAATTACTCACTCAGTTGGAAAAATATAAGACAGGATGTGAAACAGTCCCTGGTTTATCTGCACATACAGTGACCGTTATGCAAAATGCATTTATGGCTGCAACTATTGAGTTCAAGCAAGATAAGCTGACTTGTATTCATGTGCTATACGCATATTTGTCTGATGATACGCTGATTAATATGTTGAGTGCGGTGAGCCCTGAATTAAGTCAAATCGATCCAAATAAGTTGTTAAATCTTGGAGAGCATACCGAAAGCAAAACACATGTGAGCCAAACCGCTGGTGGAGCTTTAGAGCAGTTTACCATTGACCTGACTGAGCAAGCACGACTGGGACTTATTGACCCTGTGATAGGTCGAGATGATGAAATCAGGTTAATGATAGATATTCTTCTAAGGCGTAGGCAGAACAATCCCATTTTAACTGGTGAGGCTGGTGTAGGTAAAACTGCAGTGGTCGAAGGTTTAGCGCAGAGAATAGTCGATAAAGATGTTCCCCCTGCTTTGCAAAATGTATCGGTCAAGTCTCTTGACCTAGCCCTTTTGCAAGCTGGTGCGGGTATGAAAGGGGAGTTTGAAAATCGTTTAAAAAATCTAATTAAGGAAGTTAATCAATCAGTTGATCCTGTCATTCTGTTTATTGATGAGGCTCATGGACTTATTGGTAGCGGTGGACAAGCTGGTCAAGGTGATGCAGCCAATATACTCAAACCCGCTTTAGCTCGAGGGGAACTCCGAACGATTGCTGCAACAACTTGGGCAGAATACAAGAAATACTTTGAAAAAGATGCAGCCTTAACTCGGAGATTTCAAGTTGTCAAAGTTGACGAACCATCCACTGAGTTAGCGATTGATATGTTACGAGGTTTACTGACGGTTATGGCAGACCATCATGACGTATATATTACTAGCCAGGCTTTGGCCTCTGCTGTTCAACTTTCTGCTAGGTACATTAATGGTCGCCAACTCCCGGACAAGGCAGTCTCTGTTCTTGATACGGCTTGTTCTAGGGTTGCGTTGAGTCAGTCATCAACGCCAGGATTGCTCGATTCTAAACGCAAGAAATTAACCTTGAAAGAAGAAGAACTCACCCAGTTATCTAAGGAAGCTTTATTTGGTTCAGATCTCGGGCATAACGTTGGCCAAGTCGGTAACGAAATTGAGGTGTTAAAGGGAGAAATAATAGCGCTAGAAGAACGTTGGCGTGAAGAAGTTGAGTGGGTCTCTCAAGCAAAAGCATTACGTCTAAAGATAGCCGAAGATGGTTTAGATGAAGATAGACGAGAGCTAGTGGAAATAGAAGAAAAACTGTCTCTTAGTGCAGACCCGCTTGTATTCTCGCATGTGAATGAAACCTTAGTTGCGGAAGTTATATCAGACTGGACTGGTATTCCACTTGGTAAACTTCAAAATGATGAAATTGAAGCGGTATTGAACCTGAAAGACAGTTTGTGTGAAAGAGTCGTTGGGCAAGATCATGCTTTAGAGGTTATGGCAGAAGTAATAAAGACTGCCCGAGCTCAACTTATGGATGAGACTAAACCTAATGGTGTCTTTTTACTAGTCGGGCCAAGTGGTGTAGGCAAAACAGAGTCTGCACTAGCTATCGCGGAGAAGGTCTATGGGAGTGAAGATAGTGTCACGACAATCAACATGTCTGAATTTAAAGAAGAGCACAAAGTTTCCTTACTATTGGGTGCTCCACCTGGGTATGTCGGCTATGGTGAGGGAGGAGTTCTTACTGAAGCCGTAAGGAGAAAACCATATAGTGTAATTTTGCTTGATGAGATGGAAAAAGCTCATCCTGGAGTACAAGATATTTTTTATCAAATCTTTGATAAGGGAATCATTAAAGATGGCGAAGGACGTGATATTGATTTTAAGAACACGATTATAATCATGACTGCTAATACAGGTTCTGATACGACTACCACTTTGTTTAGTGATCCAGAACTTGCGCCAGAACCTCAATCACTAAAAGAAGCGCTACGTGAAGACTTACTTAAGGATTTCAAACCAGCGTTTTTAGGGCGAGTCAATATTTTACCATACGTACCACTTAGAAAATCAGTATTGATTAATATTAGTCAGCTAAAGATTAATAAGATAAAAGCGCGTGTTTTGGATCATTATGGTGCAACTCTTACAGTTACAGATGATTACATCTTACATCTAGTAGAAAGTAGCAATGAATCTGAAAGTGGTGCGAGGGCCATTCAAACTATGATGGAAAACCTTCTTCTTCCTCGAATTTCTAATGAAATATTGTCGTCAGTTCTCAGTAATAAGAAAATTAAAGATATTTTTGTGGATTATACCAATGATGATTTAATTGTCTCAGTTTCTTAACATCTGTTTCATTGGGAAAGTAAACTGAGAAGAGAATCGAATTAAATTAAATTTAAGTAATTCAGTGCTTAAAAATATAACAAAATAAAGTTATAAAAGTTTGTATTTAAAACTAACCTTTTGATACATGAATCAATAATCATTTCACTTAGCTGATATGATTTTAATATAGTTAAATGTCAATTATTAATGCTATAGGAGATTAGCATGCAGTCTAATACGTATCTTAAATACGCAGATATTAAAGGTGAGGCAACCGCTGAGCAATACAAGGATTTAATCACACTGCTATCTGTTGACTGGAGTGTGGGTCGTGAGATTTCGTCATACACTGGTACAGCAATGGATCGTGAAGCCAGCGCGACTCGTTTGTATGACCTTACTATCACTAAACTTCAAGATCGTGCTTCACCAGATTTGTTTAAAGAAGCAACGATCGGTAAAGGTAAACCTGCTGTTTTCCACATCACGAAGCAGGGTGAGAAAGTAGAAGAAATCATGAAGATCGAACTTACAGATGCAATGATTTCAAACTACTCAGTATCAATTCAAGATGACCGTCCAATGGAAACAATCACTATTTCCTACACAGAAATGATGATGACAGTGACACCGACGGATGATAAGAACAACACTTCTGCGCCACTTGTATATGGCTATAGTGGTGTTAAAGGTCAACAAATGTAATTTGGCTATAGTGGTGTTAAAGGTCAACAAATGTAATTTGGCTGCGGGGGCAAATGCCCCCGCTATTTTTAAAGAAGTATGTAATGAAAAAAGCAACACAAGATAATAACTTTATAAGCATCTCTACTCCTTTTGGCAAAGATGCCGTTATTTTGAATTCCTTTGAATACAGAGAAAAGGCTTCAGAGCTTTTCTCATTGCGTGCCAATGCCTACTTTAATGGTCAAAAAGGTGAACTAAATAGTATTATTGGCCATGAGGTTGTCATCACACTAGAGAATAATGAAGATGTTTCTTCTCAACCAAGATATTTTCATGGTGTTGTTTCAAGAGCAAAACTAACTGGAACAAGAATAAGTAAAGAAAATGATGGCGAGAACTATAAGAACATAGAGATTTTTATTGAACCTAAATTTAGATTTTGTCAATACCGTGTTAATTGCAGAGTTTTCCAAAACAAAGACTTGAAAGAAATTATTTCTGAAGTTTTGTCGGAGCATGGAGTTTTGTTCAGCTTCAAGTTAAATAAAAGTTACCCCAAATATACTTATAGAGTTCAATACGAAGAGTCTGACTTAAGCTTTGTAAAGAGAATATTGGCTGAAGAGGGTCTATCATTCTGCTTTGTGCATTCGAAATCTTCTCATACTATTGAAATATTTGATGATGTAAGCTACTACAAGCCAGGGGTGGAATTTATGGTAGACCATGACAGTGGTACTGCCAGCGCAAGTCACATATCTGCCTGGAGTGAAAGCCAAGCTATTGCTACGAAAGCAAGCCATAAAACGGGTTTTAACATGTTAAAGCCAGCGGCTTTCCCGAAAAACAGTGTAAATGGGGCTTCGGCGTTATTTACCATTCCCTCCAGTGAGCACTTTGAATATATGGGAGAGTCCGAGACTGCCGACCATTATGCTTCTAGGAATATGCATGCAATTGAGTCAATTCAACAAAACATATACTTGTGTGGTGGAGAAGCGACATGTCGAACCTTTACAGTTGGTAAGTGCTTTAAATTCAAAAAACATGAAGATAAATCTCGAATAGGCAAAGAGTACGTTTTAGAGTCTGTTGTCTTATCAGCTTCTGTTTTCAACCAGACTGGCCAAGGCGGTACCGCCTCTCAAGGGGTAAGGGTTGCATTTACTTGCGTTGATTCGACAACGATTTTGCGTCCGGCAGTAAACTATGTGAAACCGGAAATAAAAGGGCTACAAACCGCAATTGTGACTGGTAATAAAGATGGTGAGATATACATTGATAAACATGGTCGAATTAAGGTCCAGTTTCACTGGGATAGGAAAGGCAAGTACGATGTAAACAGCTCTTGTTGGATTAGGGTCGCTCAGAATATCGCTGGCAATGGTTGGGGAGCAGTTTTTCACCCTAGGGTTGGTCAAGAAGTAATAGTTGAATTTGTTAATGGTGACCCCGATCAACCAATAGTTACTGGGGCTCTATACAACGGTAGTCAGTTACCTCCTTATTCGTTACCAGAGCAGAGTTCACAAAGCGGTTATAAATCGCGTTCTATCCAGAAAGGCGCTAGCAACTTCAATGAGTTACGCTTTGATGATAAACCAGGTGAGGAACATATTTACCTTCACGCCGAAAAACTCTTTCAAATGCTTGTTGAAGATAATGCTGAAATCTCAATAGAAAACTGTCGAACCGAGCAGGTTACTAATGATTCGATGCAAACTATAGGTAAGAACCTGTCAGTTGAAGTAGGCGAGAACTATTCCGGAGATATCGGGAAGTCACTTGCCTTAAAAGCGGGTAAGAGCATTGAAATTAAAGTCGGAGGGGCATCAATAGAGATGTCTAGCTCTGGAGAAATTAACATCAAAGGGAGCAAGATATCTATTAATGGATCTGCGATTGCTCTAAAAGCGGGTCAAATCTCTCTTAACTAAGGAGGAGTCATGGGTAAGCCTTCGGCAGTGATTGGTAGTTTTCATGTCTGTCCTAAAAAAACAGGAAAGATCCCTCATGTTGGTGGGCCTGTAGTGATGGGATCCCCCAATGTTAAAATTGGGGGGATTCCCGCCGCAAGACAAGGAGACAAGCTAGTATGCGTTGGACCGCCAGACAGTATTTCCGCAGGTTCATCTAGTGTAAAAATCAACGGAAAAGCAGCAGCTCGCGCTGGTGATGCAACCTCCCATGGAGGACGAATTGTCATAGGAAACCCAACTGTACTCATTGGTGGTTAAATTGGCGTTAGGTTTTGAAACACAGGTGATATGTTTAAATGGCCACGAATTCTCTAGCATTAAACCGCTCTTCGACTTTGCTGATACCAACATCTCAATGTCTATGAATCCGCTGGAGTATCATTTTGATAGTAGACCGAGCGAAACTATCAGTTCCTATTCGCAACAGCTTAAGAATTTCTTTATTAAAGGAACTTTGATTGTTCTTTTACCCGCCGATACTAAAAAGCATGAAGTTCAATCCACGATGCAAATGCTAAGAGCGACAGTTGAATTTGAAAGTGATACTAAATTTCAAATATATCCATACGGAAATGCATCTTTCTTGCTAGCGCTTTCTCATATTGAAAGAGCAACAAAGCAAAACGATTGCTGGATCTTGGCTATACAGCCAGCTACCAATCAGGCATCAACAAAGCTTAACAACGGTGCGCTCATCTTAGCTAGAGCGTTCCCTTGTGATACAGGACTTGAGTGTTTGCCTGCTAGAGTTGACCTCGCAAACTCCACCAATCAAAGCGCGATTGATAAGGTAGTGTCGCAGCTATCATTCAGAAGTAGTTCCTTGTTTACCTCGCTCTCCTTATCTCTCGATGCTAATGAGCCACTTTGGTTAAATTCAATAAAGTATCTGGCTCCTTGGATAACGGAAGCAACGAACTACGAATTTCTAGATGCTAAATTGGGCTCTCTTGGTGTATGTGGTGGTTTGTTGAAAGCAATAAATGCATTCGAGAAACAAATTAGGGAGCCCGAAAAGGGCTTTCATCAATTACAGCTAGATATCGAGCCTAGAGGGTACGTAGTTGGTACAACATATACGTGGGTTTGAGTGTTGAAAAACGTATAGCTTTATTCGCTGTGTTACTTGATAAACCACATGAAAAGCTTACGAACTCACGATATCCTAGGGGGATAATAAGATAGCGCCATGTAGATGGCAGAAAGTGAATTCGAATGAAGTTTATCCATACCTCAGATTGGCACCTTGGCCGACAGTTTCATAACGTCTCTTTGCTTGACGATCAGCAAGCGGTTCTCGACCAGTTAATCCAATACATTGAAGACAACCCTGTTGATGCGGTGGTTGTTGCTGGTGATATTTATGATCGTTCTGTCCCACCAACCATTGCGATTGAACTACTTAACAAAGTGGTGAAGCGAATCTGTGGTGAGCTAAATACGCCGATGATTCTGATTTCTGGCAACCATGATGGTGCTGAGCGCCTAGGTTTTGGCTCAGAACAGATGAAAAATGCAGGTCTTCACATTATCAGTAACTTCGAAGACATGCTTACCCCTGTTGTTATTGAAACCGCAAGCGCAGGGCAAGTGGCTTTTTATGGCATGCCTTATAACGACCCTGAGCAAGTCCGTTTTGCCTACCAAGAACCCGTTTCGACCCACGATCAAGCGCACAAGTTACTTGCCGAGAAAATCACTGAGCAGTTCCAACCAGAGCAACGTAACGTGTTAGTCAGTCACTGCTTTGTCGATGGTGCCATTGAGTCTGAATCTGAGCGTCCACTTTCGATTGGCGGTTCCGACCGTGTCAGTCACGAGCATTTTCTCAACTTTGACTATGTAGCGTTGGGGCATTTGCACCAGCCACAGAAAAAAGGCGAAGAGTACATTCGTTATTCTGGTTCACTGATGAAATACAGTTTTGGTGAACAAAACCAGAAGAAAGGTTTCACGCTGGTGGAAATTGACCAAAACGGTTTTGTCACGGCAGAGCATATTGACCTTGCCGCACCTCATGAGATGCGAATCGTTGAAGGCGAACTTGAACAAGTAATAGAGCAGGGCAAAACCGATCCGAAAAACGAAGACTACCTGTTGGTACGTTTGATGGATAAGCACGCGATCTTAAACCCAATGGAAAAGCTACGTACTGTTTACCCGAATGTTTTGCACCTAGAAAAACCGGGCATGTTAATAGGTGTCGAGCAGGAAATGGCGCAAGCGAAATTGGCGAGAAGTGAGATAGACATGTTTCGAGACTTCTTTTCGGAAGCTCAAGACGGCCAATTATCGCAAGAACAAGATCAAGCGATCAGTGACATCATCAAACAACTTTCTCAGCAAGCTCAGTAAGGACCAAACATGAAACCCATTAAACTGACAATGCAGGCTTTTGGTCCGTTTGCTCAAACAGAAACGATTGAATTCGACAAGCTGGGAACTAACCCTCTGTTTCTTATCAACGGTCCTACTGGTTCGGGTAAAACCTCGATTCTCGATGCGATTTGTTTTGCGCTTTATGGTGAAACAACGGGTAACGAGCGTCAAGGCATTCAAATGCGTTGCGATATGGCAGCACCAACGTTGCTAACTGAAGTGACGCTAGAGTTCTCTTTGCACGGTAAGTCTTATCGAGTGATTCGCTCACCAGAACAAGAAGCACCAAAGGCGCGTGGTGAGGGCATGACGGTGCGTAAGCATACCGCAGCTTTGTATGAGATTACGGACGAAGATAAGCTCATCACCAGCAAAACAACGCAAGTAAAGACAGAAGTGACCAATATTATTGGCTTGAACGAAACTCAGTTCCGCCAAGTGATGGTGCTACCGCAAGGTAAGTTTCGAGAGTTGTTACTTGCGACGTCCAAAGAGCGTGAAGAGATATTTGGTCAGCTATTCCAAACGGATATCTACAAGAAGATTGAATATGCGCTGAAAGACAAAGCGAGTGCCATTAGCAAAGCCAAAGACGAGTTTGATAACCAAATTCGAGGCGCGCTGCAGGTAGCTGGTGTTTCTTCCGAAGCGGAGTTAACAGAGCAGCGTGAAGCCTTATCTGCTCAATTTGAATCGGTGCAAAAGCAAGAGCAAGAATCTCTGGCGCAATTAAATGCGGTAAAAACGGAACTGCAAAAAGCAGAAGCGCTGAGCAATGAGTTCAAAAAGCGCGAGCAAGCCGAAATTGCGTTGAAGCAACACTTGGAACAGAGCGATGCTGTCTCATCACGTCAATTGCAGTTAGACAATGCGAAGAAGGCAAGCAAGGTTGAGTTGCCTTATGTCACGTTACAAAACGCCTCAAAGCAAACGCAAGAACTTGAGCAAAAGGTGGCTAAGTTATCTCAAGATCTTACTGTGGCAAATGACGCGGTAAAATCCAAAGAAGGCGCACTGCAAACCGCGAAAGAACAAGCTGCACAATTGCCAAAACTGACAGAACAGAAATACCAACTTGAAGGTATGAAAGGAAAGTTGGTTGAAAAGTCAGAGCTAGAGAAAGCCATTAATGCAGGTTTGACGCAAAAGTCGGAGTTTGAGGCAACGCTTAATAAATATATCGCTCTGAAAGAGAAGTTAACGCTAGAGGCGCAACAAGGTCAGAAGTCACTGGATCAAGCTCGAGTCGATGTTGCAAGTATTGGCAGTGTAGAGGCTGAGATAAAACAGCAACAACGTTTGATGCAAGACCTACAGAAGCTAACTGGCTTAAGCCAAGAGCTAGCTAAATTGGATGCATTGACGCCTAGCAAACAAGCTTCGGTTGACCAAGCAAAAGCGCGATACGTAGAACTTCAACGCTCAGCAGATACACTTGAATTGAGCTGGCACAATGCTCAAGCCGCTGTATTGGCTCAGCGTTTACAAGCCGGTGAAATGTGTCCGGTGTGCGGTAGTGTAGAACACCCTCAACCCGCTCAATTTGTTGGTGAAGAGGTAACAAAAGAGCAAGTTCAGCGTGCTCGAAACACGGAGCGAGAAGGGCAAGTTGTACTTAACCAATTGAACAATCAGTTGGAGCAGCACAATATCGCAATCGGACAATACAAGCAGCAGATTGAGCAACTATCCGTTGAGCTTGGTCAAAACGCATCAATGGATTTAAGCGCGTTACAAGCGTCCATGCAGCAGCTCAATGAACGTTTACAGCAATTGTCATCGATTAACTTGGTTCAGCTGGAACAAAGCGTCAATGAGTTAAACCAACGTTGTGTTACTGGGGAAGGTAAGATCAATGATCTCCAAAACCAGATGGCAGCGAATGAATCGACGATAAAAGTGAACCAAGAGCAACTGGCTAAACTGTCTGCTTCGTTAGATGCTAAGTACTCATCTCTTGAAGTTCTTGAACAAGACATTGTTGCGATTCAAAAACAGATTGCGGAGTTAAATGCCACATTCGAGGTTGCACAAAACCATTTGCAAAAAGCGGTGCTGGCTAAGACCAATATTGAAAGCCAACTGACAACCAATCAACAGTGGTTGAATGAGGCACATGAACGTTTGAACACAGCCAAAACTGATTGGGCGCAAGCGTTGCAGGCGAGTGCATTCGAGGATGAAGCGCAATTCCTAGCATGTAAAGTTGATGAAGCCGAGATGCAGGTTTGGCAGCAAGAAATTGATGCGTTCAAACAGACTCAAATCAAGCTAGAACAAACATTGGCAGATTTGAGTTCAACGTTGAAAGATTTGGCGTTGCCCGACTTAGAAGAGCTTAACGTTAAGTTAAACAGCACTCAGCAAAGTTACGTTGAAGCGCGCAATCAGCTTGATAGCACGCGCTCTTTGTTTGAACGTCTAGAGAAAGTGCGTAATGACATCGCGACGTTACATGACAAGAACACTAAGTTAGAAGACGAATATAAAGTGTTTGGTACTTTGTATGACGTTGCAAGCGGTAAAACGGGTAGCCGTATTAGTTTGCACCGATTTGTCCTTGGTGTGTTATTAGACGATGTACTGATTCAAGCCTCACAGCGTCTAAGTCTGATGAGTAAAGGCCGCTATATCTTGGCTCGCAAAACCGAAGGCTTTAAAGGTGCAGCAGGGCGAGGCTTGGATTTGGTGGTTGAGGATAGCTACACAGGCAAAACGCGCGATGTCGCGACATTATCAGGCGGTGAATCTTTCATGGCTGCGTTGGCATTAGCGCTCGGTCTGTCTGATGTTGTGCAGTCTTACAGCGGTGGTATTCGTTTAGATACACTGTTTATTGATGAAGGTTTTGGCAGCTTAGATCCGGAGTCTTTGGATCTTGCGATTCAAACCTTGGTCGACTTACAGCAAACGGGTCGCATGATTGGCGTGATTTCTCACGTTTCCGAGCTGAAAGAGCAAATGGCGCAACGCATTGATGTCGAACCGTCGCGACTTGGTTCTACAGTTTCTGTGAAGTCTCAGATGGCATTTGATTCTTAATCAGTACTGGAAAATATGAATAAACAAAAAGCCCCACTAAATTACGGTGTAAAATAGCGGGGCTTTTTGGTTCTCAGTTTCGAAGCATTTATTGTTCGCAGAAGCGACCTTCTTTCGGTGATTGCGTAATCGCATATTCACCATCAAGGTTGCGATAAACAACTGTGTTCCATACTGATCCGTCATTCAATTCAAACTCTATCGCGTAGTTCACACCACTCACAATTTGTGCATGAACGGACAAGATCTGTTTAAACGAAGCGAGAGTTTCCATTTTGTTTAGGACAAAGGCCATTGCCTTTTGAGCGTCTGGGGTAGCATCGAATTCGTTCCACCCACTTGGCATATTTCCTTGTGTATTACATACATCTGCCGAGGTTGTTGACTGTGTCGCTTCATCTTGAGTTTTTTGCTGACATCCGACAAGCAAAACCAAGATTGCGCAAGCTGACACTGTTTTTAATTTCATAAAAATAACCTCTATTTATGTAAGCCCGCATTATATAAGTTGGCGTTCCAGCCCAATGTCTACGTTGTGCAAACTTTTTATATGAACAGGGTTAAATCCTGATTAAATCGTTGCGAGCGAGCTCCAAAAAATAGATTTTGGTTAACTTTTTGCCTAATTTTGCTAGTAAGTCACGCTTAAGAGCGAACGCTAATTTCCTATTCGTTTCGCGTCGTGAATTAAGATCACAATTATAAAATAGACTTGGAAAACATAACTTTGCACGTGTATCTGTTTTCGCAATACAGCCATATAATCCAATGAAAATTCATTAGGCACTAATATAAAGTGCTGAATGATTGTTGTGATGAAGCAAAATGGATGAGAGGTAACACGATGAAGCAAAAAGCGCTATATCTAGCAGTAGCATTGGGTTTGAGTGGTCTTTCAAACGTAGCATCCGCTAATGAAATGGTGAATCCAGATGGCGGTGTTGTAGTCGGTTATTGGCATAACTGGTGCGATGGGGCTGGTTACAAGGGCGGTAATGCGCCGTGTGTGACGCTGGATGAAGTTGACCCAATGTACAATGTGGTTAACGTCTCCTTCATGAAGGTGTTCAATACCAGCGAAGGTCGCATTCCAACCTTTAAGCTCGATCCAAATATTGGTGTTTCAGAACAACAATTTATTGATCAAATTAGCGCACTAAACCAACAAGGACGCGCCGTTCTTATTGCGCTTGGTGGTGCAGATGCGCACGTCGAGCTGAAAACTGGCGATGAGCAAGCATTCGCACAAGAGATCATCCGCCTTACTGATAAGTTCGGCTTTGATGGTCTGGATATCGATTTAGAGCAATCTGCAGTAACCGCGTCAGACAACCAAACAGTAATCCCAGCTGCACTTCGCCTTGTAAAAGAACACTATCAACAGCAGGGCAAAAACTTCCTAATTACGATGGCGCCTGAGTTTCCATACTTAACAGAAGGTGGCAAATACGTTCCTTATATTACTGGATTAGAAGGGTACTACGATTGGATCAACCCTCAATTTTACAACCAAGGTGGTGATGGTATTTGGGTTGAAGGTGTGGGTTGGATTGCACAAAACAATGATGCGCTAAAACAAGAATTCATTTACTACATTTCAGACTCTCTATCGAACGGTACACGTGGTTTCCATAAAATTCCGCATGACAAATTGGTGTTTGGTATTCCATCTAACATTGATGCAGCAGCAACGGGCTTTGTACAAGATCCTCAAGATCTTTACGACGCGTTTGACCAACTTAAAGCGCAAGGGCAAGCACTTCGTGGCGTAATGACATGGTCAGTTAACTGGGATATGGGCACCAACAAGAATGGTCAGGCGTACGGTGAAAAATTTGTGAAGGATTACGGTCCGTTTATCCACGGTCAGACTCCACCACCGCCAAGTGAAGGCGAACCGGTGTTTAGCGGCATCAACGATGTTCGAGTGCATCACGGTAGTGCATTTGATCCGTATGCAGGTGTTACCGCATCTGATAAAGAAGATGGAGACCTAACTAACAGCATTACTGTCGAAGGTTCAGTTGATGTGAACACTGTTGGCACTTATGTTTTGGTTTACAGTGTAAAAGACAGCGACAACAATGAAACCAAGCAAAGCAGAACGGTTGTTGTTTACAGTCTTGTGCCTGAGTTTGAAGGTGTCGCGGATACAACTATCCAGCTTGGTGATGCATTTGACCCAATGGCAGGTGTAAAAGCCACGGATGCAGAAGACGGTGATTTGACTGATCAAGTTCGTGTAGAGGGCCGTGTAGATGTGAACGTTCTAGGCGCCTACAACTTGGTTTACCGCGTAACGGACAGTGCTAATCAAACTACGACAGCTCAACGCTCTGTGATTGTTTCTGATGGCAGCAGTTACCCTCCGTATGAATCTGGAAAAGCGTATGAAGCAGGTGACATTGTCACAGGTTCAGATGGCAACTTGTATCAATGTAAACCATGGCCATACACGGGGTGGTGTTCAAATCCTTCTTATGCGCCAGGTGAAACCGTTTATTGGTCAGACGCATGGGATAAGTTGTAATTAGTTCATTTGCAAGCCTCCTTCACTGGAGGCTTTTTTATGCGCGTAACTTCACATCTTATTGAACCTACACTAGAACTTTAAAGCGTAATCATTAATATCCCGCCTCCGCATTTTCCAGACTTACCTATAGTTGGAATGCGTCGCTCTTTGTCAATTTGGTACGGTCACCTAGGAGGATTTAATGAAAAGGATCAATGTAGTAGGCAGCAGTGCAAGCGGTAAATCGACGTTTTCAAAGCAACTCGCAATGAAATTAGGTGTCACGTACATAGAAATGGACAGGTTGTTCTGGCTTCCCGATTGGAAAGAACTCGATGATGAGACGTTCTTCGATAAAGTCGTTGACGTAACTCAACAAGACGCTTGGGTACTCGACGGGAACTACAGCCGAACACAACCGTACAAATGGCAAAGGGTCGATACCATCATCTGGCTCGATTATTCACGTTCTATCACCACTTATCGCTCCGTAACTCGTGCTATCAAAAGGGCATGGACTAAAGAAGAGTTCTGGGAAGGAACTGGCAATAGAGAAAGCTTTAGAAAAGCGTTTTTGAGTAAGGATTCGATTATTTGGTGGTCGGTTAAGAATTACCGAAAGAATCGGAAGCGTTATCTAAAACTGAAAGAGGACTTAAAAGGTTCACCGATCAAGTTCATCCACATCACTTCACCAAAAATGGCACAAGATTTTCTTGGTTCTCAAGATTTTATAAATAGATAAGTAACTTATTTAAAGGACTTTTTGGCAACGGCTCGCAGCTGTGTAAATCCTGACATTTCGCCTCCGTTAGATGATGAATACTAACCAAGTTCCCGTCGTATTCATTGTGGAGGTATTATGATCGGTTACGAGGAAATGGCGATATCCGGCTACTTAGGTTGGTTACTCGCTGTTTTGTTGGTTTACCCCTTTGCCTATGTTGGTATTCATATCGGAGTATTCGATATAAAAATCCGTACCAAAGTCAGCCGTTATTTCAATCGCTTTATATTAGCTTTGATTGCATTTTTACTGATTATGCATATGCAAACTGAAGTGGTTTACGGCAAGTACTTTCTTGGTCTTTGGGAAGCACAACAGTAACTCTGATCGCATTAATTCCCATCGCCTTGTGCTAAGTTGTCGAAATTGAACTAAAAATCGACAACTTAGCATGAAGCCATACGACCTATATTTTCTTCATACTTCACCCGTACACATTCCACCTTTCTCCAAACTGATGACAGAGCTCGCGCCTGATTTAAAAGTCGCACACTTTGCCGATGCCGACTTGTTGGAGTGTTTGGTTGCTGGAGAGGACGAATCTGAGGTGGAGCAATCAGTACAAGGCAAAGTACGAGAGCTTTCTGAACAAGCAAACTTGGTGGTTTGTACTTGCTCCTCAATTGGTCGCTTTCCTGAGTCGCTTACAGAGCAGGGCGTTAACGTTCAGCGTATCGACCGCGCGATGGGTGACCAAGCTGTAACTCATGAGCGAGTGTTGTTACTCGCGGCATTATCGACAACCATTGAACCTAGCTTGGCGTTACTTGAGACGAGTGAGGGCAATTGTATCAGTCAGTTAGATACGTTTGTGGTTGAAGGTGCTTGGGAACGCTTTCTCGACCAAGATAACCAAGGCTATTACGACAAGATAAAAGCGGTAATAGAGCAAAAGGCTCGTGATTATGACGTAATCGTACTGGCACAAGCTTCGATGTCAGGTGCTGCATCATTAGTTGATGTCGACATTCCAGTATTAAGCAGCCCACGTTTAGGCGTAAAAAGGGCAATTGAAACCTTAAGGATATTCCATGCAAATAACTAGTTGGATTCAGCTTTGCTTGCGCGAGCTTGAAGGGACGCCCATAAAAGAACATTCCGATATCGAAGCATCTTTTGCTGAGTCGGAACGTTTCTCAAAATGGAAGGCAAGCAAAAGAGAAATACGCCTCGAAGAAGTCAGTGATCGTTGCTGGATCAAGAGCTGCACGGGTGGCTACATCACAGAGGTACATTTGCATGCAGATGGTTCACTTGATGAATACACCTTGTTTGGACGCCTTCATACCAAAGGGCATTGGGAGCTAGACGCTGGCGTACTTCATATCACGATCTACAAAGGTGAAAACACTTATGAACTTTCTGTTGTGGGAAACCGTGAACCTTCCATCCACTCGGCGATTGAATACAAAAATGGAGAAGTGCACTCCTATCTAAAACTGACTCCAATTTCTCAATAGCAATTTAACAAGGACGAGCACCACAATATGGACATTGTATTTGTAAGGCATGGCGTGCCAGATTTTACGTTAGCGGATGAGCGGCAGATGACTCAGCTTGAGAAGGACTATGCGCCGCTTTGTCGAGAGCATTTGCCCGTGCTGCAAGAAAAGCTCAATCATCCAGTCTTCAATGATGCTGAAATCATCATCAGCTCTCCTTACACAAGAGCCCTTCAAACTGCAGAAATCCTCAATCGTCACCGCGGTTTGCCTTTGATTGTTGAGCATGACTTGAGAGAGTGGCGTGCTGACAAAGAAGGCGGCTACATTACCTTGAATGAGAGAGACCGACGCTGGCACGAATACCGAGAGTTGTTAAAAGCGGGTATTCCAATGACCGATAATCGTTACGAACATGTTGATGAGCTACAAGCACGGGCTGAATTGGTGCTGGATCGTTACCGCCAATATCGAAAGGTTGTTGTCGTGAGCCACTTTAATGTGTTTGAAGCACTACAAGGTTTCCAAGACGTAGGACTGTCCTGTGGAGAATTTCGATACATTAATTTCTGATCGAATTTTTATCTTCTATAGTAAAATCAGACACTAAATTAATTTCAGGTTGCTGTATGAAATCTCTTAAAACACTTTTACTTTTGTCTCTTGCAACGTTGTTTGGCTGTACGTCTAAACCGGACGGCGTGGAGCCGGTCAATAACTTTGAACTTCAACCATATCTAGGCAAGTGGTATGAAATTGCCCGTCTTGATCACTCCTTTGAGCGCGGTCTATCTAATGTGACGGCTGAATACGAGCTTCGTGAGGATGGTGGCGTAACGGTTATCAACCGAGGTTATTCAGAAGAAGATAAAGAATGGACGCAAGCTGACGGCAAAGCGTATTTCGTTGATGGTGAAAACACAGGGCATTTAAAAGTGTCGTTCTTCGGTCCGTTTTATTCGTCTTACATCGTATTTGAGCTAGGTGAGAACTACGACTACGCGTTTATCTCTGGTTTCAATCACGACTACCTATGGCTACTGTCACGCACACCAACTGTCGATAAAGCAACGGTCGAGCGTTTCAAACAAGTAGCAAAAGATAAAGGCTTTGCGTTGGACGAGCTAATTCTCGTAGACCAAACCAAATAACGCGCGAAATGATCGTCTTATAACAACGATCTGTGCTTCATAAAACTCAGTGGTGTCTGTCCGGTTTGTTTCTTAAAGAACGCAATAAATGCGCTGTCTGATGAGAACTCTAAACAATGGGCAACATCACTGACTTGTCTTTCTTCACATAAGAGCTCAATAGCCTTAAGTAGCCGCCATTGTTGACGCCAATCTTGATAAGACATGCCAGTCTCAGCCTTAAATAGGCGAGTGATAGTTTTGCTGCTCGCGCCAACGGTTTGTGACAGTTGGTTTAACTCAGGAGCTATAAAATCACCCTTGGTCATTGCCTTGCGAAACCCTGTTAAACGCCTATCAGAAGGCAAGGGTAAAGAGAACTCAAACTGCTTCGCTTGGTAAAACTCTTCCCAAAACAAAGCGCTCGTAGCCTGAGTTTTCGTTTCTTCAATATCCCATTCCCACAATGCCATTTTGTCGATCAGTGCTTTTAAAAGATCGTTCACCTCAATCATCACTATTTCATCAGGGCAGTTGTATTCACTGCAATCAAAATAGAGTGAACGGTAAGCCACAACGTTGGTCATGACGGCTCTGTGAGAAGTATGTGGCGGAATCCACACCGCTTTAGTTGGTGGTAAGGTACAAATAGAGTTATCGAGTGCGAACGTCATGCAGCCTTGTGGCGCATAAAGCAATTGTCCTTTCTTGTGTTCGTGCATACCGGAATCATGTTTGCCGACATCCGCTGCAATGCCAACCACACTCGCGGCAATCGCGTCCGCATCAAATCGAGTATTATCTTCAATAATTGCCATTTGTCCGAATCTTGATGTTTTTGGTTTTAATGTTGTTAATGGGTAAAGCATAACGCCTTCTATACTGCACGCCAAGTTAAGTTCGTTACCCACTTAAACATCTGTAGGAGTGGGACAGAGAGGTAAAAATGAAAACGAAACCTTCTATTGGATTGATGGTGGTGATGCTGATGTTTCCGCAAATTGTGGAGACCATATACAGCCCAGCGCTAGGTAATATTGCTCAGTCATTTGCTGTGACGTATTCGCAAGCAGCGCAAACCATATCTATCTATTTTTCTGCATTTGCTATTGGCGTGGTGGTTTGGGGAATCTTGGCAGATAAGTGGGGCAGACGCCCGACCATGCTGGCAGGGTTGTTGGTTTACGGCGCATCTGCTTTGGTCGCTATGCAAACAGAAAGCTTTGACGTGATGATGATAGCTCGCGCGTTCAGTGCTTTTGGTATTGCGGTTGGGTCGGTCGTGACACAAACCATGCTAAGAGACAGCTTTTCAGGCGATGAGCTAAGCAAAGTATTTAGCGTTATGGGTTTGGGTATTTCCATTAGCCCAGTGATTGGCATGTTGCTCGGTGGTCAGTTAACAGCACTCGGTGGCTATCAGGTTGTGTTCTTTACGTTGTTTATTTTGGCGCTTGTTTTGCTGTGCTACAACGCGGTTAATCTACCTGAAACACAAACTCAAAAGCAGCCGCTAAACATCTGTTCATTACTTGGACGAATGTTGAAAGATGCTCAAATCTGGCAATCTGCGTTGTTGGTTGCGCTCTACAACATTGCTTTATTCGCATACTACCAATTGGGCGCATTCACTTTTGAGCAGCTCGGACTGACTTCTGAGCAGTTCGGATACAGCGGTGTGATATTGGGCGTTGGTACCTTAATTGGCAGTTTGATGAACAAGTCATTGCTAGCAAAAGGTCGCTCACAAACGCATTTGCTTTGGATTGCATCAGCATTTTTGATCATCGGAGGCTTCGGTGTGTTTATGCTGCAAACATCGATTTGGTTCTTGGCCCCAATGTTGTTCATTGTGATGGCATTTGGTATCGCGATTCCAAATGTTCTGAGCACCGCTTTAGTTGATTACAAGCAACAAGCGGGCAGTGCAGGGGCATTGCTAGGATTAATGTACTACTTGATGATTGGTTCAGGTCTAGGCTTAGCTGGAATGATTCAAAACCTTGGATTTGTTCTAATGTCGTGTGCTGCATTGGTTTTATTGGTGACATTGTCACGTAGAGCTTGACTGAAGCATGTTGAAAATACCAACAAAGAAAAGCCCTGCAAGTTATGCAGGGCTTTGTGTTATTGGTTTGAGCCTAACAATCTGAAATTACAAGCTATTAAATTCAAAGGTGTTACTTAATCAGTCGAACAACCAAAGAACCTGGCGCTCGGATCGATTCAATGTTGTGGCTCAGTACCGTGCCTTCTGTTGGCGCTGTGTAACGCTGAATCTCATCACCAAAGCTGTCGTATTGAATTGCAACCAATTGACCTTGTTCTACCTTATCCATCATCTTCACTTGTGGTAGTACAAAACCACCTAATTCAGCGCGAATGCTGATGATGTCTTTGCCTTCTAGGCAAGGCGTGATCTCTGCAACTTCACCGGTCACTACGTCATGACGAGCAAGGATATTGAAGATGCCAGTCACGGTACGGTCGATCAGCTCTTGTTCTGTGTAACGACCCATGCCCACCTCGATGGTGATGCTTGGAATGCCGCTGTTGTTCCAGACGGTTTCAAGTACTCCAGCGTCACCCGGATCGTTAAGAATCGCATCTGGGTTAATGAGGCGAGCCATTTCCAGAGATTGCTCAATACGGAAATCGGCAAACACGTACAGCGGGTAAGCAGCACCAGTGGTTTGAGTGTGCAAATCAATCGCCAGTTCTGCGTTCGGTTTAAGAAGGTTATTCCACAAAGCAAATAGGAAGCGGTTTGCTTCGTTGCCGTTTGCATCACCAGGGAAGAAACGGTTTAAGTTTGCAGGAGATGCATCTGGATCCGCAGAGAAGAAGTCACGGCTGTGGTTCAGCATACCAGTTAGGTTGATGGTCGGAACAACAGTTACAGTACCTGCGATGTCTTTACCAATCAGTTCACGAGCGGTCTTTTGAGCCGCTAAAACACCGTTGTATTCGTCACCATGAACACCTGCTGTGATCATGATTTTCTTACCCGGTTTTTCGCCTTTGAAAACCAACACAGGTAAATGTTGCCACTGAGATAGGGCGTTGGTTGCGATACGGAACCAAAACTTATGCTCGCCTGCAGGCAAGTCTGTTACGTCAAGAGATTGAATGACTTGATGACCTTGAATTACGTCATCCAGAAATTGTGTTGCCATTAAAGTTGTCACTCCAAAACATCTTACTTCGATGCTTGTTTGCCATACGGCTTGAATTAAAAAAGGCGAGAACTTGTCTCGCCTTATTCTTTATACCCAAACTCCGCTTTCGCGTTTAAGTTGCTTGGGGATATTGGTAATCAGTTTACGCAAAACCCATCACGTGAGCTGCGACGACGACAATGCTCGATAGGGTAAAGAGTAATAGCATAAAGCGCCAGCAGAATTTCGCCCAGTCACCCCAGTCGATACGACATACACCCAGTGTTGCCATTAGAGACGCTGAAGTTGGAACGATAACGTTAGTGAAACCGTCACCAAGTTGGAATGCTAGAACCGCAACCTGACGAGTAACACCAGCGATGTCTGCAAGAGGAGACAATAGAGGCATTGTCAGCGCTGCTTGGCCAGAACCTGAAGTCACGAAGAAGTTGAAGATAGATTGGAAAACATACATCAACCAAGCCGCAGCAACGTCAGGAAGACCGCTGATTACGCCACCAGCGCTGTTCAGGATCGAGTTCAGTACGCTCGCTTCATCAGTAGTACCGCCACCTAGGATAAGCAATACACCTTTCGCACAACCAACCAATAGAGCAGGGGCAAGCATGATTGCTGCACCTTCTTTAAATGCGTCAGCCGCACAGTTTAGCGTCATGCCGTTCAGACGGAAGATCGTACCGATAATCGCAACGACAAAGCCCATAGTGAAGAATTGTGACGCGATTTCTGGAATGTACCATGCGTTAGCTACTACGCCCCAAACAACCCATACTGTCGTTGCGATAACCGTAAGGATAACTAGGGTGTCACCTAGGTTCCAACGAGAATCGTGGTCACCTAGCTCTTGCTGACGGAAGTATTTGTCAGTACGACGGCTGTAAGAAAGCTCAGGGTTTGCTTTGATACGCGCTGCGTAAATCATAGTGAAAGCAATACCGATAAGTGTAAAGCCAGCCCACAGACCCATACGTACAGTCATACCAGACAGAACCGGAATACCAGCAATACCTTGCGCGATCGCTACCGAGAATGGGTTCATCCAAGACGTTGCAAAACCAATCTGAGTCGCAACGTAGGTCACCATTACTGTAGTGATGCCATCGTAGCCAAGACGAACCATTAGTGGTGCGATAATAATCGCAAATGCAACGGCTTCTTCACCCATACCAAATACTGCGCCGCCCAAAGAGAACAGCAAAAACAGAACTGGAATGAATAGTGCTTCGTTACCTTTGGTCTTATCGATAAGGCGAAGGATACCGTTGTCGATTGTGCCTGTGCGCATTACCACACCAAATGCACCACCGATAACAAGCATGAACATAATAACGCCAATTGCGCTGCCCCATTTAGAGCCTGAAACCAGACCTTCGAATGGGAAGTTCATTAGACCAATACCACCGCCTGACGCGAACAGTCCAACCTTGTTGTAAACCAATTCACCGTTTTCGTCGGTTGCATAAGAGAAAGAAGATGGATCGATAACTGTGCGAGTTTTTTCTGCACCGTCGACCATGTAGGTCACCTGTTGGCTATCGAAATGACCAGCAGGAATTAAGTAGGTAAGAATCGCAGCAAGAATACCAACAATGAAGATCAAAATGAGGGTATCAGGCATCTGCCATGATTTAGGGGTTGCCGCCGATTCCGATGGCTGAGCGTGTGTGTGAGACATAACCTATTTCACGTCGAATTATAGAAAGCATGAAATATCGATAAAATAGAATAAAAAGTCAATATTAACTGAGTTGATGAACTATAAATTCATCAATAATTTGATCTGAAGAGGGTTGAGTTGCTTATCAATGATTTAATGGTTAATTGTTTTGGTTAGATGTTGTGCGAATGAAAACGGAGTTAGGACTTGTGGTGATTCACAAGTCCCATAATTATTCACTTTTCTGCATGAGGTGTTTGTTCTGAATAAAACGCGGCAACATCGCGCAAATCTTCATCATTCAGCATGCGTAACTGGGCTGCCATCATTTCTGCCAAAGGACCTAAGCGAAGCCCATCTTGATAGGCTTTCATAGAATCATACAGGTACTGAGCATTCTGACCGGCTAGGTTAGGGTAAGCGTCGTTTGTCGTCATGCCGTTCGAACCATGACAGTAAACACAGCTAGGCGATTTAAGTTTGCCTTTATCAACGTCACCAAAAGGTTTCGCCACAACAGAGGAAGAGAGAAGAAGAGGCGTTAGAAGCACGTATCTAAGCATGAAATGCACTCATTGTAGTTCTTGAAAGCGCATAGAATAAAGCTTCCCCTTAGGGGAAGCTCAATGATCAAAATCAAGTTAAAGCAGAGATTTAAGGCTAGATAGGAAGGTATCGATGTCTTGTGCCGAAATATCTTTGTGCGTCACGAAGCGGATTGGGTTTCCTGGCGTAATCGTGATGCCTTGCTCCTTCATCTTTTCTGCGATACCAGCGATATCCACTTGTGGATCAAGCTTGGCAAAGACGATGTTGGTTTGAACAAATTCTGGATTAACAGAGAAACCAGGCAATTGCGCTAAACCTTCCGCTAAGGTTTTTGCATTGATGTGGTCTTGTTTTAGCTGTTCTACTTGCTCGGTAAGGGCTAGTTTACCGGCTGCAGCAAGAATACCCGCTTGGCGCATGCCACCACCGACCATTTTTCTTAGACGGCGTGCTTTTGCGATGTACTCTTTGCTACCAAGCAGTAGCGAACCAACAGGGGCAGCCAAACCTTTAGATAAACAGATAGTCATTGAATCAAAGTACTGACCAATCTCTTTCACTGGAACATCAAGCGCAACAGCTGCGTTGAATACGCGAGCGCCATCTAGGTGCATCTGTAAGTTATGTTTGTTCACAAACTCACGAGCCTCTGCAAGGTAGGAAAGAGGAATCACTTTACCGTTGATGGTGTTCTCTAAACTAAGTAGGCGAGTACGTGCAAAGTGCGCGTCATCTGGCTTGATAGCAGCTTCTAGCTTATCGAATGGCAAAGTACCGTCTGGGTTGTTTTCAATCGGTTGAGGTTGAATAGACCCCAGTACCGCAGCGCCACCAGCTTCGTACTTGTAGTTATGCGCTTGCTGACCACATAGGTATTCGTCACCGCGCTCACAGTGTGCCATTAAGCCAAGTAAGTTTGCTTGTGTACCAGAGGTCGTGAACATTGCCGCTTCAAAGCCCGCAAGCTCAGCAGCAAATTGCTCTAACTCGTTAACGGTTGGGTCATCACCGTACACATCATCGCCGACAGGAGCGGTAAACATTGCTTCACGCATTGCTTGGGTAGGTTGCGTAACGGTATCTGATCGAAAGTCCATAATTCTCTCCTCGGTCGAAAAGACCTAAATATAACCGCAAAGACGAGCTTTGCTTAGGCAAGCGATAGTTTTGGCATCCGTAATAATGCCTTGAATAATTTGTTGTTCGAGTTCTTCTCGTGACAATGTCACTACTTCAATCACTTCGTCATCGTCACACTCGTATCGATTGGTTTTGTTCAGTTGTTCGGCAACAAACAAGTACTGGATTTCATCACAGAAACCAGCAAGAGGGGTAACTTGACCAAGCGATGTAAACTTTTCGGCGCTGTATCCTGTTTCTTCTTCCAACTCTCTTTGAGCACAATGCAATGGATCTTCATCGCCTTCACGTGTGCCAGCAGGCAATTCAAGCAGCCATTTGTTAAGAGAGGGACGGAATTGATTAACAAGAACGATGTTGCCATCTGAAGTAATAGGTAAGATAACGGCAGCACCGGGGTGTTGGATAGTGGTATGTGTGATCATCCGACCAGTTGGTAGTTTAACTTCCTCTTCGACCAGAGAAATCTGCTTCCATTTATGAATTGTAGTGCTCATGCAGTTGTGGATCCTAGCTGTAACCGCGCATTGACGTGTTTTGCACATTAACCACAAACCACCGGAAACAAAAGAAGAAAATGGTTTCATACTCTTGCGAAACCAGCACATTCAGTGAGTTATGTCTCATAAATGAAAACTATGGTTTCTCGCGCACGCGCGCGAAGAGCATCTGGTATAAACGAGGTTCACTAAAAAATACACTTGTAACAAAGTGATAACAAATGTATAAAATTATATATACAGCCTCAGTTCAACAGCCGGAGCTTCTATGATTCAACCATCTTTCGCATCTAATGCAGAAAAGGCGCTTCTTTCAGAGCGTATCAACAAGCTAGCGAAAGCGTTAACTGATGGCGTTTACGAACGCGAACACACCATCAAACTTTGCCTTCTTGCCGCTCTTGCCGGCGAAAGCGTCTTCCTTCTTGGTCCTCCAGGGATCGCAAAAAGCTTAATCGCAAAACGACTTATCCAAGCTTTTGATAATAGCAGTTATTTTGAATACCTCATGACGCGCTTCTCAACACCTGAAGAAGTGTTTGGTCCATTGAGCATTCAAGAGCTAAAAGACAACGGTCGTTATGTCCGTCTTACTCAAGGGTACTTACCAACGGCGCAAGTGGTTTTCCTTGATGAGATTTGGAAGGCGGGTCCTGCGATTCTGAACACGCTATTGACCGTTGTGAACGAAAAGACATTTAAAAACGGCAGCGAAATCGAACGTGTACCGATGCGCCTTTTGGTTTCTGCATCAAATGAACTGCCAGATGAAGACAGCGGCTTAGACGCACTTTACGACCGTATGTTGGTACGCGTGTTTGTAAACCGCATTCAGGACAAACAAAACTTCAAATCCATGCTGACAGTGGGTACGTCTCAAGAAGCGCAAGTTCCAGAGGGCTTGGCGATCACAGACGAAGAATACCACCGCTGGCAGCAGCAGCTCGACAAACTCACTCTGACCGACAACGCATTCGAAAAGCTTTTCCAACTAAAAACGATGTTGGAAACCAAAGTCGAGTCTGAGTTTGGCGACGCATCATTAACAGACATGTACGTGTCTGACCGCCGTTGGAAGAAAGCGGTCAAGCTGCTTAAAGCAAGTGCGTTCTTTAATGGGCGTGACGAGATCAATCCACTTGATCTTCTGCTACTTCAAGATTGTTTATGGAACAGCCCTGAGTCACGCGATGTCGTTCGCGGTGTGATTCAAGAGTTCGCTCTTAAGCATGCCTTCGACCAGCAAGAAGCAGAACAAGAGATCGAATACTGTCGTGAATCTTTGGTTGATGTACAGCATGAGCTTGAAGACAAATATCGCATGACGCTAAACGCAGAAGCGGCAACGGGTCTGCTTCGCAAAGAAACCATGAGCTTCGATACATCCAAAGCGAAAACTTACAAAGTAGGCGCGGCGGTGAATCTGGTTAAGCTGGTTATTCTGCAAAGTAACATGTCGGTTTCTGAATCAGAGAAGGGTGACAGCCGCTGGGTATACGTTCCAAAAGACGAACTTGACCGAGTGATCAAAGAAGGTCATGGCGATGTGTATGGCTACGTGAACCAAAACACCAATATGTGTCGTCTGCGTTTTGATGTCGATGCCGCCAACAACCTAGTGATCCGTGACATTGCTAACCGAGGCGTGTTGGTGAGCTTGGTCACCCAACAAGGTTTAGACGTTGAGCTTTACCAAAAATGGTTGGCAGAAAGCGAAAAAGCAGTCAGCCAAATGAGTGAAGCTGAACATCATATGCGCAAGGTTAAAGCCAACTTCCATGGCGCATTACCACACAGTTTCGTGGATCCAGAGTTACCACGTCTAATGGAGTCGAGTCTGCAACAGGTGAGCCAGAGACTTGAGTCTATCCAAGGTGAAAGCGAGAAGATCATTCAACGCTTTAAAAACTTACATCAGTTTTTCTCTTAAGGAGACGACATGTTAGGTGCAGACGGACTCAACTTAGCGCTCATGGTGGCGGACTCTGGCATCATTGATAGTGCGGTTAACGATTTAATGGCACGTTCACAAGTCATGATGATGGCAGAGAATCGAGGTATGAAATCTTCTGTTAAAAGTCATCTACTAAAGTGGCGTGGCAATGTAAAAAAGCGCATGACGAAAGTCTGTGAGACAGAACGTTTCCAACAAGAACTCGCGCTCTACCAAGAAGTTATTTATTGGGATGAAGAAGAGTTCTTTGAACGCATTGATGACGTAATCAAGAAGCTTGAATGGCATTCGGCGTTTTACATGCAAGCACGTCGCATGATGGAGAAGAACAAGGGCGTGAATAACCCAATGTTCCCTCATTACTTCTGTGACCAGTGGTATCAAAGCCTTGTTGAGGCCATTAAGCAAGCGCAAGTCTCTGAGCTTGAAGAGAACAAAGAAAAAGTCCTTAACGATCTTTACCAGCGTATGGAAACCATGCGTAGCATGGATAAAGTGACGGAGTCTGGTGACGAAGAAAGCGTAGGGCGCTTGTGGGATATGGCGTCAGCCAAGTTGAGTAAAACTGACTTAACCGTGATGAAGCGTCACGCAGAGTTCCTTAAAAAGCACAAAGGCTTACAAGAAATCGCTGAACAACTTGGTCGCATGGCGGGGCAAGTGAATGATCCAGACCTCAACCGTGCTCCAGCAGAAGAGCTGCAAATGGTCGAGGAAAAGAGTGACGAAGCGACCGACGACATCGTCGGTATTCACGAAAGTGACGATCTCAACAAATTGCTACCGAATGAAACCATGTTCTTGGCGTATCCAGAACTGGAAGTGGTGTTCTACAAGCATTTGGTTGATAAACGTTTAATGAACTACCGCACGCAAGGTAAGTCTCGCACATTGCGTAAAGTCAAAGCGCACAAACCAGATCACAAAGCGGTGGACGTTGAAAAAGGGCCGTTTATCGTTTGTGTTGATGCGTCCGGCTCGATGAGTGGCTTCCCTGAGCAATGTGCTAAAGCCATGGCTTACGCACTCATGCAAATCGCTTTGGCGGAGCAACGTGATTGCTACGTGATCATCTTCTCCACAGAGCACATAACCTACGAGCTAACTCGTCAGGATGGCTTACGTGAAGCTGCCGACTTTTTAACTTACAGCTTCCATGGTGGTACGGATTTGGAGCCAACGTTGATTAAATCCATCGATTTGATGAACAGCGACAAATACAAAAACGCCGACATGGTCGTTATCTCAGACTTCATTGCGCCAAAGCAGCAAGATGAATTGCTTGCGAAAGTGGATGCGTTAAAAGCGAAGAAGAATCGCTTCCATGCCATTAGCTTATCGAAGTATGGCAACCCAGCGTTGATGTCGATGTTTGACCACACTTGGTCTTACCATCCAAACGTAGTAGGACGCTTGTTCAAACGCGTTGCTAACGGTTAATCGCGAGAATACATATAGAAAAGCGGCATCAATTGCCGCTTTTCTTTTACCTGTTCGTTTCGGTTTGTTCTAACCAAAATGAGGAAATTTGGACAGTTTAGCTCGAATTAACATCGGATTGGTTTAAAACAAAGCAAACAGACAGGAAAGTACAGTTTTTTGTTTGACTATATTTTCTGAATCCGTAAAGTAGCAACCAACGCAACGGGGCAAGGCTCTGAAGCGTTGAAAATAAAGGCGCCTTGGCAGAGTGGCTATGCAGCGGATTGCAAATCCGTGGACCTCGGTTCGATTCCGGGAGGCGCCTCCATTTTGCGACACTAGCTCAGTTGGTAGAGCGCAACCTTGCCAAGGTTGAGGTCACGAGTTCGAACCTCGTGTGTCGCTCCAAATTATGGATATGGCAATGGCGGTATCCAGATGCGAAGAGCATCAACATCAAACCAGCGAAAGCTGGTTTTTTTGTATCTGTTGTGTGGTTCCTCCTCTATTTCTGTCAGTCCATGATCGGATGTAATCACACAAGTGTGACTTTCCGATCTGCATTTGGCTTCAAAGCGACTTACAATATGTTCTTCAACAAGGAAGCAATGAAGACACATGAGAAATACCGACGATTACATCATTTTCTATCATTTAGTGGAACAGGGTTCGTTCAGCGCAGCTGCAAGACAAATGGAGCTTACTAAGTCGGTCGTCAGTAAGCGTATTGCCAAGTTGGAGCAGGAGATTGGCGTTCAGCTTCTGTATCGCACAACGCGCACGCTCAAGCTCACAGAAGCAGGGCAATCCTTCTTCGAACATGCACGTAGTGTCTATCAAGCCGTCGTTACCGCAGAAGAGTCGATTGTTGGCTTAGGTAAGAGTTTATCTGGCAATATCAAGATTACGGTGCCTACCATCTCTGGTGAGCTTATCCTTCCTACGGTTATTTCTGAGTTCAACCAAGCGTACCCAGATATCAATATTGATATGGAGCTGGACAACCGGTTTGCAGATATCGTCAATGAGGGTTTTGACCTTGCAATTCGTACAGGGGTTTTGCCTGATTCAAGCCTTATAGCGCGTAAGCTTGTTGATGCAAACTGGATTGTCTGTGCATCGCCCAAGTACGTCGCCAAACATGGCAAACCCAAAACGCCGAACGAGCTCACCAAGCACAACTGTTTGGTTTACGCCTATCAAGAGACGGGGGCGCGTGAGTGGGCTTTCAAACGTAATAATGAAGCTTATCAGGTTAAGGTGGATGGAAATCTATGTACCAACAACTCGTCTGCGTTACGTAATGTCGCTTTGCTAGGGCAAGGCATTATTTATGTACCTCGTGTGCTGGTTTATGAAGACTTGCAGCAAGGTAAGCTCATTCAGTTGTTTAAAGACGAAACTGCCAAGTGCTTAGGCATCTATGCGGTGTATCCATACACACGTCAGCAGCCAGAAAAGATCAAGATCTTTATAGAGCATCTTTATCAGTGCTTTCAAAATCGTAGCCATCAATTTTAGCTGGCCGCTTTACTCAAAAGGCATGAACCACCCTTTGGATAGGGCTCATCGCTGAATCCAAAACTCTACCATTCGCCTATTTTCTTTATTGATCTACAATGTCACAGCTATATAACGCTGCCATAACGTATCGGCACTCACATGTTGTGCTTTTGGTTTGACTCAGCATTCTGTCAAGGTGAGGAATATAAAGCCTTGCCAGCCTTTTTGATTTTCTTGTTCTTCGATATTGTGCACATTTGTTAACAATGTACTTTGCTATTGTTTCTTTTTGGAAACGATAAGTTTCTTTGTTGAATTTGTGGTTTTGGAAAGTGTAACTAACTGAATTTATGAGTGATTATTGTGGTTTGCTTTACTTGGGCGTAGTTATCTGACTTTAGTGGAATGGACGTTCAGATTCGGACTACTTATATTGGTTGGGCATAATAACTAGAGATACGGATATGAAACAGAAGCAGCTCATCGACGCATTTGTCACCATTGTCGGGGAAGAAAACGTCCTTACCGATGAAATCAAAACCAAGTATTACCGCAGCGGTTTTCGCTCTGGAAGCGGTACGGCATTGGCGGTGGTTTTCCCTAATACTCTGCTAGAGCAGTGGAAGGTGATTCAACAATGTGTGGAGAACAATTGCATCATCATTATGCAGGCGGCTAAGACCGGCCTTACTGAAGGCTCTGCGCCAAGTGGTAGTGATTATGACCGCGATGTCGTAGTGATCAATATTACCAAGATGAAGCAAATCTATCTGTTAGACGGTGGCAAGCAAGCGGTTTGCCTTCCGGGAGCAAGTTTACATTCGCTAGAAAAAGAGCTGCGAGCAGTAAATCGAGCACCACATTCTGTGATTGGTTCTTCTTCTCTTGGCGCTACTGTGGTGGGCGGCATTGCAAACAACTCTGGCGGGGCTCTGGTTAAACGTGGTCCTGCATACACTGAGTTAGCCATATTCGCTCAGGTCGATAAAGACGGTAAGCTCAATCTTGTTAATCACCTTGGTATTGAAGGATTAGGCTCGACACCTGAAGAGATCTTGCAGAACATCCAAGATGGAAACTTCGACCCAGATAAAGTGATTCATGATGAGCGCATGGCATCGGATAAAGAGTATGACGAACGTGTCCGCGACGTTAGCTCTGATATCCCATCGCGCTTCAATGCCGACGAACGTCGTCTGTACGAGGCGAGTGGTTGTGCGGGTAAACTGGGCGTGTTCGCTGTTCGAGTCGACAGCTATCCGATCCCAGAGAAAGAGCAGGTGTTCTATTTAGGTACTAATGATCCAGATAAGCTCACCAAGCTCAGAAAAGATATCCTTACGCAGTTTGAAAACTTGCCAGAAATGGGCGAGTACCTTCACCGTGACATCTTCAACATGGCCGAGAAATACGGTAAAGATGTCTTCCTATCTATCGATTTATTAGGTACGGATAATCTACCTAAGATGTTCTCGCTCAAAGCTAAGGTTGAAAACTTCTTAGAGCGTGTACCTTTAGTCAGTAAATACCTGCCAGATACTATTCTCTACTACGCAAGCAAGTTATTCCCACAGCACCTTCCTAAGCGCATGTTGGAATACCGTGATAAGTACGAACACCATCTTGTACTCAAAATGAGCGATGGCGGCATTGCAGAAGCGCAGAAATACCTCAAAGAAGTTTGGGCGGCTGAGCACGATAGTGATTTCTTCGAATGTACGCCAGAAGAGGGCAAGAAAGCGTATCTACATCGCTTTGCAGCAGCAGGTGCAGCAATTCGTTACGAAACCATTCACCGTGACGAAGTTGAAGATATTGTTGCTCTAGATATCGCGTTGCGACGCAACGATGAGGATTGGTTAGAGACGCTACCAGAAGAGGTAACTAAGAATCTGGTTAAGTCTCTCTATTATGGCCACTTTATGTGCTATGTCTTCCATCAAGACTATATCTTTAAGAAAGGCACTGACACTAAGTTGATGAAGAAGCTGATGTTGGAGCACTTAAACAGTCGTGGTGCGAAATACCCAGCCGAGCACAACGTAGGGCATCTATATGAAGCAGAAAACTCGTTGCAAAAGTTCTACCACCAACTTGATCCGACCAATACCTTTAACCCGGGTATAGGTAAAATGGACCGCTACAAGCGCAACTGTAACTGCTGTGCTTAGAAGGTAAGAGTTTTGATTCCAAGAGCCGCAGACATACGCGGCTCTTTTTATTTGTTCCTTTACAACCCAACAGAGGACGTCTGTTTAGAGGTAGATCACATGAAATCCAGTCTATCGAATTAATAAGACAGTATTGTGTTGCTTTCTATCATTATGATTTAAAAATGCATTTTAAAAACTATCAGGTTGAGTTATGAATTGTTTGGTTTTTAATCGTTCTGTTTGGTAATATTTCCTTCGCTAGATATTTAAAGGAAGTAATAATTATGAAATTGAATTAATAAATATAAGGATTTTATATCCGCATCGTTGCATTAGTTACTTACAGCGTCCTCCAACATTAAAGTTCAGTTTAAATATAACTCGGCTCAACCTTGGGTCACTTGCGCTTTAAATTAAATACCAAATACAGCTCTATTTCTTTGCATGTGCTTAGATACGCCATGAGAACTTATAGTAGCGTACGTCACTCTAGCTAGATTTACATTCTGTAAAAATAGGTGAGGGTTTTATTTCTCATTGGTTTTAGCAATGTCGTACTTGGTTGGACTGCTTTCTGTAGTGGAGATGCAGCAAATCAGTAACCCGTTTTGACTTGAATCATAAGTCATAAGACGTTGTTGTTATTCTATCCATAATAAGATATAAATCTAAAATATAATTATGTTTAATTTTAATAATTACTTACCAGTTAATGGTGTTAATTTAAATAAAAGATTCGTTCTAAAACTTGCTGTTGTATCCCTTGCTATATTTTCGTCAAACACCTGGGCGGAATATATAAATGATGTAAAGAACCAAAATACTCATCAACACCACCATACACATTCTGATGTACATGAATCAAAAGAGAAATTTTCTGCTGATAAGAAAAATCTAAAACGAAAAATACAGCAGAATAAATCAGACCTATTGGTAGCGATAGATAATTACCAAAATAGCGATGGCGAAGCCAAATTACGTTATTTTTCAGAAGCATTAATGTTGCTCAAGTCGAGACAGGTAACTATTACCCAATTGGCTGATATCGACCCGGTCCTTGCAACAAAAGTCGCTTTTAACAACAAGCAGCGCAAGCTTATTCCATCAGAGCTTCAAGGCTTTGTTGAGCAAGAGCAGCAGTTAGAAGGCGCTTTGGAAGTGTTTTATGAAGATGATGATAAAACGCACTCTAGTCGTCTTCGTTACATCTTGAATTCTGGAAACTCGCGAATCGAAGTCAAATTTCCTAGTCACGCTGTCGCTAAGGGGGTGCGTGATGGCGACAAAGTACGTGTTGGCGGGATCAACATCAAGCAAACCGGAAAGAAATTAGATGTGTTGGCATTGAATCAGGACCCATCTAATTTATTGGTTTTGGCCGATGGTAGTAACACGATTTCTACGGACGGGATTGACTCGACACAAGTGACCGCGAGCTCTTTTGGTGAGCAGCGTACTTTGGTGATGCTATTGAACTTTCTGGATAACACGCAGACACCATGGTCAGTCGAAGAAGTGCGAGAGTTAGTATTTGGGCAGGTTAATGACTTTTATAAAGAAAACTCTGATAACCAAGTATGGCTAACGGGAGACGTGGTTGGTTACTATACCTTGCCCATGAATGCTACGTGCGACACTTGGGCAATTCACACTACCGCTGAAGATGTGGCTTTAGACAATGGCGTGAGTTTTGGTGATTATGCGCGAATTTTATATGTGTTCCCTGAAAACTCATCATGCGGATGGACTGGAAAAGGAACGGTTGGCGGCAATCCATCAAAAGCTTATGTGAATGGCTCTTTAACTCTGCGCACTGTTGGGCATGAACTTGGACACAACTTTGGCTTACATCATGCCAAAGATCTCGATTGTGGCTCTGACATTATTGGTGATCGATGTGCATCGGCAGAATATGGTGATGCGCTTGATATCATGGGTATGTCAGGCATTACTGGCCATTTTAATGCCTTTAGCAAGGAGCTCTTAGGCTGGATTAGTACAAACTCAGGAAACGTCGTTTCTGTTGAGACTGACGGCAGCTATTTACTTGAACCTGTTGAAACACCGCATAGTGGTGGTGCAAAAGGCTTGAAAATTAGACGTGGCACAGATGAAGTAACAGGTAAACCATCGTGGTATTACCTTGAGTATCGCCAAGCGATTGGGTTTGATAGCTTTGTTGAAGGCAAATCGGGCATTACGGATGGGGTAATTTTTCACCTAGCGACAGAAGATGATCCACAAAGTAACTTGATGCTAGATATGATTCCAAATAGTGGTCTGAGAGATCTTGATGAATCTGCTCTGCTTGTCGGCCAAACGTATACTGATGTTCAAGCAGGCATTACCATTACAGCAGAGTGGGCAAATGCCAATGCAGCTAGCGTACATGTGACCTTTGATAATGAACAGTGTGTGCAAGCAAGCCCTTCAATTGATCTTGCATCCAGTCAAGTTGTGAGTGGCGTTGCTGGTTCTTCTGCCTCTTATAAGTTGAACGTGACGAACAACGATACGAATGCCTGCTCGTTAATGTCATTTAATGTGAGTGCGAATGTGCCATCTGGTTGGTCATCGACGCGTGAATCTTTGACACTGGCTTCGGGTGAGACTAAAGCGATAGAAATTCACGTAACGTCGAGTGATTCTGCGCAAGAAGGCAGTTATGACATGGTGCTGAAGGCGGAAAACAGCACTGATTTAGCATTGGCAACCAGTATTCCAGCGGTTTATCAAATTGAACCAAGTGTTCAGACGTGTGAGATGGCCAATCCAACGTTAACGCTAGTTGCAAACTCCGCGGCGGAGTTCGAGCCGGGAGAGACTGTTCACTACACTGCAACCATTACCAACAATGATAACCAAGCGTGTGAGTCAGCGAATTTTCAAATCAGTGCGAATGTGCCTGAAGGGTGGGTTACGACTAGTAGCGTTGCTTCACTTACGTCGGGTGAAACGACATCTATTAGCTTAAGTGTTACTTCTGACGTTTCGGCTGAAGCAGGAAGCTACGGTATTGATGCGATAGCAACCAACATGCTAGACGCTAGTTATAATGCACGAGCGAGCAGTGTTTATAAAGTAGCTGACTTGGCGCCTGTATGTGAGCTAAACCCTGCATTGATGACGTTTTCTTCTTCGATTCAAGAGGGTAACGCCAGTGACACCTTGGTGTATTCCGCGACGTTGACGAGCCAAAATGGCTCTGAATGCGACCCTGTGTCGTACACTGTATCTGCAGATGTACCAAGCGGATGGAATAGTTCGACTCACCAACTTTCACTTGAATCTGGACAGAAGGCGAGTGTTGAGTTGATGGTTACTTCTGCAGAGAATGCAACCGAGGGTGAGTATTCGATTCAAGTTCATGCGCTATCAACGGAAAGCGGTGAAGGCGCGGCTAATGGCGTTGTCGAATATCGCATCCTAGCGATCTCAAACTTATCTCCCATCGCTAACGATGACTCAGTCGTGTTGACGGCAAAAGAGGTGACCGAGATTGATGTGCTTGCGAATGATAGCGATCCAGAAGGAGACATACTGCAAGTCGTTGGCTTTACGCAAGGCTCGAAGGGATCTGTCAGTTTAAACAGTTCTGGGCGCTTAGTTTATTCACCGGCGAAGAAGTTTAAAGGGAGTGATAGCTTTAGCTACACCATATCTGATGGTCAAAATACAGCGACAGCAGTGGTTTCTATCCAGTTAAGCAGCACGAGTGAGGGCGGCGGTAATAAGGGAAAAGGAAACAGTAAATAGAATCTGTAGATCTGCGCGATAGAGGAGGCAATAGCGAAAGTTATTGCCTCTTTTGGTTTATATTAGTGCTAATTGAAACGGCTATTTAGGCTCTTTAAGAAGATCTTCAAACAGCGCGGAGAACACTCGATAATCTTGTGCACCAACAACCAGTTGTGCGCCGACTAATTGACCATCTTCTATACGCCCGACAACAAAACTTGGCGTACCCCGAATACCAAGAGTTGATGCAAGGGCAATGTCGTTTTCTACATCTTTTGCCATTTGAGGATCTTCAAGGCACGCAGAGAACTTTTCGATATCCAGCTTTAAGTCGCTTGCGGTTTTTTGGTACAAAGTGGTGTTTAAGTTGCGCATATTTGAAAACAAAGCGTGTCGCATTGGCCAATACTGACCTTGCTTAAAGCTACAATTGGCAGCAATTGCGGCACCTTTAGCTTGTGGATGAAACCCAAGTGGAAAGTCTCTTGTTAAGTACTTAACCTTTCCTGAGTCGACATAGTTTTCTTTGATCATTGTGAATGTGTTGTCGGTGAAGCGTTTGCAGTAAGGGCATTGGAAGTCAGAAAACTCGATGATCGCGATTGTCGCGTTGTTATCGCCCATTGACGGAATGGTTCCATTGCCATCAAAGTCTTTTTGATCGGGTAAAGTTCTGAATTTTGGTTTAGCCGCTTTGGCTGCATTTTCTTTAGCTAACTCAATGTCTGATTGAATACTTTCAACCTGCGCTTTCAAGTCTTTTACTTCTTGCCTCAATGCGGCTAACTCAGATTCAACACTTTCATCATTTGTTGGTTGGCATCCGACGACCAGAGGAATAGAAAGCAATAAAGTGTAAATTTGGTTTCCATACTTCGACATAGTGCTCCCCCTTGTATGGATTGAAAAAAGGGGCAACGGCATTGCCCCTTTTAGATTTAAATGGAGAGTGGAATCTATTCAACTGTATTTACTTCGATAGAAATAAAGTTGGTTAGATCATCACCTTCATCATCGGTTACGGTTGCTACGATTCCGTCTAGAGCACCTTGAGCTAGGAACGTTACAGGGTCGGTATTTTCTAGGCCTGGTCTTAGTTCAACGGTAAATGCACAGTTGTAAACGTTGTTACCAGAACCGCTGTACTCGAGTACTTGGCCAATGTTACAAGCAGGGTAGAACACACCGTCATAGGTGCCACCAAGTGTATTGAGAATGGTGAAGCCGCCTGAGCTTGCACCGTCAACAACATCGACGCCCAATAGAGTGAGTGAGGTTAATGTTACATTGTCGACTTCGGACGCATTGGTTAGCTCAACCACAACTAGGCCACTAACTGCAAACGCGAGGTCAGTATCAGGCGCGAGTGGGTCGAAGGTAACGGTTGCATCATCCATAGCCATGACTGCGAGGCCGTCCTCATCAGTACCGCTAATAGTCGCGACGTTAACGTGACTGTCACCAGCATTACCTTGAACTTGTAGTGTGATCGTACAGCTCGCAGATTCGCCTGGTTCCAGTGAGAATCCAAGCAATGGGGTAGGAGCGATGTCACCGCCATTTTTCGTATCGACCATACAGTCATTCGTGAGGACGCCAAATGGGTTATCAGTCAGGCTGGAGAAGACCACGGTGTCGGATGTTGAAACGCCATCAATGGTGTCTTTCACAGTGAATAAGAATGTGTAGTCAACATCTCGGAACAAGGTTGGGTTGTCACCCGTTTCAAACACTGATGTTGGATTGGCTGTTTTTTCTAGCGTGATCATAGAAGGTACATCCAATACCAAAATAGTGTGAGAATCCATGCCTGTCGCAGTGTCATTCTCGTTATCTCTCGCAGTTGCTGTAACTGTATTTGTGAAACTATCACCTGCATCGCCAGCAACATAGACACTTAGGGTACAGCTGTATGTTGCACCAAATGCTATCGTTACAGGGGTATCAAGACAGTCACTTTCAGCCCCAATTGCGCTTAGATCACCATAGATGGTGTCGACTAAGCTCACGAGTTCGATAGGAGAATCAAATGTGCCAGAGTCGTTAGTCACGTCGAACGTAAATGTGACATCTTCTCCAGGCTCAAGGACTTCAGTTTTGTCAGCTGATTTCACGACGGTAATCGCAGGTGGGACGTTGGTAATCTGAGTTTGTCGTTCAGCGCTACAACGATCGCCAAGGGAGCTGTCACCAACGCCTGAAGGACAAGTTTCACCATTAACAACTGGGTCGCCATTCTTATCTAGTAGTGTCACCTTGATCAGATCTTTATAAAGCTCAGGAGTCGGTACATTAGGTAAGTCACTATCAACCACGTGAACACTAAATTGGCAGCTGTAAGTCGCGTTTGGCGCTACTTCATACAATGGGTCGCCGACTGAACAGTTAGTTGAAGTTAGATAAACACCGTCTTCCACCCCAGGTACTGAGGTTGCACCCCAAAGATTGAGTGTTGCGTCATAGCTACCGTCACCATTGATATCAATTTCATCGGTTAATGCACTAATGAATAACGATGTTTGGGCGTTAGGGTTAGTGAAGCTTAGATTAAAGGTAAACTCGCCGCCTGCTTCTGGGTGAGAGTTAGGCGCCCCTTCAGATTTTACGATATCTGGTGGTGTTGGTTTGATGAACACATCAATGTTAAACGTGTCACAGTTACACTTGGACTTGGTGTTAGGGATCTGGCCCGCATATGGATTTTCATCAATTGTACAGTTATCACGCTCCTGATTGTCCCACGCCGCACAGTAGGTAAAGTCGGCACGGTTGTCGCCATCGTCATCGGTACAAAGCATCGTGATGGTTTCATCAACCAGTGTATATTCATCTGGTCCCAACGCTTTAGTGATATCACCACAAGCGTCCCCATCGAGTTGAGCATCAGCAGTTTCACCGCTACCTCCTGGTACAGGGAGGAGCATACTACAGTTTCTAAATTCACCTTGAACAACCTGAGGACTGGCTTCAGTTAAAGGAAGATAAAAAGTGGTGTCATATCGTTCATTCGCGTTCGTACGCACGGTGACATCGGCTTGAAATGAGAATGTTTCTCCGAGGCTACATTCTGCATTTGGATCCGTTGGAATGACTCTAGTAATTTCAACATCATTAGCGGTACAGTTCAAAGCATCTCGTGGTAACGAGTTTCCCGGCTCTTGCAAATATGCATCCGCCATACAGAGTTTTTCCGTTGGCGAGAGGTTATATGCCTCTGCTTGAGCTGGTGAATGAGTCGTTACACCATACAATGCTGCCGAGCCAACAAGGATGATACTCATCACCCTGTTGAGTCTGCTATGTATTAATCGTTCCATCATTGACCTTCTTTTTCTTCGAAAGTTTGAACAAGAGGGCTACATCAACGCGGATTACACCATTGTGTTTTGCTATAACTTGCGGCTTATCAGCGGCTTAATAACAGAGCCCTCATTCCTTGACCAAACAACCCGCGAGGTGACGCTAGTAAAGCTCACCTGAGAGGCTGCATATTGGTTGCACTTTTAAGGGCAAGAAATGAACCAAACCTTAAGTGATTGAAATTTAGAACCAAATTAATAGCTTGTATCCAAAAAACTGTTAAGAGGTGTACACATTGTTCACCGATATGATGTGATTATAAAAGAGAAGGAAAAAACTGATATTTATCTGTTACATAGCAGCGTTAAACACAGTGGTCTTGTGGAGGAGAGGTTAACACGTAGGTTTACACAGTAAAGTACTGCGATTGAGTGATCTTAACGGTTGATATTTATGCGTTTAGAGCGTAAGTTGCCCGATAAGAGTGATTAATGTTCATTTGATTGATAAATATAAGATTTATTGTTGACCTAAAAATTTATTCCGTTAAAGTACGCCTCGTTCTCACGGCGAAGGTCGTTAGAGCAGGTGGTGTTGCCATCGCATTGATTGCGTTGCCCTGGTGGTGGAATTGGTAGACACAAGGGATTTAAAATCCCTCGACGTTCGCGTTGTGCCGGTTCAAGTCCGGCCCGGGGCACCATCCAAAAATTGAGTGGGTGAATTTAATATCCCGCCGTCGAGTTGACCGGCCGAGTGTCGGACCATCAATTCCGGCCCGGGGCACCATCTCTCATTATTTTGAGAACAATAAAATTCGGTAAGGCGCCTTGGCAGAGTGGCTATGCAGCGGATTGCAAATCCGTGGACCTCGGTTCGATTCCGGGAGGCGCCTCCATTATTTCGAAAGCTCGTCACTATGACGGGCTTTCTTCGTTTTAGCGCAATGGAATTGACGCGCTTTAACACCTCTTTCTGCTGTTTACTTATTGTCTCCTCCCTTATTATTTGATCGGGATTCAACATTTGCACTCAATTAGTTATTGATTTTGTAAATGTTACACGTCTCAATAATTGTAGAGGGTGATTGGTGATAATTTCTCCACGAATGTAGTCCGAACTTTTTGTTGTACAACAGACGGTTAGTAGGATTTCTACTACCTGTCTTGCTGCTCTTTAAGTCCGGGCTTCGTCCTAAAACGTGAGAGAAAAATAATGAAAAAATTCAACCTTAATCCCACACTTTTACCTTTAACTTTGCTGCTCAGTTCGCCGGTAATGGCGGCTCAAAATGGAACTATGATGCAGTATTTCCATTGGTATGTACCCAATGACGGAGCTCTGTGGACGCAAGTAGAAAACAATGCGCCAGCACTAGCTGACAACGGCTTTACCGCGTTATGGCTACCACCTGCGTATAAAGGTGCTGGTGGCAGCAACGATGTAGGGTATGGTGTTTACGACATGTATGACTTAGGGGAGTTTGATCAACAAAGATCGGTTCGAACCAAGTACGGTACTAAAGATCAATATCTAGATGCCATCAAAGCTGCACATAAAAACAATATCCAAATTTATGGTGACGTGGTGTTTAACCACCGTGGTGGTGCAGATGGCAAGTCCTGGGTAGATACAAAACGTGTAGACTGGAACAGCCGTAATATCGAACTGGGTGATAAATGGATCGAAGCTTGGGTCGAGTTTACTTTTCCTGGTCGTAACGACAAATATTCAGACTTCCATTGGACTTGGTACCACTTTGATGGTGTCGATTGGGATGATGCAGGCCAAGAAAAGGCGATCTTCAAATTTAAAGGGGATGGTAAAGCATGGGATTGGGAAGTCAGCTCTGAAAAGGGCAACTATGACTACCTAATGTACGCAGATTTAGATATGGATCACCCAGAGGTTAAGCAAGAGCTTAAAGATTGGGGTGAATGGTACCTAAACATGACTGGTGTTGATGGCTTCCGAATGGACGCAGTCAAACACATCAAATACCAATACCTGCAAGAGTGGATCGAGTACTTACGTTGGAAAACGGGTAAAGAGCTATTTACGGTCGGTGAATACTGGAACTACGACGTCAACAATCTACACAATTTTATTACCAAGACTTCTGGTAGCATGTCACTGTTTGATGCTCCGTTACATATGAACTTCTATAACGCTTCACGCTCTGGTGGCAACTTCGATATGCGCCGAATCATGGATGGTACCTTAATGAAGGACAATCCGGTGAAAGCGGTAACATTGGTTGAGAACCACGATACACAACCTCTACAAGCATTAGAGTCTCCAGTCGATTGGTGGTTCAAACCGCTCGCTTATGCGTTCATCTTATTACGTGAAGAAGGTTACCCATCCGTTTTCTACGCCGATTACTATGGCGCGCAATACAGTGACAAAGGGCACGACATCAATATGGCTAAGGTGCCTTACATTGAAGAGCTAGTTAAAGCTCGTAAAGATTACGCCTATGGTAAACAACACTCTTACCTAGATCATTGGGATGTGATTGGTTGGACGCGCGAAGGAGACGCAGAACATCCGAACTCAATGGCTGTCATTATGAGTGATGGCCCTGGTGGAACGAAATGGATGTACACGGGCTCACCAAGTACTCGCTATGTTGATAAGCTTGGAATTCGTACGGAAGAAGTTTGGACTGACGCAAATGGTTGGGCTGAGTTCCCGGTAAACGGTGGCTCGGTTTCTGTGTGGGTGAGCGTTAAATAACGCTTGAGACTGAATTACAGTTGTGACCAATTTCGAAAATAGTTCGCATTTAATCAATGTCTTGTTTGATATTCATAAAACAAATGCGTAACTTTATACCTGAGCATTATCGATAGGCAGATTAAGGAAAGGAATCTATGGCTGACGTTTTGATTGTTGCGATTGTATTTGGTGCAATATTTGGTGGTGGTATCGTTAAGCTGATTCTCAATCATCGTAAAGAAGTAAGAGCGCTTGAGATTTCCGAGCGCAACCAGATGAGTCAAGAAGAGCGAGATGGTTTGAACAAGCAAGTTGCTGAGCTCAAACAGCGTGTTGAAGTATTAGAGCGCATCGTTACCGACAACAAGTACCAACTTGATAAAGAAATTGCTTCCTTGTAATTCTTACTAAGACAAAAAGAGCCAGCTCAATGCTGGCTCTTTTCGTTTCTGCTCCTCGTGCCAATGAAGTGTCATACTGGACTACCGCTCATCAAAAAAGTCTTTGTTACGAATATACTTGCTCATTAGGTGATAGGAGAAAGGGCGAATCAACCAACTCACCAACGAGCGCCCTAAACGTATTAATGTTGGTGTGTTCTCGTAAATTCTCCCGTTATAGAGCCAAAGCAATTTACCCACATGCCAATAGAGGAACGGTATTGGTGGCATAAAAGTAACAATATCGATGTCGCAGCAGATCCGATAGGTTTTGTGCCCCAAACGATAGTGATTTTTGAACATCCAATCGCCAATAGCGGGCTGTCCAAATGTCACCACTCGTTTAATGCTTTTTGGATACTTACGTTCGATGTAATCGGCAAACACACTTCCAATCGCCCCTCCTGAAGAGTGCCCAGTAATGGTTATTCGCTTGCCTTGAAGTATTAGTGGAACAACAGTGGCTTCTAGTCGTTCAATGACGCTTAAACCGAGACGGTCTTCATTTCGTGATGGTTGGCTTTCTTGAAATAACAAATGGTAAAAACCTGCATGAATGCGATAGGGAAGTCCCAAGCGTTTGCAACTACGAGTCCACATGGCAAAGTTCAATAACCAATCAGTAATGCTGTGCGACCCTTTTATTACTACAACTACTTCTGTGTTCTTTTTACTCCACAATACTCGGATCATGGTTTTGCCAAACTGGTTTTTAATGATTCGCTGTCCATTAGGATCAAACCCATAGCGAGTCTGCTTAAACACTCTAGGGTAAGCGAGATTGCACAGTACAGCGTAGCGTTCGTATTGGTATCGTTTTAAAGGTTTCACTTAAGACTTCTTTGTTTGTGTCAATGACAAACTCTAAGACTGAAATATTAAAAAGACATGACTGTGAGTGAATTTTAACCACTTTAAGGTGTTGGCTAATACATGATTAAACAGGCTGGTATGTTCATAAGCGATTGTAATTGAATGCAAATCACAAACCAGTGAACTATATGTAATTGATTGAATTGATATGGGGTTTATATCGCTGAAAACCAGTTGCATAGATGAGAGGATTATCTTTTGTCAGTGGTTTTATAAGAGGTTCTATTTATGCAATTAAGTCTAAAGAGAAAAATGGTTTTCTCTGTGGTTTTGGCAATTGCAATCACATCTGCGATTCTTCTTTTCATTGGTTATAAGACTTTTCAAGGTAATAGTTGGCAAGCGATAGAAAGTGAGAGTCGCAATATCTTGCAAGCGAATGCGAAAGGTATTGGCGATTGGTTCTATGACAAAAAGCAGGCTGTCCATGGTTTGAAGCAACAGATCCAACTTGATCCATCATTGGACATTGTTCCTCATTTACGTCAGACCCTAGTCTCTGGCGGATTTGGCCTTAGTTATTACGGAAACAAGCAAGGGGAGATGTTTCGCCATGACCCATCATTAAATAAAGCGGGATACGATCCAAGAGCTCGTGGTTGGTACAAACAAACATTGGCGGAGAACAAAGCAATTACAACGAAGCCATATGTTAGTGTCACCATGCAAACCTTGGTCGTAACGCTTACTGACCCTGTTATGGAAGGTGGTCAAATCATTGGTGTTGCAGCGTCCAATTTAGCGTTGGATAAGCTTATTCAGGACGTATTGGCGATTGAAGTCCCAGGTGATGGTCACGCTATTCTGATAGATCGTCAAGGTACGGTCGTAGCCCACAAAAACAAAGACTTTATTTTGAAACAAGTCTCTGAGATTGCACCTGAGCTAAATATTGATAGCCTAAATCAAGCGTCACAAAATCTTGGTACAATCTTCACTACCGTTGATGGTAAAGACAAAGTTGTGATGGCAGAGCCAATCAAAAATACGGATTGGTTACTCGTGATTGAAATGGACAAAAGCGTGTTAGAGCAACCTTTGTTTGACATGCTGAGTAGCCAAATTACAACAGGGCTGATTGTACTAATCGTCATGGCGATTGCGACATCTTGGTTCGTTGCGCGTCAGTTAGTAGAGCTTGGTCGTGTAAGTGAGGCTCTGGCTGATATTGCTGAAGGCGAGGGAGATTTAACTCGTCGATTGGAGGTCACTAGCCAAGATGAAGTTGGTCAATTAGCTGAGAAGTTTAACGTATTTGTGGATCGCTTACGTCAAATGATGAAAAACGTAAGCGAGGTTTCGACGGCGATGACACAAGGCGCCGATCGTGCCAACGTAAGTGCAACGAAGCGTAATGAAAGCGTAAGTAGGCAGCAAGATGAGATCACAATGGTCGCCACGGCGGTGACAGAAATGGCGACGGCCACGGCTGAAATTGCATCCAATGCGGATAATACGGCGAAGAGTGCAAGCCATTCAGTAGAGTTGAGTGATCAGGGCTTCAAACAAATGGAGAAAAGCCAAGCATCAATCAACGAACTGGCGAATGAACTGACTAGTGCGGTCTCAATTATTAGCGAGCTTGAAGAGCACGGTAATCAGATTGCAACCATTCTGGCGACAATCCGAGAAATTGCTGAGCAAACCAATTTACTGGCATTAAATGCTGCTATCGAAGCCGCTCGCGCGGGTGAGCAGGGACGAGGCTTTGCTGTGGTGGCAGATGAAGTTCGTGTGTTGTCTCAACGTACACATGCTTCAACAGAAGAGATTGAAGATAAGATCAAACGTTTGCAACAAGCGACAGACGGTGCTGTGAAGGTGATGACACAAAGTCATGATATGGCGAAAACCAGTGTTCACGATGTTGATTTAGCTGGTGAGAGTTTGTCACAAATCCGTGATGCTATTCAGATGATCAGCGATATGGCGACGCAGATAGCGTCTGCGGCAGAAGAACAATCGTTGGTGACTGCGGAAATTAACGCCAATACGGAGTCAGTTCGTGAAGTAAGCGAGGTGATGGCAAGTGATGCGACAGAGGCCGTTGGACAAGCGCAACAGCTAAACAACTTAGCTAATAACTTAAAGTCAGAGCTATCGCGTTTTAAGTTGTAATTTCAGTTGTTCACGATAAGCCGAGATCGGTTGATCTCGGCTTATTTGTTTTTATAAATGGACAAGAAGTCGACTGATTCCACCCGTTTTCTAAACTGTTTTAGTACATCCAAAGCGCTCGCTCTTTGTTTAGAACGAAGCACTTTCTTTTGTTTTATCAGGGAACGTATTGTTTGTGTGCCTTCTTTGCCGAGATCATATTTGGATTTGAGGCTAGATAGAAACGCAATTTGGGTTACGCTGTCGTTAAAGTCGCCCAAGCGATTCTGCATAAGCTTCAATTGATGAATGTTCTGGTTGTGTGCTTTCTTTGGATACAGATTGGTGAAAAAGTCTAGTAAGTAACGCAGCTTTTTACATTCGATGCGTAGTTTATGAATGTCGTCGTCAGAGCTCTGTGCTCCTAGTTTACGGCTTAGCTTATAGACTTTGTCCGCATGTAGTGAAATCTTCTGATTGGCATATTCTAAAGTCCCCATTTCTGTCTCAAGACTTTCATGAGAGCTTGCTCTTTGCAGGCTATTTTCAATGATTACACAGGTTTTTTTGTAGCAATCTGTCTCGAGCCAATCTGAGACTTGTTTTTGCTCTATCTCCCGAGAGTGCTGTATATGATCGAATATAGATGTTAGTGCGCCTTGATACTCGAGTTGTTTGTCTAAGTAAGACGATTTTTCGGCAACAAAGACATCTAAATCACGTAAGTAATTGGTTTGCTTCATCAGTTTTCTGAGGTTGTGGGCTAATAAGCGACGTTCAAAAGAAGGCAGTACATCTTTTAAGAGTTGGCTAAGAGAGCGGATTCGACGCAATGTTACCCTGTATTGATGATTAAACTCTACATTTTCACCAGCTTTAACCCCTTGCTCGAGCTGCCGGGCGTAACTGAATTCATGAGCGAAAAAGCGGGTAAGGGTAAAAGTTAAATCCGATTCTGTGTGCAAAATCAATTCAAAAGCTGGCTTTTGACTAACGCTCATGTTCAGTTCTCCCTGTGTATACTCGGGCATCTCGAGGTTACTTGGGTATAGATGTAATTAATTTTAGAATATTGCTCTCACTATCCCCATTGCTGCTGATAAAAATATAAATTTTAAACGCTAACATAATGTTTTTATGGGCTTATATTTAGGTGATATTAAATCTGTGCCATAATAATCTTGTTTATATTATTACAATTTCATAACGAGTTAAGTAAAGTAAATTTATTTTTAGGCATAGGCATGATTTGCAAAGCGTTATTTAAAAACTATCAAAATTGATAACTAGGTTGGTTGAAATTTAATCTATTAGTTTGCTAGTATCGCATTCACAACGAATTACAGTCATTCTAATAAATGGATATAAAGTGGTGGAATAAGTCAGTTTTTCTAGGCGATTCGAACTAGAAACCTACCTTTGTGATTACAGGCGTATTCCCAAGTCGAGCGGGGCTTGGTGTGTATCAGTGCATCCCGTAGTATCGGAATGTCCGGTCTTTTTGCGTGTTGAATACCTTAAATCACCCAAGCACAGTCTATTTTGGGGCTAATGAAACCTCGCGTCTGTTACGCGATGAATTCTGTACTCGTATATTTATTTGACGACTTAAATTTATCGTGGGTGGGCGAAATCTAATAGATGTAATTATATAAACTCTACAACAATCATTATTCTAATTAGAATGGTGTTCTAAATTATATTGACGTTAAAAATCAAAGCGTCATTTTTAATTGTGATTATTGATCTTCATTACTTTCTTTTCTTGAAAGGAGATGAATGCTGTCGGTAATTTAAAGTTGCATTCTGTCTTTATATATTTAAAAGGCTAAATTTGAGGTTAATAAATTGAATTTATTCAACTTTACCAATGTCTTAAGTTTTGTTTCAGGCTTAGCGCTGAGAGCAAAAGGAAAAGTTGCAGTTTCTGTTGCTGCACTAATTAGTATCTCTACATTTTCGGCGTTCGCAGGTGATATGCTGCCTACGAAAGGTGAACAAAAAACATTGGTTCTACTGGTTAACTTCCAAGAAAACCCAAACGAGCAACCTATTAGCATCGCTCAAGCCGAGAGTCTTGTATTCGGTGAAATAAACAATTTCTACCGTGAAGCATCTTTTGAACAAACTTGGTTATCTGGTGAGGTGGCAGGTTGGTTCACTTTACCGCTTTCAAATCAGGTTTGTGACTTTACAGCTGTGCAAAATGCTGCTGATGATAAAGCGGTGGCGGCTGGCGTTCCTTTGGCGAACTACGACCGCATTATTTACCTCATGACAAAAACAGCATGTGGTGTCGCTGGCTCTGCAACCCTACAAGGTATACCTTCAAGAGCTCACATTAACGGAGATTTTTCCGCAACCAACATTACGCATGAGCTTGGACACAACTTTGGCTTGCATCACTCTCGCGCTTTAGATTGTGGTGATGAAACCTTGGGTAGCCAATGTGAAATTCGTGAATATGGTGACACCTATGATGTCATGGGTGGCCCTGATATCGGGTACTTCAACACATTCCAACGAGAGCAGTTAGGATGGTTAGATGGTGAGCATTCAAGCAAGACAGTTGAAGTAACACAAGACGGTAACTATTCAATCGCAAATTATGAGGTGCAAAGTGATCAGCCGATTACACTAAAAGTGCCTCGTGGTTTAGATTCAACGACAGGAATGATGCGTTGGTTCTACATTGAATATCGCCAGTCTGTAGGTTTTGATGATTTTCTTGATGATCGCTCGTACTCTTTCTACCGTGGTGATGTGACGGATGGCATCATTATCCGCAGTGCGACTGATGGTGATGCACGTAGCAGCAACCTTCTTCATTTTAAAACAGATTCTGAGTACAAGGCTGTATTTGGTCGAAATGATTGGTTTGATCCAGCAATGCCTGTAGGTGGAACATACACTGACCCGGATTCAGGTGTCACCATGACTTTGAATAGTGCTGCAAATGGCATGGCTGAAGTGAACATTCATTTCGGAAATCCAGGCAATGGTGGTGATGACAAGGTTTGTACTACCCATATGCCAATACTCAAAGCAACAGCAACAACAGACAGTTCTGTTTATGCTGGAGAAAGTGTGCAGTATCAAGTCGCTGTCACTAACCAAGATAGTGCAGATTGTGCGAATACGACGTTTTCCGTGAACGCGACTGTACCAAGTGGGTGGCAAGCTACAAATGGACAATTAACCTTAGCTCCGGGGGAGTCTGGCCAATTGCAATTGACTGTGACTTCAGCGAGTAACGCAGCTACAAAAGACTATTCGATCGGCATGACCGCTTTGCATAGCCAAGACTCTAGTGCTAGTGCGACAGGAACAGTGACTTACACTGTGATTGAAGAGGTTGGAACAATTCCCGAGTTAAGCGCCGTTAACGATAGCGTTGTGCTAACACAAAAGCAGCCAGTAACCATTGATGTACTTGGCAACGATGTGATTGATGAGGAAACGAAGGCTTCTATTGTTTCATACACTAGCCCAAGTAAGGGTCGAGTTGAATTATTGTCTGATGGAACCTTCCGTTACACGCCAGAAAAGCGATTTAAAAATACGGACAGCTTCAGCTACACCATAAGCGACGGTCAAAGTAGCTCCACCGCATGGGTTAGTATCACTTTGCAAGAGTCATCAGATGGTGGTGGCAACGGATCTAAGCCAGGTAAAGGCAACAATAAGTAACTCAGTTAAAATGCCCGGCATATGATATGTCGGGCATTTATTCTTTTGGCTTACCAGCCTCAGTCTTTATTCAGGACATTGAACAGGTTCTGGGCAAGTTGGGCATAGAGTACATTCAGCATAGGCAGTCATTGCTTGTACTGTTGCACCAAAGACGGTTTCACCAATAGCATCCACCGTGTCAGCAAATGGCGGAACATCTCCACCCGCAAGAGGCAGTCCATCAGCTTCTCCCGGTACGGGTTCATAGTTGCCTGAGAAGTCTTCACAGTCTCCCGGTGCCAGTGTACCGATAAGGATAGGATCAGAGTCTTTGTTATCAATTACAACAACGTCATTTATGGTAATTTCCGATGTATTACAAACACTACCATTGTAATTGACTTCTAGACCGTACTCATGAATACCTGTGTTTGCAAAGCGGTTCACGACAATTACGTTACACTCTTTTTGAAGTGTTAACGCGCCAGGAATGTTTTGATTTGGACATTCCCAATCGGCATTGTCTGAAACTGCAACCTCTCCACCACCAGCAAGTGCTGCCGTTACTTCAGCGTAGTTGGTTATACCATTCTGAGCGACTCTAAAGGTGCCGTTAAATGTTTGATAGTCGCCAACGGCAAGCGTCGCAAGTTCAAACATATGAACACCGTTATCAAGGTCTTCTTCAACGGCAGTGGTGTCGGTTGCTTTAATATCGTAAAGAGGCAACTGACCAGTATTTTCGACTTTCAGCTCGTAGTCATATTGTAAGGAGTCGCCGTTAACAATGTTGTTAAACGTACAGACTTTAGTGATTTTGATTTCAGGTTTACCAGGGGTGTAACAAAACGAGATGTGGCTTAAACCATAATAATTATCACCTCGACGCACAGGGGAATGCAATCCGGTATCGCTATTAACTAAAATGCCATCTGAGAAATACTCATACAAGTTACCGGTTGGGCCACCTTTCACAAAGATGCCTTGAATGATGACTGGACTTGAACCTTGATCCCAAGAAAACGTTTTGGCCCCTTCTTGTACCGATATTGCAACTTCTAGTTCACCGTCAGAATAGACACCATCTGCAACAGGTTCTATTTTGAATTCTTCGAGGTCTGGTATTCCATAGAAGTCAGCACAGGTAGGATTACCGTTGTATTGAACTGGTTGAACGCCTTGACCTGAAGGAGGACCGGCTTCGGCTCGGACGTTATGCGATGCTAAAAACGCACAACAGACCAAAAGCGAAGTGAGTAACTTGATCAGTTTTGTGTTCAGAGAACTGGTACAACTGAAGTCCATATTGTACCAGCGCGTATTGTTTGTTTCTTTCATAAAACCTCCGGCGGGTATAGAGCGAGCTATACAACCGCATCGTTGTTCTTTCAGAAATAAGTTCGATACTGCACCGGAGTCATAGCATAGAGTGTTCCATGTATAAGTGGTTGTTTTTGTGGGGCTAATTATTTGGGGTGTGTTTGCCTTTGCACAGTTTGTCTACCCAAGGCTGAAGGGATCTATTTGACAGGAGTACTAAGTACTTGAATAAAAACAATTAAATCGAGGGCTTGTGCGGGTGTTCACTGAGTGAACAAAGTGTAACTGACTCTGGACAGAGCGTGTGTTACGGCTTCACACAGTACCAAACAGAAGTAGATGGATAAATGTTATACCGATTGTATGAATAGCGATCATGCTGGGTTGCTTTTTAAGCATATGAATAAAAAAGATAAAATAAACGGTTGACCTAAAAATTCATTGCGTTAAAGTACGCCTCGTTCTCGCGGCAAAGGTCGTTAGAGCAGATGGTGTTACCATCGCATTGATTGCGTTGCCCTGGTGGTGGAATTGGTAGACACAAGGGATTTAAAATCCCTCGACGTTCGCGTTGTGCCGGTTCAAGTCCGGCCCGGGGCACCATCAGCTATTTTAGTGTTTGGATTGAAAATCCTTCCGTCTAGTTGACCGGCCGAGTGTCGGACCATCAATTCCGGTCGGGGCACCATTCCTCATTATATGAGAACAATAAAATTCGGTAAGGCGCCTTGGCAGAGTGGCTATGCAGCGGATTGCAAATCCGTGGACCTCGGTTCGATTCCGGGAGGCGCCTCCATTCGAATATATAGAATTATTAAGCCTCGTCAGTGATGACGGGGCTTTTTTCGTCTAAGCGACTTAAAAGTATATTGCAGTACTGAGCCTCATAGCACATAGGTTAGCAGAGTAGTCTTTACCTACTGAATGGTGAAACTATACATAGATGTATTGGTTTGTAGTGTCATTATTACAAAACGATACATTAATTTTGTTGCATATAATGTATAATGCTGTTTTGACATACATTATCTGTAATTATTAGTAGTAAAAATGAACATCATTGACTTTTCAGCGAGACTGAGAATCTTAAAATATCGATCCTTAGATTTAATCACTTCAAAAAACACCATCCGACGAAATACTAAGCTAGCGAGTTTGTATAGCAGATTAGGAGACTATACAAACTCAGTTAAGCATGCTGAAGCAGTGTATAAGTCAGGTTCAAGAGCTGATTACTACTACATTTTAAAAAATTTACACATCTTAAGTAATGCCACTCGGCCTGTCGATATCGCTGATGACCCAACCCCGATTCCTGATGATATAGTCTCCCTAATTGGTGCATTAGACTCTAACATTTGTGATTTTGATAAAATAAAATTCATTCAGGATTATGTGTTAAGTAAAGGAGCGATTCCTTGCCTTATTGGTATTTCAGGAAAGGGTAAACGGCTAAAAAACAAAACTATAGAAGAAAAAGAGCTAATATCCAATCCTGATCTATATACTAAAGGTAGATATAAGTGGGGGGAAAGTGATAGAGTCCCTAGCTACATTAAATACGTGTATAGAAATTACAATGATATAAAAATATCCGATCTATTTAACTCATTTTCCCCCGTCGTAAAATCGACCAAAGTTGTATTGCGAGATTTTGAAAACCCATGCGTTTCAGTGCAAGGCGGTAGTAGAGTGACGACTTCTCAGCCAAGATCTTTCAATCGCCGTGTATTGGTGTTTGGTACTTCAACGACATTTTCTATTGGCTCTAGAGATGAAGATTCGATAACCAGTATAATTCAAAGAGAACTGAATAAAAGTTATAGCGATATCAAGGTTGAGAACTATGGAGTTCAGGGAATGCGGTTGATTCTTGCAATTAATAACTTAGTGCAAACAGACATAAAAGAAAACGATATTGTTGTGTTTTTTGACTATGACGAGTTTAATAGGGCTAAAAATGAATATATTTTTAATATTGATCTAAATAAATTAGATAGAGGTCGAGATTTTTTTATTGATTTGACAAAACACCAATGTCATTTTTCTCCAAGTGGAAACTCAATACTAGCTAAGTCTATTGTCAATGAAATTATACCGAGTATGATAAACCGAGATGTAGCTAATTATCGAGAGCCTTGTCATAAGATGCTTCAAGTTCTAGATAACTTAAAATACTGCTTATATAGACACACAGCTCAGTCGTTAGAGTCATGCGAAATGAAGAGTTATCTTTCATTATTAGAAAAGCATGTACCAAAAGAAGGCACAAAGGTAGGTAGTGTTGCGGTCAATTGTAACCCGATAACGCTAGGACATTTACACCTATTAGAGTATGCGGCGGGAGATGTTGATGAGTTATTCGTATTTGTAATTGAAGAAGATAAATCCTTTTTCAAATTTGAAGATCGCTTGAAGTTAGTCTGCGAAGCTACAAATCATCTTGAGAATGTGACTGTTCTTAGGGGAGGCCGGTTCATTTGTACAGAGTTGACGTATCCAGATTACTTTGAAAAAGATACTAAAGAAGCTAAAGCAGATGCGTCAATGGAAGCTTGGTTCTTTTGTGAGTATATTGCAAAGAAACTTAATATTGGCAAAATATTTCTAGGCGATGAACCCAATTGTATGATTACAAAGCAGTACAATGACAAGATGCAAGAATTACTACCAGGCTATGGTATAGAAGTTGAAATAATCGATCGTATATCCACAGGTGGGCAGGTGATAAGTGCTTCGAAAGTAAGGGCTTATTTGAAGGAGCAAGATTTTCAATCGATTAAACCAATTGTTCCTGAGGCTACATATCGCTTCTTAAAGGCAAACTTTTAAATGTAATTGGGCCCGATTTGATAGAGCTCTTAGTGCTTGAGAACAATAAAATTCGGTAAGGCGCCTCCATTCGAATATATAGAATTATTAGGCCCCGTCAGTGATGACGGGGCTTTTTGCATTTGTTAGTTTGTTTTTCACACGACAGCACGGCAGATTTTTAGTGGTCGTAATCGTTATTGGCGGGAGAGTTGAAGCTTAGTGGTTTGACAAAGTGCTAAAGGCATACGGAGCTTGTATGCAAAGTCGCCATCTTGATGGTCTTTTTAGCTAACGTTCTTTTTTAACAAATTAATCTTTGACTAAACGAAATAAATCATTAAAGTACACGCCTGTTCTAGGGGGAAGTCCCGAGACAACTTTTCAAATGTTTCTCTACGAAACTCAAAGATGGCGCCTTGGCAGAGTGGCTATGCAGCGGATTGCAAATCCGTGGACCTCGGTTCGATTCCGGGAGGCGCCTCCATCTAAATTTTCCATTTTATTCACCAACTGATCTGTCGCTACGTATCAAGCAATAACTTTGTTTCACCCTTAACTTTGTTGCATCGATGGCCCCAAAACAACAGCGTTCAAAACCGAGCAGTTCTTTGCTTTTGCGTTATTACTATGTCTCTAGCTAGGCAATAGATATAGGAATGTTTTCTGAAGGCAAAAAAGAGGGGCCTTATATGATTCAGGCCCTTCGTTTCATTAGCGGTTGAATTGAGTCATTAAGCGCTGCATTGCTTCGATACTGTCGACAAGCTGACTGGTTCGCTCAATTGAAGTGTTTGACGTCTCTGATGTGTCGTCTGCTAACTGCTTGATGTTGATGACGTTTCGGTTGATCTCTTGTGTCACACAAGCTTGCTGTTCTACTGCGGTAGCAATTTGATGACTACTATCAGTTACAGAGTCAAGCTTAGCCGAAATCATTCGAAGAACTTCACCCGTTTGGTCAGCTCGTTCCTTGCAGTTATTCGACAGTTCATTACCTTTTTGCATTGCTTCGACCGCAAGGTTGGCAGTGTCTTGCAGTTGCTTAATCATAGAGTGAATTTCACTAGCAGAAGAGCCAGTCTTCGACGCAAGATTTCTCACTTCATCTGCAACGACTGCAAAACCTCGACCAGCTTCACCGGCTCTTGCTGCTTCAATTGCAGCATTGAGGGCCAGTAGATTAGTTTGCTCGGAAATTGCAGTAATGACTTCCAAAATGCTGTCTATTTTTTGGCTGTCATTGGAAAGCTGATTAATGATAGATTGCGAACGAGTAAGCTCCTCATCTAAGGCGTCCACTTCAGATATTGTCTGTTCTATGCTCGTTAAACCTTTCTGTGATTCAGCATTTGCTTGTTCGGTTAGTTGAGAGGCGTCAGTAGCTGCCGTTGAAACTTCATTGATGGAGTTAGTCAGCTCTTCAACTGCGGCTGCGACTTGTTCAGTTTCGCTACATTGTTGCTGAAGGCTTTGACCAATACTCTGTATGGTGCCGAATTCATCTTCTGCTGATGCCAATATTTTCCCTGAAGTTTCACTCGCTCGACCTGAAACTGCTCTTAGCTCAGCTTTGCGCATCATTAAAGCCAACTCAATGCGTGAGTAGTCATCTTTATGATTCGTGTATGGGTACTCCATTAACTCATTTTCATACGCTTGCTTTGTTAGCTCAGACAGATCGTCAAAGCGTTTCTTTTGCATGAGAGCATTCCCGCAAAGTAGTAACGCAAGTAGAGCTGGTATTAGCAGTAACCAGTTTGCTGACATCACGCTTAAAGCGAGTAAGGAAGCCAGAAGGGCAGGTAAGCCAATAGCATTTATAAGGTGATACTTGAAGCGAGGTCTTACTTTCGCTTTATTGTGTGAGATTTGTTTGTAAAGGCTTTCTGCGCGTAGGATTTGTTCTTGGGAAGGCTTAGACCGAACCGATTGGTATTCAATCACGTTACCTTGAGGATCTCGAATTGGCGTTACAAATGCGGAAACCCAATAGTGGTGCTCGTTGTCACTGCATTGGTTCTTTACCAGCCCCATCCAGCTCTTACCAGCTTTGAGATATTCCCACATTTGTTTAAATGCGGCTTTCGGCATGTCTTTATGACGAACCATATTGTGTGGGTTGCCAATGAGTTCATGATCTTCATACCCAGCTATGTCACAAAAGTCACTATTTGCATAGGTGATATGACTGCTAGGATCGGTTGTGGAGATCAAGTTGGCAGCTTCGCTAAATTCCTTGTTGAGCATATTAGTCGTTCTATTTTTACTGTTGGTTAGAAGAGTTGTGCTAAAAGCAAGAACTCAGACTGTTGATTTTCAAGCAATAGTTTAGATTTGGAATGAAGATCAACATATGACACAAGTCAATTTGAGCGGATTATTTATAAACAAAAGTGAAAACTATGAAATCGATTCTTATTATTTGCCAAATCAATTTAATTAATATTATCAATTTCATTTTTGCCTGATTGGTGTCTCGAAAACGGCCTAGTTTGACGACTTTTACTTGATTTATTAAAAATTATTAACAGCCTAGTGAGGTGGTGACGGTTTACTACATAAATATGTGGCAAATTTACTCTTAAACCCTCTTGTAGCTAAGGTTTTTTATCATCTACCCCTTTAGGGTAGTTTGATTCCGTAATTGATTTACATCATGTATTAATTTTCTTTCACATTTAACAATGCGCTCAGTTATAAGAACCTAACCCTTAGGAAGTATTATGAGCAAGTTGAAGCTGGTCGTTATCGGTAACGGTATGGTAGGGCACCGTTACATTGAAGACTTAGTCGAAAAAACGGATGCATCTCAATATGAGATCACAGTTTTCTGTGAAGAACCACGTGTCGCTTATGACCGTGTCCACCTTTCTTCTTACTTTTCTCACCATACAGCGGACGAGTTATCTTTGGTTAAAGAAGGTTTCTACGAGAAGCATGGTGTGAATATGTTAATTGGCGAGCGTGCCATTAACGTAAACCGTGAGAAGCGTATCGTTCATTCAAGCACTGGTCGTGAAATTCAATACGACAAGCTGATTATGGCAACTGGCTCATTCCCGTTCGTTCCACCTATCAAGGGCCGTGAAAGTAAAGACTGTTTTGTTTACCGCACTATCGAAGATCTAAAAGCGATCGAAGCGTGCGCGAAGAAGAGTAAAGTCGGCGTGGTTATCGGTGGCGGCCTACTTGGTCTTGAAGCGGCGGGTGCATTGAAAGCGCTTGGCGTTGAAACTCACGTTGTCGAGTTCGCTCCGAAGTTGATGGCTGAACAGCTAGATCAAGCGGGTGGTAATCAACTTCGCCAAAAAATCGAGAGCATGGGTGTTAAGGTTCATACGAGCAAAAACACACTTGAAATCGCTCCTGAGGGTAAAGATGCGCGTAATGTTATGCGTTTTGCCGATGGTACTGAACTAGAGACAGATTTCATCGTATTCTCTGCAGGTATTCGTCCACAAGATAAGCTGGCTCGTGACATGCAGTTGGATGTTGCACCACGTGGTGGTATTGCCATTAACGACTTCTGTCAGACATCTGATGAGAACATTTACGCGATTGGCGAGTGTGCTTCTTGGAATGAAACCTTCTACGGGTTAGTTGCTCCTGGTTACAAGATGGCAACGGTAGCGGTTGACCACATTGTGGGTAACGACAGCAAGTTCGAAGGTGCTGACATGTCAGCGAAGCTTAAATTACTTGGTGTGAAAGTTGGTTCTATCGGTGACGCTAACGGTCGTACTCCTGGTTGTAAGAGTTATGTTTACCAGAACGAAGAGCAAGAAGTTTACAAACGCTTAATCGTATCAGAAGACAACAAGAAGCTTCTTGGTGCGGTGATGGTCGGTGATACTTCTGACTACGGTGATCTTCTACAGCTAATGTTGAATGAAATCGACCTACCAGAACACCCAGACGCATTGATTCTGCCAGCTCATGCAGGCGCAGAAAAACCAACACTAGGCGCAGATGCTCTGCCTGATTCCGCGGTTATCTGTTCTTGCTTCGACGTGACTAAAGGCAAAATCGCTGAAGCTGTTGCACAAGGGCACCACACTATTGGTGACATCAAAGCGGTAACGGGTGCAGGCACAGGTTGTGGTGGCTGTATCCCACTTGTAACGTCAGTGCTGAACGCTGAGCTTGAAAAAGCGGGCGTTGAAGTAAAAGCAGACGTTTGTGAGCACTTTGCTTACTCTCGCCAAGAGCTTTTCCACCTAGTGCGTATCGGTGAAATTAAATCGTTTGAAGAGTTGCTAGAGAAACACGGTAAAGGCTACGGCTGTGAAGTGTGTAAACCACTAGCAGGCTCTATCCTTGCTTCTTGCTGGGGTGACCACATCCTGAAGCCATCTCTGGTTAAGCTGCACGATACCAACGATAACTTCCTAGGTAACATGCAAAAAGATGGTACTTACTCTGTTATTCCACGTATGGCTGGTGGTGAAGTAACGCCACAAGCACTTGCAGCACTTGCAGATGTTGCCGCTGAATACAACCTGTACACCAAGATCACAGGCGCTCAACGTATCGGTCTATTTGGTGCGCAGAAAGATGACCTTCCTGCAATCTGGAAAAAGCTAATCGAAGCAGGTTACGAAACAGGCCAAGCTTATGCGAAAGCACTGCGTATGGCTAAGACGTGTGTCGGCTCTACGTGGTGTCGTTACGGCGTTCAAGATTCAGTTGGCCTTGGCGTAATGATCGAGAACCGTTACAAAGGCATCCGTACACCTCATAAGATGAAGTTTGGTGTGTCTGGTTGTACTCGTGAGTGTGCAGAAGCGCAAGGCAAAGACTTGGGCATCATCGCAACTGACGCAGGTTGGAACATGTACGTTTGTGGTAACGGTGGTATGAAGCCTCGTCATGCAACGTTACTAGCCAGTGACCTAGACCAAGAAACGCTGATCAAGTACATCGACCGATTCATGATGTTCTACATCCGTACAGCAGCACCACTACAGCGCACATCGGTATGGTTCGAAAACTTAGAAGGCGGTATTGATTACCTACGTGAAGTAATCATGGAAGACAAACTGGGTATCAACGAGCAGCTTGAAGCAGACGTAGCGAAGTTGGTTGAAGAGTACCGCTGTGAGTGGACTGACACTATCAACGATGAAACTCAGCTGAAGCGTTTTGCACACTTCGTGAACTCTGATGAACGTGACGACAACGTTATGTTCGTGACAGATGGCCGTGAGCAACATCGCCCGGCTACATTCACTGAAAAACATCCTGAAGCGAAAGGTGACATCCTTCACGTAGAAGTGGTTTAAGGGGAGAAGAGATCATGGCATTTACAAAAGTTTGCAACATCGAAGACATCATCCCAGGAACTGGTGTAGTGGCACTGTTTGAGGGTGAACAAGTCGCCATCTTCCGTCCACGAGCGACTGAAGAAGTCTTTGCAATCAACAATATGGACCCGTTTTTTCAGTCAAATGTACTGTCACGAGGCCTGATTGTTGAACACGATGAGCAATTATGGGTCGCAAGCCCACTTAAGAAGCAACGCTTTAACCTAGCAACAGGTGCATGTATGGAAGATGAGCGCATGAGCGTGAAATCGTACAAAGCACGTGTCGCAAAGGGCAAAGTAGAGATCGCCGCGTAAATATTCAGCATAGCCCAAATAGTTGTTGCAGCAGCTAGGTGACAAATAAGAAGGCTATGGAGATTTAATAGCTTAAAGATTCGTTGTTTCTCAGTTGGGGAACAGAGGAACAGCGAGTCTTTCACTATTCAATTTCAACTTTTAACTTTCAATTTTGAATAAGGACACATTCATGTCTACAGACTTTAAACCTGCTGAATTCGTACAAACCGTGATCAACGTGGGTGAGGCGAAAACCAATACCAGTACTCGTGACCTTCTGCTTCGCGGTACTATGGCGGGTATCATCCTATCGCTTGCGGTTGTTGTTGCGATTACCACAATCGTACAAACAGGTGTTGGTGTTGTAGGGGCACTTGTCTTCCCAGTCGGTTTCGTGATTCTTAGTGTTATGGGCTACGATCTAGTAACGGGTGTTTTCGGTCTAGCGCCTCTCGCTAAATTCGCAAACCGTCCTGGTATCACTTGGGGTCGTATCTTCCGTTGTTGGGGTCTTGTAGGTTTGGGTAACCTAATCGGTTCTCTAATCGTAGCTTACCTAGTGGCAATCTCTTTAACAGGTAACTTCTCTCTAGAATTAAACGCAGTAGCGAAGAAATTTATCGCAGTTTCTACTGCACGTAGCCTTGGTTTTGAAAACATGGGCATGGACGGATGGATCACGTGTTTCGTACGCGGCATCTTCTGTAACCTGATGGTGTGTCTAGGCGTTATCGGCAACATGACTGCACGTTCAGTGTCTGGCCGTGTAGCAATGATGTGGTTCCCAATCTTCATCTTCTTCGCACTAGTATTTGAGCACACAGTGGTAAACATGTTCCTATTCCCACTAGGTATGATTCTAGGTGCTGATTTCGGTATTGCGACTTGGTTGAACTTCAACCTTATCCCAACCATCCTAGGTAACATCGTTGGTGGTCTAGTAATGACTTGTATCCCACTGTACCTAACTCACGCTAAAACTGCGCCTTCTATCAATGCTGAAGAAGAAGTAAAAGCAGAGCCTGTAATGGCTAAGTAATCGAGGTTTATTACCAATATTAGGTAATGAACGAGTCGGGACTCTCTTGGGACTTGAACTGAGAGATTCCCGACTACGCACCTTCGTCGCTTTCGGGAATGACTCAAATAGGAGCAATTCAACAAATACTGCTCATCTAATGCGATAACAAGCAAAGCGAAAAGCCTGTCATTCCTTAGATGAAGGAACTTCAGAGCAGGGAACCTCGTTCCCATCTACAAATAAGCTATTTGGCTATAAAAAGCGCTTCTTTGCCAAGAGTCTCTCTTTATATCTAAATTTTTCGATAGGCGTTGATATGACTACTGTTAACTCATCTTTAAACAGCGGCTTTGTTTCTCTTGTTGGCGCAGGCCCAGGTGACCCAGACTTACTTACTGTAAAAGGGTTAAAAGCAATTCAAGCGGCTGAAGTTGTGGTGTACGACCGATTGGTGTCCAAAGACATTCTTGAATTGGCTCACGCATCAGCAGAGATGATTTATGTAGGCAAGAAATTAGACTTTCACTGTGTGCCTCAAGATCAAATCAACCAAATCTTGGTGCAAAAAGCGCAAGAAGGTAAGCGTGTAGTGCGTCTGAAGGGCGGTGATTCATTTATCTTTGGCCGAGGTGGTGAAGAGCTCGAAGAATTAGCTGAATTCGGTATCAAATATGAAGTGGTTCCGGGTATTACTGCGGCAGCAGGAGCAACAGCTTACGCGGGGATCCCATTAACGCACCGCGATCATGCTCAAAGTGTTCAGTTTATTACAGGCCATGTACAAAAAGATGGTCGCGAGATTGAATGGCATTCGCTAGCGCAATCTAACAACACACTTGTGTTCTACATGGGATTGAAGCAAAGCGGTCATATCATGGATAAACTGATTACACATGGTTTGGACCCTGAAATGTCATGCGCAATCATTGAAAACGGCACGCGCCCAGAGCAACGTGTTTTCCAAGGTAAGTTAAATGAGCTATCGAGCATGGCGGAACAGGCTGTAAGTCCTGCGTTAATTGAGGTTGGCAGCGTAACGCAGCTGCACAACAAATTGGACTGGTTCGGCAAATAACGAAAGCCCTAACCGCTAAGTATTAAATGGCGCAAGGACTGCGTTTCTGTTGCATCTCTCTTTTCCGCATTGGCATTTGATCGATAAGACTATTGATGAATTGCCAATCGGTCTTTGCCCCCCAGCGGTGTTTCTCTTCGCCATCTTTACCTAGCAGAATTGCAGTGTGTTGACCTGCTTTGACGTCGTAGAGTGCGGCCAGCATTTTCAAATCGAACTCTTCTTTTAGCCAAGAAGGTTCAGTAAAGCCGTCTTCCGCTATGACCAAGGTGATGACGTCTCTATCTTCCAATTCGCATTCATTCATCAATGCTTCTAGCAAAAATTGCTTAACGTGATTGTCGTTTGCGGGGGCAAAATAGAGCACGCTACGATGTGGCCAGTATTGGGCATGTGCTGGATATCCAAATGCTGGACTTGATAAGAGGCATGAAAGCAACAGGGTAATGATCGTCTTACTCATGGCTTCACTCCTTGAAACGCGGATACCAAGTTATACGGTAAGTTTAGTGGAATTAGCTCATTGTGCTTTGGTTCAAAGTGGCATAGGGTATGCGACAAACAAATAAAGTGTATTAAGAAGATGAATTCGGATAGCAAACAAAAGATCGCAATCTTAGTCGACGTACAAAACGTCTATTACACCTGTCGTGAAGCGTACCGCAGCAATTTTGATTACAACCAGTTTTGGTATGTTGCAACACAAGGGAAAGAAGTGGTAAGCGCGCGAGCTTATGCTATTGCGAGTAACGACCCTAAGCAGCGCCAGTTCCACCATATTCTGCGTGGCGTTGGCTTCGAAGTGATGCTTAAACCGTTTATTCAACGCCGTGATGGCAGTGCTAAAGGGGATTGGGATGTGGGTATCACGCTTGATGCGATTGAAGTAGCGCCGGAAGTAGACGAGATCGTTCTTGTTTCTGGCGATGGGGATTTTAGTATGCTGGTGGAACGTATTCAGCAACGATTCAATAAAAAAGTTACTGTGTATGGTGTACCAAAGTTAACGTCTCAAACACTGATTGATTGTGCCGATCACTTCGTTGCAGTCGATGATGATTTTCTTCTTTAGACTCAACTAGCCATGTGGCTTCGAGAATAAAGAAAGGGCGAGTCACTTCAGGCTGTACGCAAACGTACAATGACTCGCCCCAAACTTTCTTACCTATGTTCGGTTTATGATGGGATAATCATTTGTCCTAACACGTAACCTAGGCAGCAAGCACCAATAACCCCAATCAAGCCCACAGACATGAATGAGTGGTTGAAGTACCACTTACCAATCTTAGTCGTACCCGACGTATCAAAGTTTACTGTCGCGATATCTGAAGGGTAGTTCGGGATAAAGAAGTAGCCGTAAACTGCTGGCATTAGGCCGATAAGCAGCGCTGGCTCCAAACCAAGACCCAGACCAACTGGTAGCATCATACGCGCTGTCGCAGCTTGAGAGTTCACCACAACAGACACAATGAATAGTGCTAGTGCAAATGTCCAAGGGTAGTTGGTTACCATCTCTACGATGCCTGACTTAAACTGAGGCATTGCGTATTGGAAGTAAGTATCTGACATCCAAGCAATACCGAAGATAGCAATCGCTGCCACCATACCTGATTTAAAGACAACGCCATTTGGTACATCACGTGGATCGGTTTTAGTCGCAAGTAAAATGATACCGCCAAAGCAGAGCATCATCATCTGAATAACCACTGCCATGCTGATTGGTTTTGCTCCGTCAACGATGGTACGTACTTCCGGCCACATCGCGATAACGACGATCACAAGAATTGAAAGAATGAACAGCAATACCGAGTTACGTGCGCTAGTTGGTAACACTTCGTCCAAAGACGTTGCGGTTGTATTCAAGATCTTCTCGCGCCAAACCGGATCTTTCAGACGCTCTTGGTATTCTTCATCGTCTTCAAGTTCTTTACCGCGTTTTAAGCTGTATAGCGACATCAACAAAGTACCGAACAAGGTTGCAGGTACCGTCACAAGTAGAATCGACAATAGTGTGATTTCGTGTTGAATGTCAGACAGTTGCGCTAGGTAATAAACCACGGCTGCTGAAATTGGTGACGCAGTGATAGCAATTTGCGATGCAACCGATGCCGCTGCCATTGGGCGTTCAGGGCGAATACCGTTTTTCAAAGCAACGTCGCCAATGATCGGCATGATGGAATAAACCGCGTGACCAGTACCAAGTAAGAAGGTCATAGAATAGGTTACAAAAGGAGCAATGAGAGTCACACGTTTTGGGTTTTTACGTAAGACACGTTCAGCGACTTGCAGCATGTATTTTAAGCCACCAGCGGCTTCAAGAATGGATGCACAAGTGACTACCGCAAGGATGATAAGCATAACGGTGACGGGTGGAGAGGTTGGCGGCATTTTGAAAATGAAAACTTCAATCACCAAACCAATGCCAGATACGACGCCAAGACCAATGCCGCCATACCGAGAACCGATATACAGCATCACGAGCAAAAAGAGAAACTCAAGATACAACATGTTTAATTTCCTTATTAGAAACAGGGACATCTATTGTTTCTATATTCAAGAAAAAAATACTTTGCCTTGTTCACATTCCATTTTATAAGAAACGGTAATGTTCAGTTATTTGGGACAGTTCACGCTCAGAACGAAAAGTGTTATCAGGATGATATCTAAGGTTTGCGTAAGCTTATTTTGCTTCAACATCATTTGTTAACATTCGCGCAAAATGTGACCGCGGGGTGCTGTTCGATAAAGTTAATAGAATGTTTTGTTGTCTTTTATCTAAGACATAAATTTATCAATAAGTGACTGTTTGGTAATATATATTCCAGTTTCTAATAACTGTATGTTATATGGGTGTGAGCTATTAGAGTATTTAGATACTTCGCGGTAACAATTTTCTTAAAGATTGATATGCATCAGGAATTTATGCGTTCAATTTAATAGATTCGGTCTACGTCAGTAAAAAATATAAACAAAAGGCTAGTCTATGAAATTGAGTAACCTCTCCATCAAATATAAGCTCTTATCACTCGTCGTCTTTTCTGCTCTTCTTCTTATCGCTTCATGTGCGTATAACCTGAATGAACAGAGAAAGTCTTCGTTACAAGAACGAGAGAATAAACTGAGTGCACAAGTAGAAGTTGTGGTTAATTTACTTAGCTACTACTACGAGCAAAGACAAACCATGGGTGAAGAAGCTGCGAAGCAAGCAGCGATCGGCGCGATCACTCAAATGCGATACGACACTAGCAACTACTTTTGGGTCGTCACACCCACTCTAGAAGTTGTGTTGCATCCGACAAAAACAGAATTAAATGGTGTCGATGCGAGTAGCTTTAGAGATGGTGCAGGCAAGTACCACTGGCGTGAAATGGCACAAATCGCCAAAACGACGCAATCAGGGTTCTTAGATTACCAGTGGAAAAGCCCTAAAGGAGACTTAAAAGACAAGATCTCTTATGTGAAACTTTTCCCAGAATGGCAATGGATTGTTGGCTCAGGAATTTTAGTCGCCGACATTCAAGAGGTGTTTTACGCCAATGCGATAAAAGAGGCGGTAGTTGCATTCGTGCTTATCATCGCGTTGACCGCTTTGGGCTATGTTATTTCGAGCAATATTGTTGAGCCTCTACAACGCCTAATTAAAAACACTCATAAGATCGCAGATGGTGATTTGACAGTACGCCTAAATGCGAGTCGTAAAGATGAGCTAGGTGAAATGAGTAATGAAATTGACCGTATGCTAGAGCAGCTACAAGGTACATTACTTGCCGCCCATGAATCGGCGCTGCAATCATCAAATATGGCACAAAGTATTGCTCAAGCGAGTGAAGAAGCCGCAACAAGTGTAAATAGCCAACATGCGCAGTTAGAGCTTCTTTCTACCGCCATGACTGAAATGAGTACCACTATTGCTGATGTCGCCAATAACGCAGAAAACACTGCCCATAGCACTTCACTTGTAACCACACATGCTGAGCAGAGTGGTAAGGCGATGGAGCAGACCGCGACGACGATTTCTGATGTTTCAAGAGAGATCGCATCAGCCGATCAGTTGGTAAGTGAACTGCAAGCTGGGGTTAATGATATCCGCGCGGTAGTTAGTGTGATCCGTGAAGTCTCGGAGCAGACCAATTTACTTGCCCTGAATGCTGCGATAGAGGCGGCACGAGCTGGAGAGCAAGGTCGAGGATTTGCAGTCGTTGCCGACGAAGTGCGCAATTTAGCAAGTCGTACTCAGCAATCGACAGATGAAGTTCAACAAACGATAGACTCGCTCATTGAACGTACAGATCGCACTGTAAAAGCAATGGAACGCAGCAACGCTAAAGTGGAGGAGAGTGTTGGTATCTCACAATCTACTCAACACCAGTTGGGAGACATGGTAGAAGAGCTTGTTCGCTCAAACGACATGGTCTCGCAAATTGCCGCAGCTTCAGAGCAACAAGGGTTAGTTGCCAATGAAATGACGGAAAATGTCAGTACGATTCATTTAGCTGCCAATGAAGTTAAGCATGCTTCTCAAATGCTCGCTGAAGAAAGCCAACATTTAGCGGCCGCTTCAGAGGTACTGCACGATCAACTGAAGTATTTTAAAGTATAGAAAACAGCTGGTTAAGCCCCAGTTAAACTGGGGCTCTTAGTACTTTCGGTAGTTTGCTAGGCCACTAAAGTGATAAAACACAAGTAATATTGATAATTATTTGCATTGCTAACTTTGCATGCGTATAACTCTGTTCAAATCTAAATACGTTTAAGAACATTGATGTCTACTCAGTTTTTCCCACAACTCTTCCATTACTCAAAAGAAGTCACCCCTTTTTTACATGGCAGCATCGGCGAGATTGATGCCAGTGCCATTCATATCGATAACAATATCAACCCAATTGTTCAGTCTCTGTATGAGTCGCTTTCTCACGCCCACCCAGAGGCGGGCAAAGCTTATTGGCTTACCAGAACTTGGGATCTACTATGTTGGCAACCTATGTTTGTTGCTTTCATTTCTATCTATGGATTTCATACACTGCCACGCTTAAGGGGGATGGGGCAATATGTGCAGCATGGGTTTGTCACTGGCTATCGTTTTGAAGATGAGCAGCATATTCATGGTGATATCGAAGAATTGATTGTCGAGGCGGGTAAGCAAATACGTGAACTTTATGACTTTTACCAACTTCAAATGAGTGAATGGATACGTATTCGACCGGGTTTTACTCATCAATTGATGTCAGATGGCGTGATGGCATGCTTAATACGCCTCCAACAGCACTTCCCTCAGTTTAGTAATGACATCATCCATGCCCACGGAATCCTTTGGCTACAAGCTTTAGGGTTGGATGAAGGTAATGTTTCATCTTTGCATAAGCTTAGCGAAGATCAGCCCCTGAAGCTCGTTCGCAAGAGTTGTTGTCTCGTGTATAAATGTGAGGGAAGGGAGCTCTGTAAAAACTGCCCAAGGACAGAAGAAAATAAGCGGCTAGTGAAATCAAAAAGCCTTTCTTGTTAACAATTATTAAACATATGTAACAGTGCTAGATCTGCTGTTGAGAATGAGTATTATTGTCGCTTCTTTTAATTTATAAAAAGATAAAGACAATGATAAAAAGGAAGTTCTCTCTAAATCTCATCGTGCTCGCGATGAGCAGTGGCTATGCATTTCACGCACTCGCTGACCAACCGAACCCAAACAAACAAAGCAACACCGACGAACAGGTGGTTGTGGTTGGCAGTATTATGCCTAAGTCAATTTCTGACATTCCAGGCACGGTATGGTTTGTTGACCAAGAACAGATCGCTCAACAATACCGAGCAGGTAAAAGCCTTGGTGACATCTTATCAGCGACCATCCCTTCATTAGACGTTGGTACTGGTGGTCGCACTAACTACGCGCAAAATCTTCGCGGTCGCACGATGTTGGTGATGATCGATGGGGTGTCGTTACAGTCTTCACGTCCCATTAGTCGCCAATTAGATGCCATCGACCCATTTAATATTGAACGCATAGAGGTGCTTTCTGGTGCAACTTCTATTTATGGTGCTGGTGCAACAGGCGGTGTCATTAACATTGTTACCAAGAAAGCGACGTCGGATGAACTTTCTTTTGAAACCTATGTAAGTGGTACAACTGGCTTTAATAACAGCGATGATTTCGATTACAAAGTCGCGCAATCTGTATCTGGCGGTAATGAACAAATTACTGCTCGCGGCTCAGTAGTCTATGGTGAAACTCAGGGTTTCTATGACGGGAATGGTGACATTGTCACTCCAGATATTTCTCAAGGCTCTTTACAATACAACTCAACGCTCGATGTAATGGGCTCTGCGGAGATTCAAACGTCAGATGAAAGCCAACTAAGCCTTATTGCACAATACTACGACAGTCAGCAGGACTCTCCTTACGGTTTGTATATTGTGGGACGAGACTTCGTTGATGTACGTAAGGGATTTGAATCTGACCGTGAACAAGGCACAGAGCGTATTTTGCTGAGTACCAATTACAGCCATGATTCTGTATTTGGACACCAATTGATTGGCGAACTTTCTTACCGAAGCGAGAATCAAACTTTCACGCCGTACTTTCAGAGTGCCTCTCAACAAGAAACCGAAGTATTAGCAGGGCGTTTAGCACTTGCTAAAGGCTGGGATGCACTCAATTTAGTTTATGGTGTTGATGCGTACCTTGACCGTTTTGATAGCAACCAAGCGCTGTTTGACTCAACTATCGCGAATGACTCAGGTAACTTGGTTAACAAGACTTATGCGCAAGTAGGGCGCTACCCAGGCGTCGATGTTTCATCATATGCTCTGTTTATTCAAGGTGATTACGAGATAAATGCCGACTGGTCTATTCAGGCGGGTTACCGTTATCAGTACATGAATAACAAGATCGATGATTTTGTCGCTTACAGCGTACAGAAGAAGATCGCTGCAGGAACAGGTACATCTGCAGATGCCGTCCCAGGTGGCAGCACAGATTACTCGGTAAGTCTTTTTAATCTAGGCACTATCTATGAGCTGAATGATGACTCACAAATCTGGGCGAACTTTTCTCAAGGCTTCCAACTGGCTGACCCAGCGAAATACTATGGACAAGGCAGCTACGATGCACCGGATGCAAACGGCCATTACGCTCTGAAAGACAGTATCAACGTATCTGATTCGAAACTCTCCGGTATTAAAACGGACAGTTATGAGCTTGGTTACCGCTTGGATACAGATTCATTATCACTGCAAGCGGCAGGTTACTATTCGCAGTCCGATAACTCGATCAAATACGACCGTAAAACCTTGTTGATCACCAGTGTGGATGATGAGCAACGCGTATATGGTGCGGAAGCGAACATCAACTATTGGGTGACGAGTGATATTTTGCTAGGTGCTTCGGGCCACTATGTTGTGTCTGAACTTAAGACCGATGGCAAGTGGGAAGATTTAAGTGCTGGTAAGGCGAGTACGTCAAAGGCAAATGCGTGGGCGGCTTGGTATCAAAACGACTATTCTTTGCGCCTACAAAGTCAAACCATGTTTGATTACAAAGATGAAGCCGACAACAAGCTAGATGGCTACACTACGTTCGACTTACTGGGTAACGTAATGCTGCCAGTTGGCCAACTTGGGTTCGGAATCCAAAACTTATTTAACGAGGATTACACCACGGTGTGGGGACAACGTGCACAAATCCTATATGCGAGTCACTATGACTCAGCTGCTTATGACTACAAAGGAAGAGGTCGTACGTTCACGCTTAACTACAGCTTTAACTACTAAAAGTCTGTATCTGAGATACAAATAAGCACGTTAAATTTGGATAAATAAAAGCCGCGTTGTGCGGCTTTTTTTATGCTTCGTCAGCAGGCTGGGTTACTTCAGTTCCTTCTGAAGCTTGCGCAGCCGCTTGCTCTTCTGCTTCCATTTTCGCACGCTCAGCTTTAGAGATGTAACGTGGCTTGTTGCTCTTATGAAGCTTTGCGTTTTGCTTTTTCAACTTCGCTTTTAAGATCGAATTGATTTTCTTCTTGCGGTTCATGGTGTTGGTCCTTTAATTTAGCGGGGCAGGATAGTGATTTTTCCGCCAAGTTACAACCCTAATGGATTCCCTATGAAAACACTTACAACCGAGCGACTCACACTGCGTCTTGTCAGTGTAGAAGATGCACCGTTTATTTTAGAACTCTACAACCAACCCGATTTTTATCGTTTCGTCGGTGATAAGCAAATTCGCACCTTAGACGAAGCCAAGCGCTATATCCAAGAAAACATGCTTCGCATGCAAGAGCTTAAAGGGGTTAGCTTGCTGGTGGTCGAAACCAAGCATGACCAACAGCCAATTGGTATCTGTGGCTTGGTCAAGCGCGATACATTAACCGCGTTTGATATTGGTTATGGCTATTTACCAAGCGCGTATGGCAAAGGTTACGCGAGTGAAGCAGCGAGTGTTGTCGTGGATTTTGCCCGTGAGGATATGAAAATAGAAAACTTGGTTGCCATCACTAATAATGACAATATACGTAGTATAAGTTTGCTAGAAAAATTGGGATTTCAGTTTGAGCGCATCGAGCAGACCTACGATAATGGTCGGAATTTACAGCTTTATACCATGAAGTTGTAACTCGATAAGCCGTAACTAAAGCAGTTGCAGCTAAAGGCGATTTAGCTAGAGGAAAAGAATGAGCGACATTTTATTGGGGAAGCTCGCCACAGAGTTTAAAACCGTCAAGGCGATGGTAGAGATCTATTGCAAAGATAACCATGGCACGAATGGTGAGTTGTGCTCAGAATGTCGCGGATTATTAGAGTATGCGGAAGTTCGGCTTGATCGTTGTCCTTACGGAGAAGAAAAGCCGACTTGTAATAAATGCCCAATTCACTGCTACAAACCGGAACCTAAAGAGCAAATGCGACTTATTATGCGTTACTCTGGGCCTAGAATGTTGCTTAAGCACCCAATTCTAGCAATTCGGCATTTAGTACACGAGAAACGTGATGTTCCGGAAAAGCCTGCTGCTAATGCTTCGAATCGCCATAAGCGGATGGAAAACAAAAAACGAGGGTGCTAGACCCTCGTTTTTGTATTTTGCTTCGCAGATATTACAGCCCTGCAGCCATTTGGTGCTTTGATTTGGTTGCTGCGATTAGCATGTAGATACAAGTCGCAAGCAGAGCGGCGAACAAGTAACCCAACAAGCCGTGCATCTGACCCATGAATTTATCGGCAACCACTGGGCCAGCTACTGAACCGACGCTGTAACTGAACAACATAACTTGCGTTGCAGATACGATGAAACGCTCGTCTAATCCTTCGCAACCTAAGTTAATTGCGATTGGGTATAGTGCAAAAGTTGCCATGCCCAACAGGAACAGTGCCGCTGCAAGTACTACCGCTGATGAAGATACAAAAGTCAGGCCGATAGAGAAAATACCTAAGATACAGAAAAACGCCATCAACACAGTACGTGCCATGTACTTGTTTAATGCTGTAACCATAGGTTGAACAAGCATGCCCCCTAGGATCACGAGCGCCATCAATGTACCGATGTCCTGGTGGCTGATCTTACGGTTTGCGAGTTCTACTGGCATCAGGCCATAAATCGCACCCAAAGTTAGGCCTGAAACAATACAACCAATGATTGCAGCGTGACTTAGTTTAGAAATCTGTTTGAACGATAATGCTGTTGATTCATGGCTGTTTGGTTGTTCGCAATCAATGAACAGCAAAACCAGTATCGCCATTAGGATCAGTGTAGTGATCGCGACAAAAGGAACACCGCCGCTTACTCCTAGGATACCAATACCAAACTGACCAAGAGCAGAGCCACCGTATAAAGACAGCATGTAAAGGCTCAAGCGTTTTGCTCTAGAAGATTCATCACCGGACATTAGCCATGATTCCACAATCACAAACACGCCTGCAACTGCCATACCCGCAATGAAGCGCGCAACAAGCCATACGATACCATTTGGAACTAATGGTAGTGCGACGATGGTGAATGAGAAAGTCGCTAGGCAGCCGACAAATGCTTTACGGTGGCCCACGCTACGAACAATACGTTCAAAGAAAATAGCACCAACTAATAGACCGCCATAGAACACACTCGCCAACCAACTCGCGTAATCAGCAGAGATGTTGTATTCACCAAGCATAAGAGGGATCAAGCTCATCAAATAGCCTGATGCCACTGCATAAAGAGACAGTGCTACGACAGGAACTGTGACTCGTGGTGATGCTGCAGGAATGGCTGTGTTTTCCAATGTTTTGCGCCTATAAGTTAAGTAAAAATCAGGGGTTATTTGGCGCGAATATGAGGCTAATTAATAGGCAAGTAAAACGATATATTTAAGTCGTTTCGACAAAAGATATTTATCGATATTCTATGAGGGAATGCTGCATAAAAACACCAGCCTAAGAGTTAGGCTGGCGAAGGGGTTTATTTGCTAAGTGCTTGATTTAGCCACTGATCAAATTGAGTTTTTGGTAGGGCACCATTGATCATGTCAACACGCTGACCATTCTTAAAAACCATAATCGTTGGAATACTGCGAATACCGAACTGTGCCGCTAATTGTTGTTGCGCTTCGGTATCAATCTTGACAAAACGAGCGTTTCCAGCCTGTTCTTGCGCGACATCCGAAAAAACAGGAGCAAACCCCACACATGGATTGCACCATGGTGCCCAGAAATCGGCCACGACTGGCGTGTTGCTTTCTAGCAACGCTGAGAAATTATCGACAGTACCTTCTATTGGGGCACCATCAAATAGAGCATTCTTGCATTTACCGCAGCTTGCAGCTTCCGCAACTCGCTCATTAGGGACGCGATTTAAACCGCCACAAGACGGACAACGAGTTTTAAACGATGACATGACTTCTTCCTTTATGACAACTTCATGAAAACATGACTTACCAGTCAGCCTCATAATTTGTATACTTATTTTTTAGCCTGCCGAAATATAAGACGGCAAGTCTGTATTTGGACCCGAACAGGTTCTAAGAAATTTCATTAAAATACAACAATAAATAGGTCTGCGATGACAAATTACTACGCTGAAATAACCGGTTGGGGAAAATGTCTTCCACCAGCCACGCTCTCTAACGACGACCTTAGCACTTTCCTTGAAACTTCAGATGAATGGATTCGCACCCGTACTGGTATCGAAAACCGTCGCATTAGCCACGTAAACACGTCGGACATGGCAACGGTAGCCGCGCAACATGCAATGGCACGTGCAGGTGTAGAAGCGAGTGATATCGACCTTATCATTGTTGCTACATGCTCTCCTGACTCTCTTATTCCAAACATTGCATCTAAGGTTCAGCAAAACCTTGGTATTCGCTCTGCAGCGGCTTTCGACTTAAACGCGGCATGTACTGGCTTTGTATACGGCCTTGAAACAGGTACACGTTTGATTCAATCAGGCAACTACCGTAATGCAATCATTATTGGTGCTGAACGTCTCTCTTTCTACATTGACTGGGCAATGCGTGATACTGCGGTATTGTTCGGCGATGGTGCAGGGGCCGTAGTTCTGACTCGTACAGAACAAGAAACAGGCCTACTGCAATCGCAAATTGGTTGTGATGCAAAAGGGCGTGACATCCTTTCTGTGCCTAAGTTTGGCACATGCATGGATCGTTTTGCGGAAGACAACGGTTACTGGGATTTCAACTTTGTTGGTCAAGAGATCTTCAAACGTGCCGTAAAAGGCATGGGTCTAGCGGCGAAAACGGTTTTGAAAGCTTCAGAGCTAACCACAGATCAAATCGACGTGGTAATCCCGCACCAAGCGAATATCCGTATCATCCAAACGCTGTGTGACCTTTCAGGTATTCCACAAGAAAAAGCCTTTGTGAACATCCAAAATTACGGTAACACTTCGGCAGCAACAGTGCCAATTGCGCTGTGTGAAGCGTTAGAGCAAGGACGTGTTAAGCCAGGCGACAACATGCTATTAGCGGCATTCGGTGCGGGTTTGACATGGGGTGCTGCAGTATTGAAATGGGGGGACCGTGTAACGCCTGTTGCTGAAAGCGACGCGGTGCTACCAGAAAGCGATAAGACAGCGTTGGAGCTTTTAGAGCGCGCAATCAAGTTGTGTAACGAACGCCCTCGCGGTGAAGACGCGTAAACGAAGCAATACATGCGATAAACAAAAGGGAGCATTTTGCTCCCTTTTTTATCTTTTGCGTTTTGGTAAATTAAGCCATAAAGCCTAAGTTCGATGTCGAGAAATTTCGAATGTTAGGGAATACGTAATCTAGTGCCGCGCCATCACTGATCCCCATCCACTGAGCCAAAGTTGCACCGACTTGGTCTGCGGCAATCTTAGGAATTAACCGACCTTTGGAATAGTCGTCTTCACCACCTAGTACTAGTTCAGGCCAAGTACCAATTGGTTGAGCGCTTTTTACTGCCCCTCCAATGACGAGCTGATGCCCACCCCAACCATGGTCAGTACCGTTACCATTGCTGGTCATTCTTCTGCCAAAATCAGACATGGTAAAGGCAGTTACACTGTCATTAAGTCCTTGTTCATCAAGGGCTTGATATAGTGCACTGAGGTTCTCCGAAAGATCTTTTAGAAGCGAAGGATGTTTTGTTAACTGAGCATCATGCACGTCATAGCCAGTATGTTTAACAAAGAAGATTTGTCGTTGTTGTGACAGAGAGCTCTGGCGTGAGATTAGCTTAAATACCATATTAAGCTGTTTCCCTAAGCTTGATTTACTAAACCCTGCAACTGGCTCGACGGATTTAAGCTCACTCGCTAAAAGTTGGCTCATCAACATAGACTGCTCTGTCATCGTATTGAAATGGTTACCGAAAAGACTTGCAGGTTTAATGGCCTGTATTTTTGTATATGCCTCGTTGAAATCACTTTTATTAATTGCTGTTAGTTGAAGTACCCTGTCTTGCCTTAAAACCGTCTGTGTATGGTCGACAGATCTGAGCCATAGAGAATCTCCATGGATACTATATAACGGTGTTACATCAGCCTGTGAACTCAATACATCCAACATTCTTCCGGCCCAGCCTAAATTTGAATCAACGGGCATTCCACCGGATAACCAGCTATTCCTTTGAGAGTTATGAGAAAATAAGTGAGTAGGGAGTACATCCTTGTCTTGTTCTATTTCAGACTTGCTCAGAGGGCGTTCAAGAATACCACTGTTTAAAACGACGTTAGCATCACCGCGTTCGAACAGGGGCTGAAGTGCTGAAAGGCTTGGATGTAAGCCCAGAGGGACTTCATTTCCATAATTATCGGTGGCAGTTAAGTGAGTTGAGAGAATCGTATCTCGCTCTACAGCCAAATTACTTCTCACCGCTTTATACGCTTGATAATGGGAATCAGACAGAGGTAGTACGGTGTTAATTGCATCGTTTCCGCCGGACAAATATACACAAATCAGCGCTCTGTAATCATTACTTGGTGAGGCAAGCGTCAGACTCGGCAAGCCCATGGATGCTAGGACGCTAAGGGAGGCAGTGCTTTTCAATAGGTTTCTTCGAGATATATCCATGTTGAGCTCCTAATCTTGAACAAAGAATTCTTGGCTAGATAACACGGTAAAAAAGGCCAACGACAATTTGGTTTTGGCAACGTAATTGGATTTGTAGGCATCTAAAACGTTGAGCAGAGTCTCTTTGAGTTCAGTTGATGCATCACCACCTAGCAGTCGTTGGTCGATTAATGTAACGAGTGCAGGATGATCATCAAGCAGTTGGTAGTACTCATTAAGTGCCAGAGCATGAGTCCTTCCGCCATTTTGGCGTATTTCGTTGTACATTGTGTTCACCACATCGGTGTAAACAGACCAATCAAGCAGTTCAAACTCAGGGGCCACTAAACCCGCATTGCTAAATGATGTAGAAGGCACATAATCCGGAGAATAGAAATTGAAAACGCTTCGCGAGCGCAATGCGCCTTGGTTAGCTGAGTTCATTAGGCCGACAGCACCGTAATAGCGATTATCGATTGGCTCAAACCCTAGAGCACGGTGAAAGTTCATAAAAACTATAATGGGCTCTTTTAATTTAATAGGTTGTACCGTGCTTAAGCCTAAGGCTTCGGGATCAGTCAATATTGCACTAACAACCGCGCCTAAATCGCCTTTTGTCCCGCTACCGTTGTCATTAAATATCGACGCAACTCGCTCGACATAGTCAGGTGTTGGATTCGATGTTACTAAGCGTTGTATTAGTTGTTTTGACACGAAAGGTGCAATATTGTCATGGGCCATTAAAATATCCATGACTAGATTTAGTTCATCATCGGCGTTCAAACCGGAAGGAATCGTGCTCCCAAGAAAAGCTTTTGAGCCATCGTCATGGCGCCAGTCAACAACACGCATGGGTTTTGTAAAAGCGCTATCTGATTTCAACCATCCCGTTAGTGAACGAGCTAACTCTTGCACATCTGACTGGCTATAGGTAGGAATGGCGTTTCCAGCGGAGTCTCGTTTCTTTGTACCATCCAGATTCAACTCATATAAGCCAATAGTAAATAACTGCATAAGCTCCCTGGCATAGTTTTCATCGGGTAGGGAGCCAGTCGTATTATCTGCTTTTTTACTTCCCATCATCGAGAGGTAGCTGCCCATAACTGGATGTGTGGCCGTTTTATAAAGTAGATCCCGATAATTACCGAATGCGTTTTCAACTAAAAGATCGTAGTAGGTCACGAGTCCTAGTGCTTTGCCTGAAAGGCTGTTCCCATACCTAGATACTACGAGTATTTGACTTAGTGCGAACGCAGTTCGTTGTCTTAATTGATCTTGAGACGTTACTGAAATTTGATACCAAGAATTTTCTCTATTTGCTTGGGCTCCTCGAGTAAATGGGGTTTGATACAAGTTTATGTGGAGAGTGGGTGGATAATTGAGTTGATTCTCTAGCCAAAGGCTTAAGCCTTGCGACTCAAGCTGAGCTCTACTCTGAGGAGTAGGCCCAAAAGTCGCTTGATATAGTGTGCGCGTAATTTGTTGCTGTGTTAATTCAGCCATAACGGGTTGCATGGAACCAACTGAAAGCACGAAGAAGAAAAATAGGGTTAAGTGATATAGTTTCTGACGTTTCATATAAACTCTCTTACCTACGTATAGCCGTATGGGAGTGAGTGACAATGAAAGAGCAAAATCGTTTGAGCTAATTAAGAAAAAGCTAACATACTGTTTCAAAGCGAGTATAGACAAACTAAAGCGGAGATTTAGCGGGTGCGTGAGACAAATACTAAAATCAAGGCTTTCGTTAGTTCAAAAAAACGAGGTAAAAGATTGAAACAGCCGTATAAAAACGTGATCTAAGCATCAATTAATTTTATGTAAACAATAAGTATTGGCGGGCTATTTAACGGCGTGTTGGGGGCAAAAACCATCATGCAAAAGCATGAATTACTTTATCTGATAGCTCATTTTTCAGGCTGAGGGATAAGATAGGCAACACTTCGCGTGCCACCTATACAACAAAGTAATCAGTTACTTTTTCTGGCGAGCTTATGATGTGCTCTAGAAAAATGATCGGCACAGAATGCGCCAACAATTGAAAGCTCACCCGCCAAGCATAGACCGGCAGCAACTTCTGCCAAGGCTTTCGCTTTGCCATTCCCATGCAAGCCAAGAATATCCAAACACGCTTTCTGTGTTGGCAAGCCAGTACCTCCACCAACCGTACCGACCATGATGTTTGGAAGAGTCACAGAAGCGTACAGGTTACCGTCTGTGTCAACGTCCATTCTTGTAATACCAACGGCTGATTCGGCAACACATGCCGCGTCTTGCCCACACGCGATGTAAAGTGCGGTAAGAGCATTTGCATAGTGTGCATTGATACCAATCGACCCACTGAGTAAACCACCAACCATGGTCATTTTGCCAAATTTAACCATGGCTTCTGGGGTGGTATGGAGGTATTTCTCAACAAGTGCTTTTGGAATGGTCACTTCCGCTGATACTTTTTTTCCGCGCACAGAACGTAAAGTATGCGCATTTGCCTTCTTATCACCGGACAGATTGCCATCTAAGAAAGCATCAGTTGGTTGGATAGGACTGTGTTCAAGAATGTAGTGGAACACTTTATGTGTTGCGATGGTCACCATATTCTGACCTGAAGCGTCCCCCGTTACGTATTCAAACACCAAGTAAACATGATTACCTTCAATGTTGACGTTGATGTCTTTTAGCTTTCCGTGCGTCGTAGTTGACTCCGCTTCTTTACGGAAGATGTCATATTGGGTAACCACCCAACTAACAAACTGTGCGGCTTCTGCGAGAGATTGGAATCCAAATACGGGTGTACGGCTGACGCCTTCGCTGATCAAAAGCGTGCTTGCGCCACCAGAGGCCGTAATTAAGTTCGCACCGCGACTATAAGAGGCGACTAGGGCTGCTTCTGTTGTAGCAAGTGGAACTAAGTAGTCGTCATTAGCAAACAAGCCGTTAATGCGAAGTGGGCCAGCAATGCCTACAGGGAGGTTCACCGTGCCGATAAAGTGCTCAATGTTGTTGGCGTATTGGTCGTAATGCAATTGAGTGAAAGGATCCAGAAGAAGATCTTTGTCCGTCATGGATTCTAGAACTTTCCAACGACGTGCAATGTGCTTTTCCGTCAGACCTGCACTAAGGCAGAGTTTCTTTTCTGGCTTGTGGTATTTCGGTTCTAATGCCGATTGTACTTTTTCGCAGGTTTCATTCTCGGAGAGTGCAGAGCTATTCCTTGCGCTGTCTAAATTTAATTTCGGCATACAAACGTTTCTTTATTCATTTGGTTTGGAATTGTAGTGATACAAAACGTGATTACAATCCCGCGTATACGTTTTGCAACAAAAGGTTGCTCAGCTTCAAACAGATGAATATTCGGATTAAGCCGAAGATCGCGTGCTAACGGCTGTATGAAAGACGAGATATGAGATTTTATTGAGACTTAACCTATTGAAAATAATTAATTAAAAATCGCAATGGCGCGTGAGATAGATGAACAAGATGCGAAAAGAACGCTGAATTCTTATCATTGTTAAAATTGCGCAAAGTGGGTGAATTACTCTAATTTTGAACACCAAAATGATGAAATAGAAATATGCTAGCGTGGCGTGAAATGGTAAATAACTCGAGTAGCGCTGCGGCATAATAGCCCCACGTTTTCAATTGAGGGTAACGTATGATTGTTTACTTTCGAGTTCAGGACGTAGAAGTGCTTTGCGATGAAATAGACCTCGCAACGCTGATGCAAGCCAAACTCAAGCAATTACCAAATACCAAGCCTCAAATGGACTGAGCAGTATAACGTCACGAAGTGCTGGAAGCGTTCAGCGCTATCGACTGTTTATACACTTTAGGAGATAACCCGGACACTCTTTTAAATGCGCGTGAAAAGTGCGAAATACTGGTGTAGCCAAGTTGATTGGATATATAAGTGAGAGAGTGTCCTTCTTCCATCAATTCGCAAGACACAGAGAACATCAATGACTCTTTAATATGCCGAAAAGAAGTCCCTTCATTCTTTAACTTTCGTTGAAAGGTTCGAACAGAATAGCTCAGCAACTGAGCCGCTTCTTCTATCGATAAATTACGCTCTCGCACATAAGGGCGAAGGAGTTCAAACACGCTATCAGTAAAACTCGTATGCCACTGGAGCTGACTAGGTTTGGCGCCTAATTGAGAGTCTGATATTTGGATTGGTACGGCCAGAATATCTTCTGGTATGTAAACGCCAGCTTTTTCTTGACCCACAAAGATCTGGCATTGGTTAGGCACGATACTTTTTACGATGTCGCTGTTGTGCCCTTGTAGACGCACCTTGCTTGGATACCACGTGGTTTTGGTCAAAATGCTGATGAGCTCAGTAATGTAAATGACTGCAAATGCTTCTGACCAGTCGGCGATTTGAGTGTCTTTCTGTTCTGAGAAACGACAGAACCAAGCGTGACCGTGGTGGATTTCGAAAGAAACGTTACTTCCGGGTGAGTCTAAACTGAATATCTCGTCGATGTGTTGCATCGAATCACCAATGGTCTGAAATGGCACAAACTGATGCAAGACATTAGGTATGACACGACGACGAAAGATGAGTACTAATAAGTCAGTAAACTTGCGGACACCAAGTTGAGAAGAGGTTAAGTGGATTAAACGTTTTATCGATTCAGATGGAATGTAGTCGCTGTCAGACTGGAATAGATCCGCTGGTAGTCCGGCGTCACTGAGTAGTTTGTGCTTGTCCAAACCATAGTTGGCAAAGACTTCTACCATAATTCGTGCGTAGTTGCTTTGAACAACGGGGAAATGAAACGCGGGATTTGGCATTAAGCGGATACTCCATGTATAGCCAATTAACCTCAAACTATCTTAGCGCATAACTCTTGCTTTTAGATATAGCTCGATAATTATTGTTCAATTAATGGCAGGTTGGACAGGACGGTATATTCTTAAAATGTTCAATCTATTCAATGGCAAGGGGATAACATGTCCGAGAACGAAAACGAGAAACAGCCAACGGAAGTGGCGGAAAACAAAGAGACGAATAAAAAAGATAAAGTAAAGACGGTCACCAACTATCTGCTTTTATTTATTGTTGTCATGCTCGGCTTCAGCATTGTGTCAGATCGCATCATTCCAGTGACCGACAATGCGCGTGTTAAAGGTTATATCGTGCCAATAAAGCCCCAGGTTTCTGGCAATGTCCTCAATATTAATGTTCGTCCGAACCAACTTGTTGAAGAAGGTGATGAGCTCGCCGTTCTCGATAAATCTGATTACGAGATCGCGGTAAAGCAAGCTGAAGAGAGTCTTGAAATTGCTGGGCAGAACGTTGGTGCACAAACCGCGTCAATCGCTTCGGCTCAAGCAAGGTTAACGTCTGCGATTGTTGAACGCCAAAACACCGAAGCGCAAGCCAACCGTGTTCTTGCCATGGCAGAGAAAGGTGTTGTGTCGAAATCAGACGCGGACAAAGCGAGAGCATCATTGGCAACGGCGAGAGCAAACGTAGTAAATGCAGAAGCGGATCTTGAAAAAGCGAAACAACAACTTGGCGCAGAAGGTGAAGAAAACAGTCAAGTTAAGGCAGCATTGCTGGCACTTGAGCAAGCTCAACTGAACTTAGAACGTACTGTGATTCGTGCGCCAACTCAAGGTGGTGTTTCGAACTTCAGTTTGACCGAAGGCTTCTACGCTTCAGCCGGTCAGCCAATCATGACGTTTGTGTCGACAGAAGACATTTGGATTGAAGCGTACTTCCGTGAAAACAGCTTAGGCAACGTTAGCATTGGTGACGAAGTAGAAATCGCCCTCGATTTTGTTCCCGGCAAAGTCATCAAAGGTAAAGTGAGCAGCATCGACTGGGGTGTCGATTGGGGACAAAACCAACAAGCGGGTAAGCTGGCGCAAGCCAACCAACAAACAGGCTGGTTACGCCAAACGCAAATGCTACCAATCGCTATCGAGTTTGATCGTGAAGAGGTAACGGGAATGCTACGTGTTGGCGGTCAAGCAGACGTGATTGTTTACAGCGGTGACAACTTCGTGTTCAACACCCTTGGCAAACTTTGGATTCGTCTACTGAGCGTACTGTCTTATGTCCGATAATCTGAGAATTGATAACGCAACTCAACGCCGGATTCTGCGCTTCACCATTGGTGTAGGTCTGGCGGTGTTTCTCGCTGCTTGGATTAATTGGCAACTGGCGTTTGTCGCGCCAGTATTTACCGCGAAGTTCTTGGTCGATAAGCCAAACCTTCATAGAGAAACGATTTACGAGTTGCTGCTGGCATTGATTGCCACCATGGGGTTGGGGTTGCTCCTTTCAGGAGGCATTACTCAGTACCCAATTGTTCTACTGATTGCCGTCGGTTTGATGATGGCATGGGGTTACTACTTGTTTACTGACCCCAAATGGAATCTGTTCGCGACCATTTTGTTGATTGCGGTGTTGATGTTGCCGTTTATGGCAATAAATAACCCAGCAATTTCTGTTGTGCTCGCGAGTGGCTTGGCAATTTCCGGTGCGGTATCGGTGGCGATTTTTGCCCTGGTTCATATTTATCTACCAGAGCCAGACAGTGAGTTCGCGGGTTATGCGGCTCCACCAATTGGTAAAGAACAACGTTGGCATGCGTCATTTCGAGCCATGTTGATTTCGTTTCCTGTGGTGTGCTTCTTCTTTGTCTTTCAGATTTCAGAAGCATTGCTCACCATGATGTTTGTCGCGTTGCTGTCTTTGATGATTACGTCAGAGAAGTCAGTCAAATTAAGCGCGTTCTTAATCATCAGTAACGGTATCGGCGGGATACTTGCCATCTTGGCTTTCTCGATTCTCGCCATTGTGCCAAGCATATTCTTTTACACCGCCTTTATTGCGTTATTGGCGGTATTGATAGGGAAGAAGATTTACACCGTGCCAGAGAAGGCACCGATATTCGCTACGGCGTTCAGTACCTTGCTTGTCTTGATCGGCAGCACGCTAATGAGCTCCGGAGATATCGACAGCAATACATTTATCCGAATCTTCCAATTGGTGTTGGTCGGGACGTACATGATCCTCGCATCACTCTTTTTGGAAACCCGACAATGGAAGTTTTTGCAAACATAACACTTAACAGACAGTGAAAAGGTAACGCTATGAAAGCTTCAAATGATTTCTCTAAACAGGCGATAGACGCCGCTATCAAGACCGGAGCCGTAGCGTTACTGATCTGGTGGTGTTTCTCTATCCTCAATCCATTCATTATGTTGGTCGTGTGGGGCGGTATTATTGCCATCGCGCTCTACCCAGTCATGATGTCCCTTCACAATCGGTTAGGTATTTCAAAAGGTAAGGCGAGTGCGCTCCTCAGTACTATCGGTGTGCTGTTACTTTTAATCCCACTTATCGCGCTCTCATCCGGTCTATATACCAGTGGTACCGAGGTCGTCACTGGGCTGCAAGACGGCACCTTAGTTGTACCTAAGCCACAAGAAAGCTTAAAAGAGATCCCTGTCGTGGGCGACAAAATGTTCGTTGCGATTAACTATGCATCGACCAACATGGAAGGCTTCTTGGTTAAGTATGGCGAACAAGTGAAAGGCTTCCTTTCTCAAGCAGCATCTATTGTTGGCTCGGTAAGTGGTGGTTTCATCCAGTTCATCATTTCGACCATGATTGCAGGTGCGTTCATGAGCAATGCTGAAGTTTGCCAAAAAGGTTTTACCAAGCTAGCAGACCGCCTTACCAACAAGAAAGGCGAAGCGTTGATTGATCTTTCAAAATCGACCGTTCGCAGTGTCGTTCAAGGTGTGATTGGCGTTGCACTGATTCAATCTGTCATGGCAGGTGTCGGTATGGTCGCGGTTGGCGTTCCTGCTGCTGCACTTTGGATGGTTGCCGTAATTCTGATTGCGATTGTTCAACTGCCACCGATTCTGGCACTGATTCCTGCGATTATTTACGTGTTTAGCGTCGAATCGACACTGGTTGCTGGCATATTCCTAGTTTGGTGTATCTTGGTTAGTGCAAGCGACGCGGTACTTAAACCTGTTCTTCTAAGCCGTGGTTCAGACACACCGATGCTTGTGACACTGCTAGGTGCACTGGGTGGTATGGCAATGTCAGGCATCGTTGGTCTTTTTGTCGGTGCCGTGGTACTGAGTCTGACTTATCAATTGATGGTGAACTGGTTAGAAGAAGATGACACTGAAGCAAACAAAGCACTAAGCATTGACCAAAAAGCGAAGGAGGAAGATAAAGTAGAGGTGGACTCATGAAGTCTATGACTAGGGAAGATAACTTTTACTTTTTGTTTTTTGCACTGATCGCGCTGTTTTTCGGCTGTGCTGTAATGCACCAGTTCTATCCAGACGGGCAAGAATTTGTTCTTGCTCTTTTGGTGGTAACACTAGGTGCTTCGATTGCAGGTATCAACAAGAAAAACAAAACCAACCGAACATGGTATGGCGTGTTACTGATTGTGGCCGTCATCTCCTACGGGATGTCGTTCTTAGAGCATTTAGATCTGTCCATTTTGACGCTAGGTGCGTTACTGGTGTTCTTGTTTTCGCACATATACTCGGCGCTAAAGCAGGTGGTGTTAACTAAATCGGTGACGACGAACCACATCATCGGTTCGATTTGTATCTATCTGCTACTAGGGCTTGCATGGGCGGTGATTTACTTGTTGGTATTGGAGTTTTTCCCAAGCTCTTTCACAGGACTAGAAGCGAAACCTTGGCTGTCGAACTTATTTAATACTTTGTACTTTAGCTTTATTACGTTGACGACGGTGGGGTATGGAGACATTTCACCAACGGTTCCAGTGGCTCAGTTCTTCGTTTTCTTTGAGGCGATAGTCGGGAGCTTCTATCTGGCCATCATGGTGGCAAGTTTGGTGAGTATTCGTTTGGCTCAAGCGCAGAGCTAGATATAAGACGGAGTGATTTGAATGGCGGAGCTGAAGAGTCTCCGCCATTTCTATTTTACTAGGAAATGAACTTAGCCATTAAATGCACGAGCGACGCGACCTTCGCAACTGATTGTGTAGTTCCCTACATAAGCAGGAATGAAAGCCGATTGCCCTTTACCAAGTACTAATGTTTCGCCGTTTTCTGCAAGCAGCGTTACGTCCGCATCGATTGGCATTAAGATTTCTGCACTGGTCATCTCGACTTGTTGATCTTTTGGCTCTTGGAACACAGAGAACTTGAAGTCTTGCACAGGAACAGGGAAGTGATGCTCACAGCCATTGATTTCTGCTTGGTTTAGCAGTGTGTTCATTGGTTTTGGAATGAAGTCGGTACACTTAACCAGTTCTTCCACATCCATGTGTTTTGGTGTTAAACCTGCGCGAAGTACGTTATCTGAGTTAGCCATGATTTCCAGACCGGTACCTTTAATGTACGCGTGGGGCGTTCTTGCGCTTAGGTACATGGCTTCACCCGGCTTGAGCGTAATAACGTTTAGTAGCATTGGAGCAAACAAACCAACGTCATTCGGGTATTGAGCAGCAAGGTCTGAAATCAATTCGCATACTGAACGTTCTTTGTTCATTGCTGCGTAACTTAATAAGTGATCCACTGCGTTAACCTTACGTGCTTCTTCCATAGAAAGAATCTCCACGAAGAAGTGACACAAGCCGTCTTGGTTAGGGTTACGCTCAAACTGTTCTAGGTAGCCGTTAATCTCAGGAATGTCACACAGGCGGAACTCAGCGATGATTTCATCAAACGGACGAAAGCCGTTCATCGCTTGGTATTCAGTAAGGGCGTAAACCAGCTCAGGCTTGTGGTTGGCATCTTTGTAATTACGATTAAATGCATTTTGCGGTACACCTAGCTGTTGTTCTTTTGCATAACCAAGCTCTGCATCTTGCTTGTTTGGATGCACTTGAATCGACAACGCTTTATCTGCGGCAAGAATCTTGAAGAGGAAAGGTAAGTCACCAAAGGCTTCAGCCGTGCTTTGCGATAGAAACGCTGACGGATCCTGATTGATCAATTCTGATAACGAAACAATTGTACTTAAAGCAGTGGTACTTCCTTGTTTAACGATAGAGCAACCATTTGGATGAGTGCCCATCCAAACCTCGGCTTGAGGTTGTTGAGCTTCGTTAGCAAAACCAAACAAATCCTGGATAGCCGTGCGGCTTCCCCAGTCGTAGTTTTGGATCTTGTTGTCCATTTTGAAGAAGCATTTTGATGAAATAGTATTCGAATTCATGAATTTTACCCGTAGAAAACCCTCCGAACTGAATCGGAAGCAAAAAATAGTGGAGATTAGGTGGGTGAGCGGTTAACTCACCCTAAGAGGTGTAGAAGTCGCTTCTACAATGATGTGTCTACAACCTAAGCTTGGGAGCGAGCGGCTTTCTGGAAGGTTGAGCCTGTAAGAACGGTAATAACAACAAGCCAATAACGGCTGCGCATACCGAGATGGTGATAAAGAAACCAGTCCAGCTGTATTCTTCAAGAATCAATGCCAATGGGTAGCCAGAAAGTGCGGCGCCCATGTAAGCAAATAAACCAACAAAGCCCGTTGCTGCACCAGCGGAATCTTTGTGTGAACATTCCGCTGCCGCCATGCCAATCAACATTTGTGGGCCAAACACGAAGAAACCAATCGAGAATAGGCCCGCAGCTTGGAACGCGAAGTTGGTTAATGGCATCAACCACAGTGCAGCGACAGATAAGAATATACCTGCGGCAAACAAGAGGTTCATTGGGCCTCGGTTACCACCGAACAGTTTATCCGAGCCCCAACCAGCCACCAGAGAACCAACAAAGCCACCAATCTCAAACATCGACAGCGCAGCGTTAGCGTTGATTAGGCTGTAGTGGTGTTGTTCTGTCAGGTACAAGTTCCCCCAGTCATTGATGGCAGTACGCACGATGTATACCAGTACATAACTGAACGCGAGTAACCAAATGTACTTGTTGTTGAACACGTATTGTTTGAGGATTTCTTTGTAGCTCAGCCCTTGTCCGTGATTTTCTTGCGCCAGTTCTAACTTGTCATCACGCCATTGACCAACCGTTGGCAGTCCTTGAGTGGTCGGTTTATCGCGCAAGCGCCAACAAACAATGACACCAAGAATGACGCCGATAATGCCCGGTACGATAAAGCCTTCTCGCCAGCTGTAATGGAATGTAAGAAATCCAACGAGTAGGGGAATCAAAGCGCCGCCTACGTTATGGGCGGTGTTCCAAATTGCCCACAAGAAACCACGTTCTGAGCGCGAATACCAAGTGGTAAGTAACTTAGAGCACGAAGGCCAACCCCAACCTTGAAACCAAGCGTTCATAACCCACAAGGCTGCGAGTGCAACCAAAGAGCTAGAGAAGCCAAATGCGATATTGATAAGGCCAGTCGCGATTAAACCTACACCCATGAAAAATCGAGGGTTAGAACGGTCAGAAATGGTGCCCGAGATAAACTTCGACAAACCATAGGTGATGTAGAAAAGCGTACCAATCATACCGATATCGGCTTTATCTAAACCTAAATCAGCAATCATTGCGGGTGCAGCGTAGTTGAAGGTTTTACGAGTGAAGTAAAAGCCTGCATAACCAAGATACATACCCAGCATGATGTGTAGACGCCAATAGCGGTAGCGTTCATCCACCTGGTCTTTACTAAGGGGAGCTTGGTTGTAGCTCGGAGACTGAAATAATCCAAACATGCTCGTTACACCTTAGGTAATGTGATGGCGATTTGCGTGCCATCCACATGATCATTCAAAGAGTAGATATACATTTTGCCGCCGAGCGCTTGCACGCGTTCTTGCATGCCGCGAACGCCCATGCCTTTCATGCAGTCTTCGGTTTTGAAACCAATGCCGTTGTCAGCGATGTTCAACGAAATGTTCTCGTCAATCGACAGCTCGATTACGATAGACGTCGCATTCGCGTATTTAGCTGCGTTGTTTAACGCTTCCTGACACAAACGGAATAGGGTGACTTTTAACGTGTCGCCCAAAGACTCATAGTCGCCTTGCCAATCAAGCACAACGCGAGTGCCATGATTGTCGAACTCCATTTCACGGGTTAGCTGGTGAACGGAATCTTTCAAATCCAAATCATCGAGCATTTTCGGACGTAGTTTGCTCAGCAGATGTTTGGTGGTGTCATAAACATTGAGTGAGAGGTTCTCGATCATGTCGGCACAACGTGTGTTCATTTCTGCGTTATCAACGCGCTTAATGATGCTCGCTTGGGTACGAATAGCCGTGATGTTCTGACCAATCTCATCGTGCAGTTCTCTTGCCACGTCACGACGAACCGATTCTTCCGCTTGAATGAGTTGTCGGGACAAGGTTTGGTTTCTCGACAATTCGCCACGAAGCTTTTGGTTAAGATCTTTTTGTTTCTGCACCGCTAAACCGAGCATGATGCCCGTTAAGGTTTGTGCCGAAAGGGACAACAGAAGGTCGGTGATTTCCAGATTCGAAACACCACTTCGCGCAGCAATCAGCGCAATACTATTTAACATGGTCGCAAGAAGAGCGCCTTGCCAGCCATAGCGTAGCGCCAGCACAATGATTGGGATTGCCATACAGAAAGGCGCGAAACGTTTTAACTCATCTGGCAAACTGGTTTGAACTAAAATGCTGGCAATCAATAGCACGCTATAAAGCAGAATATGACGAACTTTGAACTGAACTTCGTTGGCTAACAAATTCGAGGTCAGCGGTGACCAAGGGCTTTGGAAGAGGTAGTTCCAGAGTAGGTAACACATTGGCAGCACCAACAACCCCCCCGCAATGCTCGCTAACCACGCCATGTAGACAGATTGAACGTGATAACCAACCGCAAGTACGTTAATGCAAGACGTCACGAGTAACACGACCGCCATCACCGCTAAGTGCTGATTCTGATCGCCTTTGTAATAACGTTTAGCAAGGTAAACAACCGGAATGCTCAGTACGCTGGCCACCAACACCATCAACCATTGTGGCTGTTCAAGAAGTAAAGCGAGTGCAACGGTTAATCCCCATTCGGCGAGATAAATCGTTGCCCAATACTTTGTACGCGTGTGCAGTGTTAACCCCAAACGTAATGCGAAGGGGAACAGCAAGATCGCCAGTTCAGCATCATTCACAAAGTAATAAGCGATCACCCACAGGCAGAACCACGAGCATCCCGTCATGAATAAACCGCAAATAGAGGTGATGGTGTAGCTACGCATTAAAACGACTCTTGCGAGAACAGTTTGGCAAGCTCAACGTTGTTCTTTACGCCAAGCTTGTCCATGGCGTTTGCACGGTGAACGTGAACGGTTTTATGGCTTAAGCCAAGCTCAGTGGCGATTGATTTCACATCTAAACCACGAGCCAGCAATTGGCATACTTCGTTTTCTCGGCGAGTCAGTTGAGTCAGCGTCGCCGCTTTGTCACTTGGTGTGGCGAGCTTCAACGCAATATCAGGCGTTAGGTAACAACCGCCCGATGCACTGGTTCGTACAGCTTGAATCAACTCGTCAGGGCTACAACGTTTACTTAGGTAACCTTTTGCGCCGAGTTTAAGTGACTTTTCAACCATTGCCGGAGAGTCATGCACGCTAAGCATGACACAAGCAATGCCAGAAGGGATTTCGGAGAGTAGTGTAAGCCCACTTTCGTCTGCCATCGAGATATCTAGGATAACCACATTTGGCTTGCACGCAGGTAATCCTACTCGAGCTTCTGCTACCGAGCTAAATTCACCTACAACATTCATGTCTGTTTCAAGGCTCAGCAATTGAGCAAATCCAGAACGAACAATGACATGGTCATCAACAAGCGCTACGTTAATCATCTTAAATACCAAACTTCAGCAATACACAAACGAAAATGAGCTCTCAAAGAGCTCAATAAAAACCTACTATGATACTAAATTGACCAAGTTTATTTAATGATCTAGCGCGCTTTGACTGGCAAAGCGCGCTGTTTGATTAAGCTTGGTTTTCTGCGAGTTCAAGCTTCTTCTTGTTTTGACGAATCTTTTTCTCTTCTGCGATAGCAACGAAAGCAAGCAAAATAATACAAATCATTGCTGAGGTATCTAGGGCAGCGAACGTACCTTTCCAACCCGTAAGACCAAAGATTGGTGTACCGTCTGCAATCATACCTAGACCCAGTTTCGCGAAGCTGTCACCAATTAGGTAAGCGAATGTGCCTTTTACGCCGTCTGCCACACTGATTGCTTTCTTAGGAACAAAGCCAACCGCGGCAACACCGATAAGCAGTTGAGGACCAAATACTAGGAAGCCAAGAACAAATAGCGACGCTAGGTACATGAACTCACTGGTTGCGTGTTGGTAGAACTCAAGTGATACGATGATCAAACCCAAAGAAACACAAGCCACTAGCGCACGGCGACCATTTGCAAGGTCAGATAGGTAACCCCACATCAAAGTACCCACAAGCGCACCCACTTCGAATAGGGTAAAGCCAGAGATTGCTGCTTCTTTTGATAGACCAAGTTCTTGGTATGCGTAAACCGTTGACCATTGGTCGATACCGATACGCACGATGTAAAGGAAGATGTTTGCGAAGCAAAGTAGCCAGATCACTTTGTTTTTCAGAACGTACTCAACAAAGATCTCTTTCTTAGTCATTTGATTGCCTTCAGCCGCTTCGTCTTCTTCGCTGACTGCTTCATCAAATAGCTCTTCTACTTTACCTAGACCGTAGGCTTCAGGAGAGTCGTTACCATAGCGCATACCGATGAAACCAACGATGATCGCAATGATAGAAGGGAACACGAACATGCCGATTACGTGACCGTCGAACAAGTAGTTTGCACCAAACAGAGCCACACCTGCAGCACCCGCGCCACCTACGTTGTGAGACATGTTCCAAAGACCCAGGTAAGAACCACGCTTGTTACGCGGTGTCCACTTAGTGATGGTCGAGTAACTAGAAGGACCACCAGTACTTTGGAAGAAACCACTTAGTGCGTAGAACGCTACCATCAAGAACAAGCTCGCGCTGCCTCCACCCATGCTGAAACTGAAACCAAGCATTGCCAGACCAGAAAGGATAAGCATGAAAGGAAGGAACTGCTTAGTGTTTTTACCATCAGCGTAGTAGGAAACTACGGTCTTACCGATGCCGTAAGTAATCGAGAAACCGAGGCCAATCAAACCTAGATCTGTCATCGACAAACCGTAAGTAGAAATCATGTCGTTTTGCGCGACGTTGAAGTTTTTACGGATCAGGTACATGGTCAAATAGCCAATAAATACCACTAGGTAAGATTGGATAAATGGTTTGAACCACATTTTTCTACGCGCTTCGACCGGAAGGTCTAGGGTAGGCTTCCGGACTTGTTCAAGGAATTTTAACATCGTGAACTCTCTTGTATTAGTGTGATGCACTTGCGTGCTCGCTTTCTTTTAACTGTCGGCGATTGTAGAGAGTCCGCTTTTGAACCACATGAGAGGAGGGCTTAGATCGACTAGGAAAAATTCCTAGAAAACTAAAATTGAACCTGAAAGCGTGAAAATCGTCACATTCATAGTTCTATAAATAGAAGTGCGAACAAGTATATATGGCGTGAATTGGCAAGTATTAATATGGCTGGAGAGTTATGTTCTCATATCCAGACGAATAGACTCGTCTAGCCCTGAGTGAGTCGTCTCTCAATATCACATAGCACTTAGGGCGCGACTAATGACAGCATGGACGTTTGTGCATAAACTAGAATAATCCTCGGTATTTTAAGATGATAGCTTGCATGTCCAATACAGATATCCCTTTGGTCCACTCGGAAGAAGTAAAGTTGTTTGCCACGATGCTCAACGAACTCGATGGCGATATTCATTCCTTACTTGAAACCGCACGTATGCCACAAGATATTCTGTCCAACAATTCCCTTGATACGTTTGTTCCGGAAAGTGCACTAAAGTCAGTATTCCAAACCTTAGGTGAGCGTGCATCGCCTGAGAAGTTTGCCTTGCTAACTTGGACGCTTTGCCACGACATCTACGTCCCTAGGTTTGCCAATCAAATTACCCAAACGCACTCACTTAAAGTGGCATTAGAAGAAGTCTCTGAACTACTAAAACAGATCTCCGATAACGTCAGTATTTCTGTCCAATCTGGTGGCGGTAAATGGTGGCTCGTCAGAGAAAAGCAGAACGCTGATAGAGAGTGGTTTCGTTATGCAGAAATGTTCTCTGCCATGTTTATGAATGAATTGTTGAAGAAGTTGATTGGTACGCAATGGAGACTAGCAGAAGTCGGAATCCAAGATGTCGAAGCAGAGCCGTTCCACCAGCTCCCGGGAATGAAAAGTGCCCAGTTTTTTACTGGACGCCCCGTTACCGCAATTTCTATTCCTAATGAATGGATTGATAAAGCGATAGTTTTTTCGCCATCACAAGCCGTTCATCATACAGCTATTCGTGGTGATGACGATAAGTTTAGTGCCGCCTTAGCAAGAGCACTAACCCCATACCTCTCTATGGGTAAAATCTCTATCCAGTTTGCTGGAGAGTTGATTGACATGAATGCTCGCACCATACAAAGGCGGCTAGCAAATGAGGATACGACGTATAGAGAGGTGATCGAAGGCTTGGTGCTTAAACAAACGCTAGAGCTTTTAGCGGACCGAGACCTGAGTATCACGCATATTGCGCTCAAAACAGGCTACTCCGATTCTGCTCATTTCACGCGTGCATTTAAGCGAATGATGAAAATGACACCTAAAGCGTACCGTCAATCTTTGTTGAGCCCCTCCGCTAAATGAAACGTAACACATAAAACCTCTGAATTTTTGGAGTTTTTAGTGTGAATTCACATTACAGAGTTAATATCCGCATGTTGTCATGTAAAGGCAATTAACCTTGCTTGAAGTTCTTCATTATGGTTCGGGTGGGAAAAGTCGGGTTTACGCCGTATCAGATCATGAAAATGGGCACATCGAACGCAGCGGAAGTCTTGAGCTGGTCGGGCGGTATGAACCCTTATAAATACGGAAAACTAGGCGTGGTAGAGCCGGGGGCTTATGCTGATGTTGTGCTGGTGGACGGAAATCCTCTGCAAGACATCACAATTCTTAACGATTACCAAGATAAATTCAAAGTAATTATGAAAGACGGCAAGATCCACAAGAACACCTTGTAGTAAACTCTTTCGACTATTTGGGGGCACAGGTTGTCCCCAAATTTTTCTCAAAAAGACAAAGAACCTATTCAAGGGAACGTATGAAGAAGTACCTATTGGCTGGCTTAGTTTTGCTAGCTTCATCGAATGTATCTGCCGATCAATTGAGCTGGGAGCAACTGCTGCCGGTGAATGTTCCTCAAATTGAAGACCCATTTGTAAAACTCACCGATCAACAGCTTTTCGAACTTGGTTCTCTTGCTAGGTATCGCGATTCTCAAAATCTCAATGACCAGCAAAAGCAAACCATGAAAGAGTTGGAAGATAGCTTAAAAGCTGACGATTTAGACATTGAATGGCTGTTCAAAAAGCGCAAAGAAATTACTCAACATCGTCGCATGCTAGCGTCGACGCCAAACGTAACACTAACAGAAGAAACGTATGAAATTCCTGGTTTTGTAACGCCTGTAGAATTTAACAATGACGTTGTCACAAAATTCTTTCTTGTTCCAACCATGGGCGCTTGTATCCATACGCCACCACCACCAGCAAACCAGATTGTATTAGTCGATTACCCGAAAGGCCTAAAGCTCACATCTCTTTACGAACCTATTTGGGTTAAAGGGGATCTGCACATTAAAAAGACCAAAGCGGATGTATCTTATTCGGATGGAGCTGCAAACGTAGAGACTATTTACCAAATGGATGATGTCTCTATTCGACCTTATCAGTAAGAATCGAATACAGAAAACTCAGAAAGCAGTGAGCTGTCGCTTAATGGCAATTTTCAAAAATCTGAATCATTAAACTCTTGTTGTATACATCAACTTAATGAGAAGCCAGATATGAAAGTAACTGTTCCAAAGCTTAGTTCTATTGCTCTTTCACTTGTAGTGGCGTCATCGGTTAACGCGGCAAACTTCGGTAGCCCAAATTCGGTAGACAATACTATTACAGAGAACACTCGTGAAAAACGCACATGGCGAGAGTCGCTAGCCGAAAATCATAGCTTAACGTTTGGTTTGGATTACCAAGCGCTTGGCTTAACTGCCTCTGACCCACAACGTGCCGGTGAAGATGCCGCAAGTGCTGGCGTAGCGCGTTTTTATGGTAGTTGGAATTTGGTTGGTCTTGAATCTGGTAATACTGGTGGATTGGTTTGGAAAGTGGAACACCGCCATGCTTACAGTAAATTATCGCCAAAAGAGTTTAGCTTTATTGGAAACGGGTTAGGTTACGCGGGCATGATTGGTTCTGCATATAGCGATCAAGGCGCGCGTTTGACCAACCTTTACTGGCAGCAGCAACTGAATGGTGGAAAAACCGCGTTCATGGTCGGCTTTTTAGATACAAGTGACTATGTTGATACATATGCATTAGCCAGTCCTTGGACAGGTTTTACTAACCTTGCTTTCAGTACAGGCGGAGGGGCAATTGGTCTGCCTGATGATGGTATTCTCGGCTTAGCCGTTGGACACATGCTGACAGATAAACTTCTATATGGTTGCTGGTGTGGCTGATGGTAAAGGGCGTTCAGACAAGCCTTTTGATGGTTTCGATACCTTATTCAACGATCATAAATTGTTTACGACGTTTGAACTGGGTTGGACGGCTTCTCAAGATCAAATCTATACCGATAACGTCCACCTAACGGCGTGGCATTTGGATGGTGATACGCAGCATAACTTGACGAATAAAGACAGCGGTCAGGGGATTAACTTCTCAGCAAGTTACTTTGCTACAGAGCAATTGATGCCATTTGTTCGCGGTGGTTTCTCGGAAGGTGATGTAGCGCTTTATGATCGCTCGCTAACGGTGGGGATTGGTTACTTTGGTTTAGGTAAACCAACCAACAACCTAGGCTTCGCGGTTAACTGGAGCCATGTAAACGATAACCTAGAACACGCTTATGGTGTGGATGACTCTGAACAATTTACCGCCGAGCTTTACTACAACATGCAGTTGAACGACTACATTCAAATCACACCGGATATTCAGTACATCAAAGACCCAGCATTTTCGAACAAAAGTAGCACTTGGGTATTAGGTCTTCGCGCGAGAATATTCATCTAGATGATTACGTTTATTTGCCTTACCAAGAATAGCTGTATATAAATACAGTTATTCTTGTTTTGGGTTAATTTTGCTATCGCAAAGAGAAAGGGAAAGGCAATGAACATCGCGTTAAGAGACAAAATCATTCAGGTGTGTAAGAAGAAAATAGAGCAGAAAGGCGACAATGTTGGCGTGTCCTTTTATGCCTTTTTCGCTAATAAGAATGACAATCCTGAGTTATTGATGGAAGCGGCGACTTGGTGGATTCAAACTCATCAACTCGACCACTTTGAAAAAGCGACTAAGATTATTCAATTAGTCGAATCCGAGATGTAAAAAGGGGCACATTACGTGCCCCTTTGTCCAAGCAAAATTAGAGATTAAGCTTTTGCGAACTTGTAAGTACGGTAACCGCCAAGCAGGTTACATGCTTTAAACCCTGAGTTTACAAGTTGACGATAAGCGACGTTACCGCGTAAACCGACCTGACAATAAATCACGATCTCTTTGTCTTTCGGCAGTTCATTCATACGTTGACGAAGTTGGTCAACAGGAATGTTAATAGCGCCTTCAATGAAGCCTACAGATTCCAACTCTCCCGGATTACGAACATCAAGCAGCACTTGGTCTTCTGACAGATTGTCGATTTCATCAAAGTGAATCGCAGTTGCATCGCCTTTAATGATGTTGCTGGCAACAAAAGCTGCTTGGTTAATCACGTCTTTTGCAGAGCCATACGGTGGCGCATAAGTTAACTCTAGATGCTGAAGCTGTTCTACGGTCATTCCAGCACGTTGAGCTACAGCCATTACGTCAATTCGCTTATCGACACCATCTTTACCTACGGCTTGCGCCCCTAAGATCTTGCCGGATGCAGGATCAAACAACATTTTGAATGATACAGTTTCTGAACCAGGGTAGTAGCTAGCGTGGCTTGCGGCATGAACATACACTTTTTCATAAGCGATGTTTTCACGTTTAAGCTGTTTCTCATTTTTACCGGTAGAAGCCACTGCTAAATCAAAGATCTTACAGATCGCAGTACCTTGTGTTCCTTGGTAAGTTTCTTGGCGGCCAAGCATGTTGTCTGCCGCCATACGGCCTTGACGGTTTGCTGGGCCAGCCAAGGGAACAAGCGTTTGTTCACCAGTGACAAAGTCTTTCTCTTCGACTGCATCACCAACCGCATAGATTGAGGGATCGCTGGTTTGCATGTATTCGTTGGTGTAGATACCGCCGAGGGCGCCAATTTGTAGCCCCGCTTCTTGTGCGAGTTTTGTCTCAGGACGCACACCAATCGCCATGATCAGGATATCGGTATCCAGTTGCTCACCATTGTTGAGTGATAGTGTTAGCTTGCCTTGAAGGTGTTGATGCTCATCATCTTCACCTGCTTCTGTGTTAGCGACAGATTGGTTCGCAACGTATTCGACCGAAGAAAGGGCAACGCCTAAGCGCAGGTCGACGCCTTTCTCACGAATCTCGGCATGAGCGAAGCCAGCCATTTCACGGTCTACTGGCGTCATTACTTGATCCGCCATCTCAACTAATGTGGTTTTCACGCCTAGCTGGTGGAATGCTTCCATCATTTCTAAGCCAATAAACCCTCCACCAACAACCGTTGCATGTTCAACTTTGTTAGTCTCAATTGTTTTGATGATGCCATCCATGTCAGGGATGTTACGCAGAGAATGCGTCAGTGGGTTATCAATGCCCGGGATAGGCGGGACAACTGGACCTGCACCAGGGCTTAATAGAAGAAAATCGTAGCTTTCTTGGTATTCAGAACCATCAAGTAAGTTCTTTATGGTTACGCTTTTGTCTTGACGATTAATTGAAACCACTTCGTTCATCACACGAACGTCTACGTTGAAGCGGGTTAAAAAACTCTCCGGAGTTTGAAGTAGTAATTTGCTGCGTTCTTGGATGTCACCACCAATGTGGTATGGCAAACCACAGTTTGCGAAAGAAACAAATGGACCGCGTTCAAACATAATGATTTCTGCGTCTTCACTAAGACGACGGGCACGAGCTGCTGCAGACGCACCGCCAGCAACGCCACCAATAATCACGATTTTGCTCATGGATTTCTCCTACTGAATGATCGAAAACGCCTACACCTTACTTAAGTAAATTAGTAGTGTCTAATGTTATTTATTCTACATTAGTATTGACTTAATAATGTTAATTAGTAATATCTAATAAAAGTTAACGTATTGATGAAGGGGCATAAGAATGGGCGACAGTATGCTACAAAGCGCAACTGAAGCGAGTGATCTACTTAAAATTATGGCTCATCCAGAGCGTTTAATCGTAATGTGCAAGCTGATAGAGGGCGAAAAAGGGGTTGGAGAGTTGTTTGAAGGTTCTACTTTAACCCAATCTGCTTTTTCACAACATTTAACCGTTTTGAGAAAACACGACATTATCAAAGCCCGCAAGGTTTCTCAGCACGTCTTCTATTCTATTTCAGATGAAAGAGTTGGGCCGCTTATTGAAGCGTTTAACCAAGTTTTCTGTAAGCAATAATTCAAAGTTTATTTTGGTGGTAGCTATGTTTGAAGTTCCTTGGATGTCGTTATTAGGCGGCATAATGGTTGGCGCATCGGCAGTCATATTGATGTTATTTACTGGTAAGACTGCTGGAATTAGTGGGATCTTAAATGGTGCAGTTGAGAATGCAGATCGCGTTTGGCGAATTGTCTTCTTAATTGCGATGGCATTGGGCGGTGTGTTTGCTGTTTATGCCCTTGGCAGGCATGTACCAACTGAGTACAGCGGCTCTCTTGCTTTAGTTGTCGCTGCTGGCTTATTTGTCGGTGTCGGTACCCGTATCGGTAATGGCTGTACGAGTGGTCATGGCATTTGTGGAATGGGGCGTTTCTCTATCCGTTCTGTAGTCGCTACGTGTACTTTTATGGCAACAGCCATGTTAACTGTCTTGCTAGTATCGTGAGGGATAGTGTCGTTATGAAAACTGATGTTTTGAAAAATGTTAAGCAAATTTCCATCGTTGCGTTTTCTGGTGCGCTCTTCGGAATTGGAATGGTAATTTCCGGTATGGCTGATCCGGCAAAGGTGATTGGTTTTCTTGATATCACAGGTGCATGGGATCCAAGCTTAGCCTTTGTTATGGGCGGGGCTCTTGCTATTTTCGTTCCGGCTTATCTTCTATTAATAAAGCCAAGAAATGAATCTGTGTTTGGTGACGAGATTGTCTGTCCGACTTCTAAAACGATAGACAAAAAGCTAGTTGTTGGTGCGGCACTGTTTGGTATCGGGTGGGGCTTGCTGGGAGTGTGTCCGGGTCCTGCGGTTGCCAGCCTTTTCACTGGCAACACGCAAGTCCTGCTATTTATTGCAGCGATGCTGGTCGGTTCGTTCACCGCCAAAAGAATGGTTCAACGCTAAAAAGAGTTCTTCAATGCTAAAAAGTGAGCGTCGTAGAAACCGGGCAATGGTCACTCAGTTTATAGTCAAGCACATCTTGTGTTTTGAAAACGTTTTGCACACCAGAAGATGCATTTAAATCACCGCTCACAATAATGTGGTCTATCACTGAGCGGAATTGGTGGGTTTTATTCGGATTACGATTAGAGCGCACCTTACATTCCGCTTTGGTGTTTTTGGTCACTAGCCTTGCATCGGTATTATCCGATAGCACTTCCCATAACCAATCACCTCGATAACCTAGGTTGTGGTTAAAGTCGCCCAGCACGACATATTGTTGTTGATTGTCCTCGCGCGCTTTTATCCACTTGGCTAGCGCCTGTCCTTGTTGTTTCACAATCTTACAATCGCGGTTATTGCGATACGCGCCACTGCAACCCGCTTTTAGATGTACAGAGAGTAGGTGAGTCTCTTCATCTTGATTTGGATTCAAAACAAGGTAGCTAGCGAAGCGCAGCTTGCTATTGCCTCGTGTGATAGAAAAATCGGGCTTATCTAACACACTCACACCGCTACGTACTGCGAAGCCCGTGTACTGATTGGTGTCGTTGAACTGAAGATGTTGGTTAGACTTGTTAGCGCGATCAGACAGATAGATAGTGAAATTATTACCAACGGCTTTTTGTATAGCAGCGGCGCTTTCTACTTCTTGGAAAGCAAGAATGCCCACCTGGGTTTTATCCACATAGTGGTTCAGTTTTTCAAAATCTTGTGATGTTCTAGAAACTTTACTGCCATCTATAGATAACCATTCAATATTCCAGCTGGTTAATTTGATTGAATTTTGAGCAAATGAAAAAGAACTAAAAAGTAATATCGTCGTAACAAAAAGTGATCGCATTTTGGTCTGTTGCACTCCTATTTTTTAGCGCATTCCTTTCCATCCTTTATCCTATAAGACCTCTAAAAAAAGCAAGTGGATTTCGCTCCAATTTTGCAATTTTCACAGTTTTCTTCGCAACTGAGATCAACTCCGATAAGATCGATTTGATCTTATCCGCTAGCCAATTTTTATTGATCAAAATCAATGTTTTCAGTTGGTGCTTCTCGTTAAATACGCCACAATATATTGTGTCAGTCGAATAAAAATTAGCCCTATATAGTGTGTTTGTGGATAAGTCTGTGAACATTCTGGGTAAGGAGAAAAAGTGAAACCAATCGTAATCAAGCGTGACGGCTCAAGAGCTCCGTTTAGCAGGGATCGTATTCAATCAGCAGTGGAATCTGCAGCGGAGAAAAAAGACAAAGATATCGCAATTCATGCATTAAATGTTGCGCTTGCTGTTGAGCTTAAGTTACAGGGTCACGATGAGGTTCACATTCATGAGATTCAAGATCTAGTCGAAAATGAACTCATGCAAGGTCCTTACAAGTCACTTGCACGTTCGTACATTGAATATCGTCACGATCGCGACATCGCGCGTGAGAAGCAAAGCGCACTGACTCGCGAAATTGAAGGTTTGATTGAAGAAAGCAACCTAGACCTAATCAATGAAAACGCGAACAAAGACGGTAAAGTAATTCCGACTCAACGCGACTTATTGGCAGGTATTGTAGCGAAACACTACGCGAAGACACACATCCTTCCACGAGATGTGGTTCAAGCGCACGAAGTGGGCGATATCCACTACCACGATTTGGATTACGCACCGTTCTTCCCAATGTTTAACTGCATGCTTATCGACCTTAAAGGCATGCTAACGCACGGCTTTAAAATGGGTAACGCTGAGATTGATACTCCAAAATCAATTTCAACAGCAACAGCAGTAACGGCACAGATCATTGCTCAAGTAGCGAGCCACATTTACGGCGGTACAACCATCAACCGTATTGATGAAGTTCTAGAACCGTACGTAATGACAAGTTACGAGAAACACCTAGAGATCGCTAAAGAATGGGATATTGCGCAGCCTGAAGAGTTTGCAAAAGCGCGTACAGAAAAAGAGTGTTACGACGCGTTTCAATCTCTAGAATACGAAGTAAACACGTTGCATACCGCAAACGGTCAAACACCATTTGTTACGTTCGGTTTCGGTCTTGGTACAAGCTGGGCATCTCGCCTTATCCAGAAATCTATTCTGAAGAACCGCATTGCTGGTCTAGGTAAAAACCGTAAAACAGCGGTATTCCCGAAACTGGTATTTGGTATTAAAGATGGTTTGAACCACAAATCAGAAGATCCAAACTACGACATCAAACAACTTGCGCTTGAGTGTGCGACAAAACGCATGTACCCAGACATTCTTAACTACGACAAAGTAGTAGAAGTGACAGGTTCATTTAAAACGCCAATGGGTTGTCGTAGCTTCCTAGGTACCTATGAAGAGAACGGTGAGCTAATCCACGAAGGTCGTAATAACCTTGGCGTAGTGAGCTTGAACCTTCCTCGTATCGCTATCCGTGCAAACGGAAGTGAAGAGAAGTTCTACGAGTTACTCAACGATCGTCTTCGCCTTGCTCGTAAAGCACTAGAGACACGTATCCAGCGTCTAGAAAACGTGAAAGCACGTGTAGCGCCAATCCTATACATGGAAGGTGCGTGTGGTGTTCGCCTAAAAGCTGATGACTCTATCGCAGAGATCTTCAAGAATGGTCGAGCATCTATCTCTCTTGGCTACATCGGTGTACATGAGACAATCAACGCGCTATTCGGTACAGAAGCGCACGTATACGACGATGCGGTTCTGAGTGAAAAAGCAGTAGCTATCATCAAGCACCTAAAAGATACGGTTAATGGCTGGGCTGATGAAACTGGCTATGGTTTCAGCTTATACGCAACACCAAGTGAAAACCTATGCAGCCGTTTCTGCCGCATCGACGCAAAAGAGTTCGGTGTAATTAAAGGTGTAACAGACAAAGGCTACTACACCAACAGCTTCCACTTAGATGTAGAGAAGAAGGTGAATCCATACGACAAGATCGACTTTGAGATGCCTTACCCAGAAATCTCAAGCGGCGGCTTTATCTGTTACGGTGAGTTTCCGAACATGCAGCGTAACGTTGAAGCTTTAGAAAACGTATGGGATTACAGTTATACACGTGTTCCTTACTACGGTACCAACACACCAATCGATGAGTGTTACGAGTGTGGCTACAACGGTGAGTTTGACTGTACAAGTAAAGGCTTCACTTGCCCAAGCTGTGGCAACCATGACTCCACGAAAGTGTCAGTAACACGCCGTGTTTGTGGCTACCTAGGCAGCCCAGATGCACGTCCGTTTAACTTCGGTAAACAAGAAGAAGTTAAGCGTCGAGTTAAGCACCTGTAAGGTTTACTTAAACTCAGACCCAAATAATGAAAATCAACCTGTCGTGGGTTGATTTTCTTTTCTAGCCAGCAGAACAAGGCACGATTATGAATTACCACCAATATTATCCAATCGACGTTGTTAACGGACCAGGTACACGCTGCACGCTGTTTGTGTCGGGCTGTGTACACCAGTGTCGCGGCTGTTATAACCAGTCGACACAACGTTTGGACTCGGGTGTGTTTTTCACGCAAGAAGCTGAAGATAAAATCATCGCAGACTTAAACGACACGCGCATCAAACGCCGTGGTTTATCTCTGTCTGGTGGTGATCCTCTGCATCCAGCAAACGTGCCGCACATTCTTAAGCTCGTGAAACGGGTAAGAGAAGAGTGCCCAGGCAAAGATATTTGGGTTTGGACGGGTTACACGCTTGAAGAACTCGATGACGCGCAGCGTGAAGTGACGCAGTACATCGACACCTTAATCGATGGGAAATACGAGCAAGATAAACGAGACCTCAATCTAGAATGGCGAGGCAGTTCGAATCAAATTATCCATCGATTCACTGACCTCTAAGCGTTCCAACTCAAGAAAAGCCAAATATAAAAAGGGCACATTCGTACATTTCGAATGTGCCCTTTTGGTGTGAGTTCTTTAAAGCTATTCATTATAAACAGAGACTTATGCTAGCTCTTGCTTGTATAAACATAGCATAATCTTATAGTTACGCTGTCACTCCGGAGTCATCTTCAACCATATTATTAATCCAACGCTTAGACTGGATGCGATGGGTGGTCAGAATGCCTTTCACTAGTTCCTCAAAAAGTAGGGACATCAACACCCAATGCAGTGGTAAACCCAATACCATCCCAGTGTAGTAAGTGAGCGGAATACCAATCGCCCATTGACCAAACGTGTCGATGAAGATGCTATAGCGGATATCTGCGCCACTTTTCAACACGCCGCCGATGCCGACCATGTTGAATACTCGCAGAATCATACCTAGTGCTAACACCAAGCATACATTTAGTGCCATTTGCTTATCGGTAAGTGGACTCATCTCAAGTAAGTTCAAAATCAATGGTGAACACGCCCAAACGACTAAGAATAATATTGTTGCAAGCACAGCGCTGGTAAACACATACCACCAAGCGGTTTTCTCCACTCGGTCATATTCTTGAGCACCAATGTCATTGCCCAGCAGCACGGATGCAGCGACAGCAAATCCCATAAAGGTTGAAATCAATACACCTTCAATCGGGGATAGGAAAGAGATAATCGCGAGCTCCGTGACACCTAATTGACCGTAAATAATGCTGTAGACAATCAAGCCGCCGGTCCACAACGCATCGTGGATCAACATTGGCATCGACACTTTGAAATATTTGTTTCGGTACTTCTTTACTGTCCCTTCAAGCCAATCTGAACGAGTAGGGAGAAGATGTGAATATCGACGACAAAAGAAGTAACCCAGCACTGCAGTTTGGAAAAAGCGCGAGATAAAAGTACCGACAGCAGCTCCAAATACGCCCCATTGTGGGAACCCAAGTAAACCAAAGATTAAAACCGCATTGAGGAAGACATTCACAACGATGGCAGCAATGCTTACATAAGTTGGCATCTTTGCTTCGCCTACTGATCTCAAGACTGACTCAATAGGTACCACGACAGCTGTGCCTAATAAACTCAATCCAGTCACCACCAGATATTCACGAGCATAGCTAACATACTCAGGGTCATCTGCCATGAATGAGACAATCTCTTTGTCATAAACCACATACAGCCAAATGAATGGTAAGGTAACAAGCATCGAAATAAACCAAGATTGGGCAAGTGTTCGACGTATACCAGCCATGTTGCCAGAGCCAAAATATTGAGACGCTAATACCGTCACTGCGCCACACAATCCGAATACGACGGCCAAGTTAAAGAAAAAGATTCGGTTGCCAACACCAACAGCTGCAGTGGCTGATTCACCAAGTTGACTCACCATAAAAATGTCTACAGCACCCAGCAGAGAAAACAACATGGATTGCAGTGACACAGGAACACCAATTGCAACCAGTTTTTTCCAAAATGCTTTGTCTATGTATTCGCGTGTTAAGAGCATCGCATTTCTCCTTTAAGAACAATGCGAGTAGTTTATCCCCATGATTTGACGTTGTATTTTTCAAATACATCCAAAAGTTTTGTCAAACTATCCAGTGTCTGTCGATTGTTTGATAGAGCACGCTTTCCCTTAGTGCACTTGTGAGCCATCGGATCATGGAAGAAAAGCAAGAACGTTACACAATTTCAGAGAAGACCTACCAAGAGTTCGTTGACCATACGCGAGTCCTTGCCCTCGAAGAAAGGGGGATCGTCCAATGTGGTATCGCCACTTGTCGAGAGTTCTTTTCTGTTTACCGCAAAAACCAGAAGAAACACATGTTGCTGTATACGGTTCGTGGAAAAGGCTGGTTACAGAGCGGCGCCTGCCGCTATGATTTGGAGCCAGGATCGTTAGTGATCGTGCCCGCGGGTATTGAAAATGGCTTTGGAATGGAAGATGAAACGTGGCAAATCGCGTGGGTATTCCTTTCTCAAAATAAAGGATGGCCGATGGTGAATGAAGAGATCGAATATCAACTTACATCTGCACCAGAAGTGATGTATTCCTGCATTCAAACGCTATTACGTAGTATTAATCTGCCTATCGATTATGGCGGTGAGGTAGGGGCGCATAGCGTTGCTCAGCTCGAACTCATGCTGAACATGCCACATTCAGATTCTATATCACGTAATCAATTAAAACTGCGTCGTGTGTTTGACTTGGTTCAAAGGCAGCTTCACAAAGACTGGACGGTTGAACAACTTGCTGCGTTGTACCCATGTTCTGAACCGCACCTACACCGTTTGACTCAGCAGCAGTTTGGACGAAGCCCAATGGCGCACCTAACCCGCATGCGAATGGAATATGCGGCGCGTTTATTGCGGTCAACTGAATGGTCAATTCAGCATATAGGCGAGATAGTAGGGTACCCAACAGGGGCGAACTTCAGTACGCGATTTAAAGCCTGGTCGAGCATGACGCCACGTGAATTTAGGAAAAACGGAAAGCTTGATTCGCACTTTGATGAGTGAATTGTACTTTTTGTGAACGATTGAGTTCATAAAATTCCGCAGTCACCAGAATTTTGTACTCTAATTGGCGAAATGAGTGAAAAATAGTTTCGCCATTTTTAACGAAAGTGTTACCGTGAGGTTCGATACTTGAATTTCAAAGGGTTATGACTTTCATGTTTTCTAATCTACCAACTCCCGTATTAGATCCTATTTTATCTCTTTCCGTCGCATACCGCGGCGATGAACGTCCAAACAAGGTTGACCTTGGTATTGGCGTGTACAAAAACAGTGCTGGCGAAACACCAATCATGAAAGCCATTCAGATGGCGCAAGAAGTGGTTATCGAAAATCAAAAGACCAAATCTTACGTTGGTCTAGCAGGCTGTGAAGAATTCAACCAAAGCATGATCGATCTTCTTCTGACGGATACGTCAGCAATGGATCGTGTAGCCGCTATTCAAACGCCTGGTGCGAGTGGAGCATTGCGTATGTTGGGTGACCTAATGAAGGTTGCACAACCAGATACGACAGTTTGGATTTCAAACCCAAGCTATGTAAACCACAAGCCAGTAATGGAAGCAGCTGGACTGAAAGTGAAGTTCTACCATTACTTCTCACCAGAAACGAAACAAGTTGATACGGCGAAAATGCTAGAAGACCTATCTAAAGCAGGCCCTTCTGACGTTGTGCTTCTGCACGGCTGTTGTCACAACCCAACGGGTGCGGATATTGATTTCTCTGCGTGGCAAGCGATCACCGAACTTTCGCAAAGAAACGGTTTTACGCCATTTGTCGACATTGCGTACCAAGGCTTTGGTGACGGTCTAGAGGAAGATGCAAAAGGTCTCCGCTTTATGGCTGACAATGTTGAAGAAATGCTGATCACAACTTCATGTTCGAAAAACTTCGGCCTGTACCGAGAACGAACTGGTGCTGCGATTGTGATCGGTAAGAACACCCAGGATGTAGCAAACGCGAAAGGCAAGCTGCTAACATTAGCGCGTTCGACTTACACGATGCCGCCAGACCATGGTGCCGCATTGGTAAAAACGATCCTGCAAGATGCAAATCTGACTTCAGTTTGGAAACAAGAACTAAGCGGAATGCAGCAACGCTTGCTGAATCTTCGTCAAACTTTATGTAACGAGTTGAGAAATAACCATAATACAGATCAATTTGATTTCATTGAGAGCCACAAAGGCATGTTTACTGTGCTAGGCTTTAGTGAAAACCAAATGGCGCAACTGCGTGAAGATTATGGTATTTATGGTGTCGGTGATGGTCGTATTAACATCGCTGGTTTGACCGAAACTCATATTCCTTACGTTGCTGACGCTATTCAAAAAGTATCTCAACGTTAATTGGGAGAGTTGATGAAGAACTGGAAACTGATTCTGCCGCTAATGATGAGCGGCGGTCTTATTGCGTGTACGTCGACGCCAACGACTACTGAGCCTGTTGAGCCAGATACACCAAAGGTAGAGCAACCAGTCGATGTACCGGAAGTGAAACCAGAAATTGAACCTAAGCCTGAGGTTAAACCCGAACAAAAACCTGAAGTTAAACCAGAGGTTAAGCCTAAGCCTGAAAAGCCACCGAAGGTAACAAAAACGCCGGATGGGAAATTGGTTTTAGGTGCGGAAGAATGGGTTTATGTACCAGCTATTGACCAGACATTTAAAGCTCGTATCGATACTGGAGCAACAACATCGTCAATTAGTGCAACAGATATTGTACCGTTTGAGCGGGACGGTAAAGACTGGGTGCAGTTCAAAATTGATGTGAATGGCAAGGCCAGCAAAGAGTTCAAGCTACCGGTGGAGCGATGGGCGAAGATCAAGCAGTCATCAAGTGATGAAGTTGATAAGCGAGCGGTTGTTGTGGCGTACATACAGGTTGGTGATATGAATGAACAAACCGAGTTTACGCTAGCTGAACGAGGCCATATGAAGTTTCCAATTCTACTTGGGCGTAGTTTTTTTAGAGACGTGGCAATCATAGATGTGTCTCAGAAATATGTTCAGAAAAAACCAAACAAGAAAAAGTAAATAAAAAAGCCTTCCATATGGAAGGCTTTTTTTAAAATGAAAATCTTGCAGCCATGGCTACCTGAGAACCGTAAACACCAGTATTTCTTACTTCTAAGCCAAGAGATAGCTGTTGGGTCGAATGAAAACGGCCCCCTAAAGAGTAGGTTGTTGCGTTACCGTCATTTGCAATCAACTGTCCAAATTGAGCATGTACCTCAATATCTTGCATCAACCACATTCTGGTACCTAAATTTACTTCTGCACGCCAGTTATTATCGTAGTAAGAGCTATACTGCTCGACGACTTCTTCATTAATATTATGAACGAGCATTTGGCCAAATATATCTGCAAATTGACCTGCTGGGCCATTAAAACCTATACCTCCAGCTACATCCCAATCAGAATTAAACTCGGTATCTCCACGGATGATAAAGTGAGTGTTTTCAGTAAAATAAGTTGTAAACTCACCACCAAAGGTGCCCGGGCTTGTCCCCATTCTAAACTCCAACATGTTGTAGTTGAAATTATTAGCATGTGATGAAAGTGGTAATAGGGCACACACGCCGATAGCTGTTAGTTTGAGAGCCTTTGCTAGCATGATGTCTCCGGGCTTTATAAAGTGAAAAAACAATAATATAGAAAAAGGCCTGCAATTAGCAGGCCAAAGTTGTGTTTTATATCACTTTTCTGAGATTACCTATGCTAGGTTAGACAGTAAGCATAGGTACTTGAGCTTTACAGTACCACAAGGTGCTCTACTTCAATTTCTGGTTTGTTACCACCTTCGAACTCACCAAACAGACGTACTTTCGTGGTTTGGTCGATTGGCGTCGTTAGTCGAATATCGTCATCTAGCTCAACCATGATTTCACCAGAACCGTCGCTGAAGATAAATTGGTCGGCGCGCGTTTGACGAAGTAGGTTACCTTCTACAACCACGTCTTTCTCGGTAAACATGCTTGAATCTTTAATCAAAGCGTCGACTTTCTCTACCGTAACAGGGCCATTAAATTGAATGCTTGATTGGCCGTGGTTGTCGTCTTTCGCCATTGCAACAGTAGGAGCGATAGCAAGTACAGCGATAGTAGCGATAACAGTGTTTTTCATAATTTGGCTTCTCTATATAGGTGTTCGTTTTTGATGGTGCTATTAAAACAAACCTTATTTGAACCATTACTGATTCGAACATTCATATTCGATTCATTTTCTTGAGTCCTATGCTGAGATAACGTTATGATTGTTCACCTTCTTTTTTCTCTTATTAAGCGTTCATGAAATCACCAATCCCATCATTAATGGTTCAAGGCACAACTTCAGATGCCGGAAAAAGTGTCCTTGTGGCAGGGTTATGCCGTGTGTTGGCAAGGCGAGGGGTAAAAGTTGCCCCATTCAAGCCACAGAATATGGCTCTGAATAGTGCAGTTACCAAAGATGGGGGGGAAATTGGGCGTGCTCAAGCCGTTCAGGCGCAAGCTTGCAACGTTGAGCCTACGGTTCACATGAATCCTGTGCTAATTAAGCCTAACAGCGACACAGGTGCTCAGATCATCTTACAAGGCAAAGCATTGTCGAATATGGACGCAGTCGGGTTTCATGATTATAAGAAAGTCGCAATGGGAACGGTGCTGGATTCATTTACACAACTGACGGACGAATACGAATCGATTATGATTGAAGGTGCTGGCAGCCCAGCAGAAATCAATTTAAGAGAAAATGACATCGCTAACATGGGCTTTGCTGAAGAAGCCGACGTTCCAGTCATTATTATTGCGGATATCGACCGTGGTGGTGTATTTGCCCATCTGTACGGAACGCTAGCATTACTATCCGAATCCGAACAAGCTCGCGTTAAAGGCTTCGTAATAAACCGTTTCCGTGGCGATATCAGCTTGCTTGAATCTGGCCTTGAATGGTTAGAAGAAAAGACAGGCAAACCAGTGTTGGGGGTATTGCCGTTCTTGCATGGTTTAAACCTAGAGGCAGAAGACGCCATTACGGCTCAGCAAGAGCTATCTTCACACGTTAAACTCAATGTTGTGGTGCCCGTATTAACACGCATTAGTAATCATACCGATTTTGATGTTTTGCGTCTTAATCCAGACATTAACCTTCGCTACGTTGGTAAAGGCGAAAAGATCGACAAAGCCGACTTGGTTATCTTGCCGGGCACTAAGTCAGTTCGCGACGATTTGGATTATCTGCGTAGCCAAGGCTGGGATAAAGACATTCAACGCCATATCCGACTTGGCGGAAAAGTCATTGGTATCTGTGGTGGCTACCAAATGCTTGGTAAGATTATTAACGATCCCAATGGTGTGGAAGGCACCCCTGGCCAAAGTGAAGGGTTAGGGTTGTTAGACGTCAATACGATTCTAACCAACAGCAAACAATTAACGCATACACAAGCGCAGATTTGCCTAAACGGTAAAACTGTAGATGTAAAAGGCTACGAAATTCATGTTGGTCGAAGTGAAGTGCAGGGCGCTCAACCTCTGACATTGAGTTCTGGCGAAGCAGAGGGCGCGATAAGTGAGTGTGGCCAAGTAATGGGAACATACCTTCACGGGTTCTTTGATGAGGCCGACGTTTTAAGCCTTGTGGCTGAATGGGTAAACGGGACTCAAATCGCACAACAAGACTTTGAAGAGTTAAAGGAACAAGGCATTAATCGCATTGCAGATGCGATAGAACAACATATGAATCTTGACTTTCTGTTCAAATAAAACCAGTTTTTAACTGTTTGAAGCATAAATAAAAGTGGGCACATTGTTCCACAATTTCTTTTTCTGCCAGTCTAGCACCGGAGTGTTTTTATGAAAGCATGGAAGATTCATGCTTGCCTAGCGGCAATATTGAGCGTTTCATCAGCAGCAAACGCAGCGACCGATATTAAAGTTTACGCGGCTTCGTCTATGACTAACGCGATTGACGATATCGCACAAAAATTTGAACAGCAATATGATGTGAAAGTCACTCCCGTTTACGGAGGCTCCTCATCCATTGCTCGCCAAATCCTAAATGGCGCACCAGCTGATGTGTTCATTTCTGCGAACACTAAATGGATGAACTACTTAGTAAAATCAAATGTAATTGAGAGTGACGGCGTCACTAATTTGGTGCGCAACAGCCTCGTTCTTATTGCACCACTAGCTTCAAGTGTTACTCCTTTTAACTTCTCAGATGGCAATGCATGGAGCCAAGCATTAGACGGCAATCGCCTTGCGCTTGGTAACCCTGTTTCGGTGCCTGCTGGTATGTATGCTCGAGAATCTCTTTCGCACTTTGGTGTTTGGAAGCAGATTGAGCGACAAGTGGCGCCAGCGAAAAATGTTCGTCTTGCATTAGCATTAGTTGAGCGTGGTGAGGCACCGCTTGGTGTTGTGTACAAAACCGATGCGCTTTTAACAAAAAAAGTAAAAGTGGTCGGCGAGTTTGCTAATGACTCACACGCGGATATTGTTTACCCAGCGGCGATTGTTAAAGACTCGACACAATCTAAGCAGTTTTTTGAATATTTGAAATCCGACGATGCTAAACAAGTTTTTATGCAATACGGCTTTCAATAAAAAGGGCACAGAGTGACAGAACTTGAATACCAAGCCTTAATACTAAGCCTAAAAGTTGGTGCCTATGCCGTCGTTTGGTTAATACCATTGGGCATTGCTCTGGCTTGGTTACTTTCTCGAAAACAGTTTATCGGTAAATCCATTCTCGACAGTCTGATCCATTTACCATTGGTATTGCCGCCAGTTGTGATTGGTTATCTATTGCTGATCTCATTAGGCCGACAGGGGTTTCTTGGCAGTTGGCTTTATGAACACTTTGGTTTGGTGTTCAGCTTCAACTGGAAGGGGGCGGTTATCGCTTGTATCGTTGTTGCGCTGCCTTTGATGGTCCGTTCCGTTCGCCTTAGCTTGGATAATGTTGATCCTAAGCTAGAACACGCTGCTTCAACGTTAGGCGCATCACCTTTAAAGGTATTCCTTACTATCACGCTGCCTTTAACGATCCCAGGTATTATCACAGGTACGATGCTTTCTTTCGCTCGCAGCTTAGGCGAATTTGGAGCTACAATCAGTTTTGTTTCTAACATTCCCGGTGAGACCCAAACCATTCCTTTGGCGATGTACAACTTTATCGAAACGCCGGGAGCAGAGATGGAAGCCGCGCGCTTATGCATCATTTCTATTGCTTTGGCTCTCTCGACATTAATGATATCAGAATGGTTAAATCGCAAAGCTGCTGCGAGACTGGGAGCTAAACGATGAGTATAGAAATTCAATTTAAACAATCACTTGGTGAAACTAATTTTGATATCGCCTTATCGTTACCGGGTAATGGAATAAGCGCGTTATTTGGCCGTTCTGGTGCCGGAAAGACCACACTAATCAACGTTATCAGCGGGTTGGTGACGCCAAAGCAAGGTAAAGTGTCGATTGGTGAACACGTTCTTTTCGATAGTGATGCCGGAATTAATTTACCGACACACAAGCGCAAGATTGGCTATGTATTCCAAGACTCTCGCTTGTTTCCGCATTACTCCGTGAAAGGCAACTTACTCTACGGCGTAGTCGAAAAAGATGATGATTACTTCGATAAAGTGACAGAGTTACTCGCTATTACACCGCTATTGAAACGCTTTCCAATCTCTTTATCCGGTGGTGAGAAACAGCGTGTAGCAATCGCGAGAGCGCTCCTTTCGAAACCTAATCTGCTATTGATGGATGAACCTTTGGCTTCGTTGGATATGCCCCGTAAGCGAGAAGTGATGCCATTTTTGGAAGAGTTATCTGAACAGGTCAATATTCCAATCGTCTATGTCACGCATAGTTTGCAAGAGATTCTTCGTTTGGCGCAGCATCTGTCAATTCTCGATAGGGGGCGAATCATGATGTCAGGTAAGTTAGAGGATGTGTGGGCATCTCATGCCATGCGTCCTTGGCAGTCATTCTCAGACCACAGTAGCTTATTCGAAGGAAAGATCGCGACGCACCACGATAAATACGCGCTGACGTGCGTAAAGCTCGCACCGAGCGCTTGTTTGTGGGTTCAAAAAGTCGATGGAGAGCCAGATACACCAATTCGGCTTCAAGTGCGTGCAAACGACGTATCTATCGCGATAGAGAAACCTGTATCTACATCGATACGTAACGTGTTAACAGCGACCGTCGCATCTATAGAAGAGATTAATACAGGTGAAGACAAGCAAAGTATCACAGTATCACTCAAGTTAGATGAAGAATGCCACCTATGGGCTACCATCACTCCATGGGCATTGGATGATCTGAGCCTGAAAGTTGGTGATGCGGTTTATGCGCAAGTAAAAGGTGTGAGTGTCACGCAACGAGATATAGCATTAGCACATCATTAAATTTCGCGAATTATGCACATAAAAAAGGCCGCATCTGCGGCCTTTACTTTAAACTCAGTATTGAAATTACTTTTCGAATACTTCTTTGAATTCACGTTTAAGAAGAGGGTCACGACGCGCTTTCTTAAGCTGCTTAACCATGTCTTTTACACAGTTGTGTAGGACATTGTCTAACAGTTGAGAACGGTATTCTTCTTTGTCTTCGTCTGTCATGTTTTCTGGCAGATTTAGAGTCGGGAACTCTTCCATTACATTTAGACCTGCAAATGCTTGACCTACAGTCACTAGAGCGTGGAATTGTTCAAAGTTGTCCAGAATGTTTTGTGCACTTGCTGGCATTTCATCCCAAGATGCACGTACAGCTTCTTCAGACACTTCATGGATAGAGGTAACCATCTCGAACATTTGCTCAGGTACTTCGTCAAATTCAATAACTTTGCGTAGTTCAGGAGAAATGGTTTCTAGATCGATTTTTTTGCTTTCGTTGTTAGTTGCTTCTGACATGGTGTGTCTCTCGTTACAAAAGGCGGGAATATTAATACCAAATTCATCAAATAGCTACCATAACGACCTCTTGATTACGTGATAAAGTCGCAAAAATCTCGCAGATTAGTGAGGGTAGTAATGCACATACCACTTTCATATGGTATACGTTTAATAAACAACTAGAAATGGACCATGGTATGCAGCCACTAGGAACATCGATGCGCATTCTACTCGTTGATGATGTACAACTTGATAGAATGCAGTTGGCGATTAGGTTAAAGCAGCTCGGACACGTTGTTAAAGCCGTAGGAAGCGGTCTAGAAGCTTTGAATGAATATGAAAGCTTTGACCCAGAGCTAATCCTTCTTGATATTGCCATGCCAGACATGAATGGTTTTGAAGTCTCGCTTCATATCAGAGAAGCCTTTCCAGATTGGATCCCAATCATATTTTTGAGTAGTCACGAAGAACCTGAAATGATTGCAAAAGCAATTGATGCCGGGGGGGATGATTACCTGATTAAGCCCGTAGACAAGATTGTCCTTAATTCAAAGCTTATCGCAATGCAGCGCATTGCTCATATGAGAAGAGAGCTAAAGCAGACCACGGCGCAGCTAGAGACAGTTAACGAGCTCTTACAGCAGCAAGCAAACGAAGATGGGCTTACTAAGCTTTATAACAGACGCTATATAGACCAGCAATTAACAGATATGGTGGCTTGGCATGGGAGGCGTGGTGAATCTATGGCGCTTATCCTGTTAGATGTAGACTTTTTCAAGCCTTTTAACGATAACTATGGCCATATTGAAGGTGACCGCTGCCTTCAAGCGTTAGCAAATCAACTAAAAGCGACATTCAGCCGATCGGGAGAATATGTAGGTAGATATGGTGGCGAAGAGTTTGTCATTTTACTTGGTGGGACGGACGCCAACGGAGCAGAAAAAGAAGCCGAGCGTATTCATAAAGCAATACAGTACTTAGAGTATAAGCATGAGTATTCGAGTGTTGAACCGTTCGTGACCGTGTCACAAGGGGTGTTTGTTTTCCAGGCCACGGGTAAGGAAAATATTGTCGATCTCTACGCAACAGCGGACCGAGCACTATATACTTCAAAATCTCGCGGTAGAAATACATACACAGTGGTAAACGCAAGTTAAGTTAGACAAATAATGAAGTATTTTGTGGTGACGTTGTCACTAATTTCGACCATTTCTCACGCTAGTCCAGTACAAGACACATTACAAAAGGAATTTGAGCGTAATTTTGCAATAGGCATTGTGTTGTCTGATAGCGATGTATTTAACCTTGGCTTTCATGACTTTGATCCAAATAAATATCTCAACATCGACAACGAAGATATTGGGACTCAAGACTCCGTTGATTTAAGAAAGCAGGTTGCGCTTTCTACACTCCCTTATCATCTATCCCTCACTGAAGACGATGAATCTCTTACTCAGTACAGCTTGAAAGGGCGTCTCTATGTTTTGGGCATCGACCAAGACGTTCATTTGAACGAAAGTAAAACTCCAGACAGAAACAAAGAGTGGATTCTTGGTGCATACAGCGAGGTAGAGCGCAAAAACAAGCTATCTGACCATATAACGTTCACTGCAGCTGCTGGTGCACATCTCATGTATTATCGTAACCAGTATGAATATCGTAGTGATGCTCTTGATGAGCTTAAGCCTTACCTAGAAGGCATCTATCTTAATACCGATGCATGGGCTTTGATTGGAGAGATAAACGCAGAGCTGAAATACAAAGACACCGTAAACTGGGGCAAGTGGTATGTTTGGTCTTCACCACATTATTTTTATGGTACAGGCTGGGGCGACGGCAATAACGGTGATATCGGCAATCCAGAAGGATGGTATTGGGTAAATGGCGTAAAACTCTTCTATGACTTTACCAAAGTTGGCCGCACCGTTCAGTCGATCTATACGAGTTTTAATCGCGTTGATGTGGGAGGAGACACAAGCAAACCAATGAATACCTCACACTATTATGAAGCAAGTGTTGGGTGGTTAATGACGCCGCCATTTAAGTCTGACTGGATAGATAACATTGGCCTTGGAATCACCGTGAACTATGGCAGTGCGCTAAGGGGAGGCAGTTTAGTATTGTTCTTCAATCAAGAGTAATAAATACGCAAAGAAAACCATTGCATTAATCACTTATTCGAGCCAAAATCGCGCCCCATTTCGGCTCATAGGAACATAAGCACATAACCTTCGTCATCGGATGACTCTTGTCAATATTAAAGACTCATGCGTAAGTTGGCTTATTTAGCGATGATTTTCGCTTCAACTTCATCTCACTCCAGCTCCATTCAAAAGCAACTTGAGAAAGAATTCGATTATAACTATGCGGCAAGTATCGTACTTTCGGATAGTGAAGTGTTTACTTTCGGTTTTTCAAATTTTGATCCTAATGAATATCTAAACCTAGATGAAGACCTGTCGGGTAGCAGTGAATCCGTAGAGCTCCGTAAGCAGCTTTCAGTGATGTCGCTACCGTTTAGTGTTCCAGTTGGCCATAATCGATATTCACCATATCAAACCAAAGTCAATGGACGTGGATACCTGCTTAGCGGTAACCAGGAGGTATATGCATTGGATGCAACTAAGCCTGATGATCTAGATGAGTTTGTCTTGGGTGGATATTTAGAAGTCGAGCAAGAAGCATATTTAAATTGCAGCTTCATTTTGAGCGGTGCAGCAGGCACACACCTAATGTACTACCAAAATGATTACCGCTATCAAAGCAATGCGCTTGAAGATTACTAAAGCGAAATAGATGGTGTATACGTTAATACCAGTTCATTGGCGATGGTTGCGGAGCTCAATGCAACGCTAAGATATAGCCCTTACGGGCAGTTTGAGCAATGGTATTTATGGTCTTCTCCGCACTATTTCAATGGATTTGGAGCAAACCTTGGTGGCGTTGACACTTTGATTAACCCAGAGGGTTGGTATTGGGTGAATGGGGTAAAGGTTTTTTATCGCTTAGCGATTTGGCAAAACATGGTTCAATCTTTCTACACTAGTTTTAATCGTGTTGATATCGGAGGGGATACGAAAAGACCTCTCAATACAGATCATTACTATGAGGCTAGTATGGGATGGCTAATGACACCACCAATTAAAATTCCATTTGTTATCAACATGGGAGTAGGCATGAGTCTAAACTATGGTAGTGCTTTTAAGGGTGGCAGCTTGGTTATGTTTTTCAATCAGGTGTAATTAGGTTTAGTATCATCACTCATTTTGAAAAAGGCCATTAAGTTCGGCAGAATTTAACGCAATTTCGCCCAGCTTTTTTGGCCTTATACAGGGCTTCATCTGCGAGCTTAATGACATCTGAGGGGTTGCGGGCACTGCGGCTATCAGCGACACCAAAGCTTGCTGTTACACTTACCACACCTCTTTTTTCGGACGCCTTGCCGCGTTGCTTTTTACCTTCTTTATGATCGTCAGGGCGGCCGTCTTGATCTCGAAGTACCATTTCATACTGTGCAATGGACTCACGAGTTTCTTCAATAAATTCTTCACAGTCTTCTGCGAATTTACCTTTAAAGACGATGGTAAACTCTTCTCCGCCGAATCGGTAAACCTTGGCACCACCCTGCGTTTTGCCCAACCGAGCTGCTACCATTTTTAACACGTCGTCACCTGTGTCATGGCCATAGGTGTCGTTGAACTTTTTAAAATGGTCAACATCCAGCATTGCAATTGTGAACTTTCGTCCGGTGTGTTTCAGGTCAAGATCTAAAGCTCGGCGACTTGGAATCAGCGTTAAGCTATCGGTAAACGCAAGTTGATGGCTCGCAGAGGTAGAATAGATGATGATCAAGAGTCCAGACAAAGTAAACATGGTACTAGATATGTACTGAACATCAAAAAACACAAAAGTTGCAGTGGCTAACACCATGGCCGAATAGGTGATCGCGTGAATGATTCTATTTTTTTTGAGAACAAGGATTCCTAGGAAGCAAGCAAGAGCAAAGCAATACAGCACTAAAACGAAGGGTAACTTCGACACACTCGGTACGATAAACAAAGAACCCGCAGTCCATTCATCAAACCCACCCTCGACATAATAAATAAGCGTGATGTAAGACCAAAAAGAAAACATAAACAGCATAAAGACGTACGCTGCGGTCGATTTTGAGTTGAACCCTTCTTTACTAAATAAAAATACAGCTAAAAAAGAGACAGGTAACAGGCATGTCAAAATGGCCAGTTCAAGCAACGTTGTGCCAACGTGCAACGGAACTTGCAACCGAGTTTGAATAATGAAATAGGCAAAAATCATGCTAATGCACACCATAGACTCTCGCCCTTGTTTGAACGAGTAGCACATGATCAACGCACAGCTAAGTAAGATATAAGGTAGGTTTGATGCTATGCCCCAGTTCGCTCTGGTCATTTCAATAATATTATCCATGCCCAAGCTGACAGCTCCCAGTAACAGGAGTGGGAACAGAAAGCGAAAAGCGGGAGAGGTCATTAAAGATGAAACCATCTACAGTTCAAAACCTTATCTTAATCGTATGTTATTCAAATAAATTATGAATCTTGTTTAATGCTTTAAATTAGGTATTAATTATCACAGACTCGAAACTAACAAGAATACGTTTATTTGCGGATTTTCCAAGTATTTTAGGACGTATTAACACAAAAATGGAGAGGTTGACTAAATTTAGACCAATCAATGAGTTGCAGGGCTTTATCGACTGCTATACTTTAGGTCTGTTGCCTAAAGGAGAAAGTTGATGCAAATCAGTTCAGACGTACACAATTATATGGAAACATTAGTTGGCCAGGTGTTAGCTTCAGACGTCTATGTTGAGCAATTCGATAACGAACAATTAGCTGATATCGCGTGTCTCGCATTGATCCAGCTAAAGCCTGTCTACATCCGTCATGATATCGACTTCTTGTCGGCGTTACCTGAAAGCAAGCTGACTCAGTTTAAGCTAAGTGTCGATGTGGCCGTTGAAAATGCAGCTGCTATGATTCGTGAGGACCGACGTGAGAATCGCGACCACGAAGTTCCGGTCATATTGACCCACACCAGTTATGATGAAGAACAAGAACTGGATTGGTTTGAAAAACCAATCCTCAACATCAACATTAAGTAATTCTAGTTTGTCTCTGACTATTGTAAGAGACGCAGAGAAAAACCAAGGAGGAGTCGTGGGATTTTTTTCACGCTTGTTTGGTGGCAGTCAAAAGTCTGCTGAGGTAAAAACTGTTGAGCCTGTCGAATACAAAGGCTATCTAATCTACCAAGAGAGCATTTCAGAAGGAGGTCAATATCGTATTGCAGGCCGCATTGAAAAAGCTTTCGAAGGGGAAGTGAAGTCACACCGTTTCATTCGGTCTGACTTGTTGGGTTCAGAACAAGATGCCAATGAGTTGATGTTGAAAAAGTCGCAGATGTTTATCGACCAAATGGGTGAAAAGATCTTCGATTAACAATTCACTCCAACTTGATACGAATCATCAAAAAGAGAGTCATTAGTGTATATGCTGATGACTCTTTTTTTATTTACTTAAATATTTGTTAAATAAGCGGTTAGCACTCATCTGGTTAGACCTCTGCTTAGTAAAGTCAGTCGTTGTTATTTTTCAGGTTGAAGTAGAGAATTATTCATTACTAGACGTTATATGTAATGAAATTTAGTATTTTTATTACAAAATACTTGAAGTCACGATTGACGTTCGCTAAAAACAGAATAATAACGGACTGTGAGGCGAGAAGTGGCAGTGCAAATGGGTGACCCCAAACACCATCATTCGTTTGCGTTTTCTTGCGTAGTGAACAGATAGAAATAAAAAAGAATTAGAGTAGAGCATTGCTCTGTTTTGGGACTAATTATTGATATGTATACAAGGAGTATGCGTTTTGCAAATCGGTGTACCTAGAGAAATACTCGCGGGTGAATCGCGGGTAGCTGCATCGCCTAAGTCGGTTGAGCAGCTAATTAAATTGGGATTCGATGTCGCAATCGAATCTCAAGCGGGGGTGCTAGCCAGTTTCGACAATGCAGCTTATGAAGCAGCAGGTGCGAAAATTGTTTCTAGTGAAGAAGTATGGACATCAGGCTTAATTCTTAAAGTTAATGCGCCAATCGTGGATGAAGAAAATGGCATTGATGAAATCGCATTACTACAAGACGGTGCGACACTAGTCAGCTTTATTTGGCCTGCTCAAAATGCAGAGTTAATGGAACAGCTCTCTAGCAAGAACATTAACGTTCTCGCAATGGACGCGGTTCCTCGTATCTCTCGTGCGCAAGCATTAGACGCACTTTCTTCTATGGCGAACATTGCTGGTTACCGCGCAGTGGTTGAAGCCGCTCATGAATTCGGTCGATTCTTCACCGGTCAAATTACCGCAGCAGGTAAAGTACCGCCAGCGAAAGTACTGGTTGCAGGTGCAGGTGTAGCAGGTCTTGCTGCTATCGGCGCTGCTGGTAGCCTTGGCGCTATCGTTCGCTCTTTTGACGTTCGTCCTGAAGTAAAAGAGCAAGTTGAATCGATGGGCGCAGAGTTCCTAACGGTAGACTTCAAAGAAGATTCAGGTTCAGGTGACGGCTACGCGAAAGAAATGTCGGATGAATTCAACAAAAAAGCGGCAGAGCTATACGCTGAGCAAGCGAAAGACGTTGATATCATCATCACAACGGCACTGATTCCTGGTAAACCTGCGCCAACGCTTATCACCAAAGAAATGGTGGATAGCATGAAAGCGGGTAGCGTGATCGTTGACCTTGCTGCCGCAAACGGTGGTAACTGTGAATACACGGTAAAAGATCAAGTAATCACCACGGCTAACGGCGTGAAAATCGTTGGTTACACCGATATGGTAGGTCGACTGCCAACACAATCTTCTCAGCTTTATGCAACCAACCTTGTAAACCTTCTAAAACTGCTTTGCAAAGAGAAAGATGGCAACATCAATATCGACTTCGAAGACGTCGTGCTTCGTGGCGTAACAGTAGTAAAAGAAGGCGAAGTGACATGGCCTGCGCCACCAATTCAGGTGTCTGCACAGCCACAAGCTAAACCGCAAGAACCTGTTAAACCTCAACCTAAAGTTGAGGAGCCAACGTCACCAGTGAAGAAGTTTGGTGCGCTTGCTGTGGGTTTAGGTGCCTTTGCATGGGTTGCTTCTGTTGCTCCGGCAGCGTTCCTATCTCACTTCACCGTATTCGTACTGGCGTGTGTGGTAGGTTACTACGTAGTTTGGAACGTAACACACGCACTGCATACTCCGCTTATGTCTGTTACCAACGCGATTTCAGGTATCATTGTAGTAGGTGCGTTGCTACAAATTGGTCAGGGTAATGGTGTTGTTACCTTCCTATCATTCATTGCTGTACTCATAGCAAGCATAAATATCTTTGGTGGCTTTACCGTGACCAAACGTATGCTTGAAATGTTCCGCAAAGATAGATAATAGGAGTGACAAATGTCTGCAGGATTAGTACAAGCGGCATATATCATTGCTGCGCTATTTTTCATCTTAAGTCTCGCGGGACTTTCTAAACAAGAATCGGCAAGAAACGGTAACTACTACGGTATTGCGGGTATGGCGATTGCGCTTATTGCGACGATCTTCAGCCCAAATGCGGAAGGGTTTGTTTGGGTCATCATCGCGATGGTCATCGGTGGTAGCATCGGCATCCACTACGCTAAGAAAGTAGAAATGACTCAAATGCCGGAACTGGTTGCTATCCTACACAGCTTTGTAGGTATGGCAGCAGTATTGGTAGGTTACAACAGCTACCTAGAGCCACCAGCGCCAGTTTCAACTGACCTTGCTGGTATGCACGCTGAGCATGTGATTCACCTAGTGGAAGTATTCCTTGGCGTGTTCATCGGTGCGGTAACCTTCACTGGTTCAGTCGTAGCGTTTGGTAAGCTACGTGGCACGATCTCTTCTTCGCCACTTAACCTGCCTCACAAACACAAAATGAACCTTGCTGCGATCGTCGTTTCTACGCTTCTTATGATTTACTTCGTAAAAGCAGACGGCAGCATGTTCGCATTGATCGTAATGACGTTGATTGCATTCGCGTTTGGTTACCACTTAGTAGCATCGATCGGTGGTGCAGATATGCCGGTTGTGGTTTCAATGCTGAACTCATACTCAGGTTGGGCAGCAGCAGCAGCAGGTTTCATGCTAGCAAACGACCTATTGATCGTAACAGGTGCACTAGTTGGTTCTTCAGGTGCGATCCTTTCGTACATCATGTGTAAAGCAATGAACCGATCGTTCATCAGCGTTATCGCTGGCGGCTTTGGTCAAGAAGTTGTGATCTCAAGTGATGAAGAGCAGGGCGAGCACCGCGAAACATCAGCAGAAGAAGTTGCTGAAATGCTGAAGAACTCAAAATCAGTGATCATCACTCCGGGATACGGTATGGCAGTAGCTCAGGCACAGTACCCAGTGCATGAAATTACTGAAACACTACGTAATCAGGGTATTGAAGTGCGCTTTGGTATTCACCCTGTAGCAGGTCGTCTGCCAGGTCACATGAACGTTCTACTGGCAGAAGCAAAAGTACCTTACGATATCGTACTAGAGATGGACGAGATCAACGATGACTTCTCTGAGACTGATACGGTTCTGGTTATTGGTGCGAACGATACTGTAAACCCAGCAGCGCTTGACGATCCGAACAGTCCAATTGCGGGCATGCCTGTATTAGAAGTTTGGAACGCGCAAAATGTCATTGTATTCAAGCGTTCAATGAATACTGGTTATGCTGGCGTTCAAAACCCACTATTCTTCAAAGAAAACACATCAATGTTGTTTGGTGATGCAAAAGAAAGTGTCGAAGCAATCTTCAAAGCTTTGTAATTTGGAATTGCCATTAATTGAAAAGACCAGCGTATGCTGGTCTTTTTTTTGTACATTCAATGTAATAGAAATGCAAAACCTTTACTTGTATCGATGACAACTTTAATTTAGATGATGTATAGTTTCTAGCAATGGAACGAACAACGGTTACAGTTTGATTAAACGTTTATTACTTAGTGTCGCAATACTAGCAGCAGCACCAATCGTGAAGGCAGACTCACTGCCAGAAAGAATAGACACTTTTACCGAGTTGTTTAACTACCAATCGGCCGAGAAATCGTACGATATACGGGTTTTGCAATCCAATTATCCGACTAAGCTGTTGTCGCCGGATTCTATGTTGCCTCAAACTGCTGATTACCCGTTGAAGGATATACAGCAGCTGTACCAACTAGCGAACACTTGCCGTGGTAAGCTACCTTTGAGCCCCTTAATCACCGAACCTTTGGTGTTTACGAGAGCTATCTGTAAAGGTACGCAACTGACTCCAAGATGGTTTTCTAGAAGTGGGCTTATCCATCCCGGTGGCGGTAGTTATGCCGCTCGGTATGTTGATAAGTATCCAGAGCTCCAAGATAAACTTGCGCAATACATGCACATTAAAGAACGCAAGAATGTGCAAGGCGATGAATTACTCGCAAGCCTAAAGAGTATGAACGATGACGCGATAAACGCTTTAATCGCAGGTGCGAGCATGTTTATCGAACAAAACGAGCTTTGGCTTAGAAGAGGAGATCACTACTTCGTATTTCCCAAGTCAGTCTGGCAGGAAAACGTTGCCAACGCAGGACTCTCTTTTAAATTAGCGAGTCAAACCAAAAGCTGCTTCGTTAAACGCGGCAATATATGTTGGGATGTAGAAGATCATTCGCAAGTGCTGCGGATCAGCATGATCATCCTGGTGATTGCCAACATATTTCTTGTTATCGGTTGGGCTGTTTATCGCTGGAATAGCAAGCGACAAGAGCTACGTAGCAGAATGCTTGTTTTACAGATTTTGACTCATGAGCTTAGAACTCCAATCGCCTCATTATCGTTAACAGTAGAGGGGTTTAGGCGTGAGTTTGAACGTCTTCCTGAAAGTGTATACGACGAGTTTCGTCGTTTGTGTGAGGATACAAGACGTTTAAGGCAGTTAGCTGAAGCAAGTAAAGATTACTTGCAATCGGACAACCAACCGCTTGCAACAGAATGGGTTCCTTCTGTTCAAGAGTGGTTAGAGTTTAAGATTGAAGAAGAATTTAACGAATCCGTTCAATTTGTTATCAACCAGGATATCTCGGCCAAAATTAACGTATACTGGCTAGGTACTTGTATCGATAACTTGTTGAGAAACGCAATTAAATATGGTGAAGCACCGGTAAGACTTGATGTTGAAACCAGTGCTCAAAAATTAGTCATTCGTGTCATCGATGAAGGGAAACTTTCATCTAAAGACTGGGCTCACTTAAGAAAACCATTTGTAAGTAAGAGTGGCCTAGGATTGGGATTAACTATTGTCGAATCTATGATGGGACGTATGGGAGGCAAAATGTCTCTGATAGGTCCACCTACAACATTTATACTGGAGATACCTTGTGAAACAGACTCTGCTTCTCGTTGAAGATGATAAAAACCTTGCTGATGGCCTACTTGTGAGCCTTGAACAAGCAGGGTATGAGTGTTTGCATGTGGAGCGTATTTCAGATGTAGAACCACAATGGAAAAAGGCTGATTTAGTGATTCTAGATCGCCAACTACCGGATGGTGATTCAGTAGAATCTCTGCCAGAGTGGAAGAAAATTAAAGATGTCCCGGTTATTCTATTAACCGCATTAGTTACTGTGAAAGACAAAGTCGCAGGACTGGACTCAGGTGCAAACGACTACCTAACAAAACCTTTTGCTGAAGCAGAACTGTTTGCTCGTATTAGAGCTCAGCTTCGTGCTCCTGATTCAGCAGAACAGGGCAGTGCGGACAAAGTTATTACAAACGAGCTCGAAATCGATCGTGCAACACGTGAGGTTCTTTTTAAAGGCGAACTTATCACCTTAACCCGTACTGAGTTTGATTTATTGTTGTTCCTAGCTTCAAACCTAGGCCGTGTATTTACGCGTGACGAGCTATTGGACCACGTTTGGGGTTACAACCATTTCCCAACGACTCGTACAGTAGACACACACGTGCTACAGCTTCGCCAAAAACTGCCTGGTCTTGAAATTGAAACGTTGCGTGGCGTTGGCTACAAAATGAAAGCGTAACGATGAAGTTAGTCCTGCCAATATTATTAGCGGCAACTTTGATGAAACCAGTCCATGGTATGGACTGGTTTTCGTCTAACACGCCTTTAAGCCAAGCCCACCAACATCTATTGGAAGATAACTTGCCAGATATGTTTCTTTCTCTAGTGGAACTTTGGCAGTCAGAACCGAATAAGGCTATTACCCCGCATTTAAATGACCTGTTAGCACAATCTCTTACTAAGGATTGTGGCAAATCACTATCTACGGTTACGTTACCAGAATGGATTAGTGGCGTTAATATCATTCGCCAAACCATTCAGAGCCCTGGACGCGATACTTACCGCTTGGTTATAAAACTTAGGGCGGTGACTGAGCTAGATGACATCATGTTTGAACGTTGGGTTGATGAGTCTATCTCAGCCGACGCTTCATTAAGCCAAGAAGACGTCGTTACCAACACGATTGCGAATGAAAAGCGTTACCTAAAACGCTACAACCTAACAGGAAAAATCGAAGCTGGTCTTTATCACCTATCTATCGTTGCCATTGATGGTCGAGTTTTTAGAACATGGATAGTCTTGGGTGACTCCAATTCTTCACAATATGTACGATGGACATCAAAAGAGAATTGGAAAGTCGAAAAAAGTGCCTTGAGAAATCCACACTGTCCACTTCCTGAACTCAATGTTGGCCTCTATGATTATGTAGATGGTCAGTACGAACAAGTTTGGCAAAAGAGTTACGAATCCAATTACCCTAACTCTCTTGAGCTAGAAGGAGTCCCTAACGATCGGTACGTGCTCGCAGTTGGTATTAACAGCCGACGTTGGCAAGGGGACATAATTGTTGAGCAAGCTCAAACTATTAGCCGCACTTATGATCTTTCCCTAGAAGAATAGCTAAAGAATCTTCATATTGGTCGATACAAAGTTCATAACGCAAAATGAATTAGTCCCATATGAAGATTCAACACAAACTATTAGCACTCAGCGTCACTAGCGCATGCCTTTCTTTTTCAACCAATGCAGCGACATACGCAATCGAAGCTCGCAGTGATGCGATGGGTGGAGTAGGCACAGTATCTGCCTCTTACCTAACCGCACCTTTCTTTAACCCAGCACTCACAGCAATCTATCGTAGAAACGATGACGCCGGCATGATAGTACCAAGCTTTGGTATTAGTTATGACGATCAGGATGGATTGATCGACGAAATTGATCGTATTAGCAAACTCACCGACGACACTGAAATCGTTAACTCGCTAAATAACATCGATAACGCTAAATTAGACTTCGACTTAGGCGGTGTAGTGGCGGTTGGTATTCCAAACAAGTTTCTTTCCGCGACCGCTTACGGCAAGCTATATACTGAATCCTTTGTTACTCCTGAAGTCGACACTTCGGTACCAGCTAGTTCTCTCGACAACAGTTATGTGCGTGGTGTTTCAATCGGTGTTGCTGAAGCAGGTATTTCACTTGCTAAGTACACGACATTCATGAATCAGCATCTTTCTTTTGGTTTTACGCCGAAACTGCAACGCATTTATACATACTCTTATGCAAGTAGCTTTGCCGCGTTTGACACAAAAGATTTAAGAGAAAATGAGACGGCTGACACCATCTTCAACTTGGATGCAGGTGCTCTCTGGTTTTATGGACCTTTCCGCGTAGGTTTAGCTGCAAAAAACTTAGTGGGTCGAGATATTAAGACTAAAGCATTTACAGCTCCGAATGGCGATCCAATCGCTTCGTACGAATACAGCATGCGTCCGCTCTATACAATTGGTGCAGGTATCGTCGCCGACTACTTCACAGTAAGTGTTGATTATGACTTAAATGAAGAGAAAAAGTTTTCAACATTTGATGATAATAGCCAAATGCTAAGAGCTGGCTTTGAAGTCGACATTTTAAGACAGATGGCACTGCGCGGAGGCTATAAGAAAAACATGGCTCGCTCAAGTGAGGATGGCACGATTACCGCAGGTATCGGATTATCACCACTCAATCTGATTGAACTCGATATCGCGGCTCAATATACCAACGAAAATGCAATGGGTGCTTCGATTAATTTCCTTGCGACCTACTAACTGAATCGTTATAGTCAGCTCCTCACATTGAGGAGCTTTTTTTATGTTTGACGATTTACCACCTCTGTCCCATCAAGAACAACAACAAGCAGTAGAACGTATTCAAGAGCTAATGCAAAAGGGTACCAGTACCGCAGAAGCGATAAAGATCGTTGCCGAACAAATTCGAGCCGAATACGCCGCAAAAAAACAAGACTAAGAAATTACGAAGAGCAGGGCACAGACCCTGCTTTTTTACGCCCGTCATATACACAACTAAAACAGACAACTCACCACCTTTCTTCTAACAAGAATTTCGTTACCACGTCACACTAATAACCCCAAAGTAGAGAAGAAAACTCTACTATAATAAGCAGGTAAAATTTTACCAACAACGATTAACTGTCACCTATTATAGATAGGCAAAAACACTACCTAAAGCTTGGCATTATCGGTTATCTATTTAAATACAATTACTTAGGGTGGAATAAGTATCTAGTTTACACCTAAGCATTTATCGGGCTTGTAATTAAATTACAGGGTGTAGTTTCGTTGTCGAATTAAGTAGTAGAATGTTCTGAAGAAATCTAAAAGAGACGCCGTCACTTTATGAGCTGACAAATAGTGTAGACAAATAGGAGTTAGTGGCTGCAGTAAGTGCTTGCAATCAAATTTGGCTTTCAAGCCTGGTCCGATTTTGAGATGCGAAAATAACGGACGAATTCGTCTTGCCGAGTTGGATTAAGGCGAAATTGGTGCAGGTAGATTTTCAATAAATGATCATTTGCTTACATTGGCAGCTTATGTAGTTTCATCGTTTGATTTTACTTACGTGTTACGCTGTGACTTATTTGGGTAAAAGAGGATACTGAGGAATGCTAGCGAATCCAGATTTGGGCGAGGAGAGTTATATATCGTTGGTTTAGCTTTGATCCTAGTCACAGTTCCAAGCTCTGTTCTAACGCTGGGTAATATGCTTAATGATTAGAGTATCAACTCGATGTCATTCCAGTTGACGTTAGCTTATTTGATACACTTGGCGGCATAGAAAAATCTAGTTCGACGTAAAGGAAGCTATGAAAGTAATCTCAACGAATGACATCGATAAGTATATCGGTGTTGATATCGAGCCAACAGATTGGTTTGTTGTGAATCAGGACCAAATTAATCAATTTGCAGATTGTACCTTAGATCATCTGTTTATCCATACGGATCCGGCTAAAGCACGGGCTACAATGTTCAAATCTACAATAGCGCATGGCTTATTATCTTTGTCTATGCTTCCATATTTTGCAGAGAGTTTTGGGTACCATTTGGAGGGTGCTAGGCTTGGTCTCAATTATGGGTTCGATAAGGTGCGTTTTATTCATCCAGTGAAAGTGAATAGTCGTATTCGGGCGCATGCCAAGTTGATAGCCGTTGATGAAAGGAAGCCCGGACAGTATGTCTTTAGTACAGAAGTGGTTGCTGAAATCGAAGGTGAAACAAAACCAGCGTTGTCCGCTGTATGGTTAGCTATGCAGATCGTGCCTTAGTGGCAAACGTAACGCATGGAATTTTACAATGCGTTACGTTAAGCACCTTATAACTGCGTGTTAGCTTAATCGGGCAATAACTTACATCTTGGTATACTTAAAACCTAGAAGTCACAAAGTGCGCATTATATGTGTTATGTTAAATAAACTGTCCATGTGCGCCAAATCTTTTCTAGTTTGGTCTCCTATCCCGCTCAGATTTTAAAATACCGCGCTTTTTGGCAATGCCATTAAACATAATGGCGATTTACCATAAAATACTTAATATAGATCTTAATAATCTACGATTGTTAAGATCTATATTAATCAAGTCTCGCTCTCAGCCCTTGGCTAGACATCATTAGAAAAGACCTATTACCTCTAAGTGTTATCGACTGAGTTGCTTCTGATTTTTACCCGGCTTAATACACAACGTGTCCTAAACCGATAAACTTATTGATTTTAGGAGGGCTTGTATTGGCACGCCATATATCTTCAATCGATAATTTTCGTGCGATCGCTATTATATTGGTCGTCGCTGTACACTGCATGCCTTATGGAATGTCGGTTAACTCTGGTCCTTGGCTAGTCTTCCAGAACCTAATCTATGGTGCGACTGCTGCATTTGTATTTATATCTGGCTACATGTATCACCATGTGTTCTTCAAACAGAAAACGCCATACATTGAATTCCTGAGTAGTAAGTTTCGAAACGTTTTGCTGCCGTATCTGCTATTGGGAACCGGAGCTATTTTTCTCTTATACATCTCTAAAGCCGGATTCTTTTCTGGTGAGGAGCTATTTGAAGGAAAAACCATTTTCAATACTGATGATCACGCTCTTATTATAATTGGTAAATACTACTTAAGTGGACGGATGCTTACAGCCTATTGGTATGTACCGTTTGTTGTCATGCTTTTTTCAATGGCACCATTGCATGATAGGTTTCTCGTCGTGCGTAGAAAGTACAAGTTATTGATAATATTTACTTTAAGTCTTGTGTCGATGCTAGTTCATCGCTCGTACGAAAATACCAACCCCTTGCAAATGTTAATCTACTTTACACCATATTATTTAATCGGCATGTATGTATCTTTGTACCGAACTTCCCTCGCCTCTAATGCAAAAATTAAGTCTCTTCTGTTTCTATCGTTAGCAATCGCTCTCGCTATATACGATGCAAGTATCGGCCATCAAGGTAATTACATTAAGCCGCTAACCACTTACAACGGCATCGATACAATGTATCTTCAAAAGGTATGTTTAGTTGTGGGGATTTATTTTCTGCTTGAAGCCTTCCCATTTAAAATTGGGTGGCTATCATTTCTAGCAAAAATTAGTTTTGGTGTATTTTTTATACACCCTTGGGTATTAACTGTAATGAAGCGAACTCCTTTGTATCAACACGCAAACGGGCTTCAGGCAGATATAGTTCTATTTCTAACAGTGCTTATTTTGGTAGTGACATTAAGCATGTTGATCGCTGTTTGCTTCAAAAGAGCACTGAAGAACAGCCACTATTCAAAAGCAGTTATTGGTTACTAAAAAGCCTTCTATTTCTAGAAGGCTTTGTATTTAACCGCCGGCAAGTTTGACTGTCATGCCTTTCTTTTCAAGGTGCGCTTTAATTTTATCTCTAGCGTCGCCTTGAATCTCAATGTTGTCATCCTTAACTGAGCCACCACAACCACAAACCTTTTTCAGCTCTGCTGCTAGTAGCTTTAGTGCTGTATCTTCCAAATCAAGGCCGGTAATGATACACACGCCCTTACCTTTTCTGCCTTTAGTTTGACGCTGGATTCTCACAACACCATCGCCCTTCGGACGTTCGGTTTTCTCAGGCTCTTGTTTGATTCTTCCGGTTTCAGTTGAGTATACTAAAGTCATTGTTACTTCTTCTGTTGCTGTGCCTGCAGTGCTTTTTGCTTCGCGACTAAGTAAGCTTCAATATGCCTTTGTATGGCCGTTTTTGACCCCTTGATTAACTTGCCATTAAACATGCAATACCAAGCATTTGGTTCGCCAGTGTCATTTTTAAGTGAGTAACCGTTGAAATTCTCAACTTGATTAGCACCACCTTCACCTCGTTTTTGTCCAAGGGAAGCAAACTCTTTTGGGTCAATGATTGACGCGGTGTCGCACCACCAGTCTATGCTCTTCTTTACAGCACTTAGGTTACCTTGTAGCACGTGATTTTTAATTTTAACTTTCCATGTACTTCCATCAGGTCCGCCGGACTGAAGATTGAAGCCTCGATAATTTGAAATTGCCATATCACTGAATCGTCTTTTCTTGCGGTAATTTAATCATAAATGCTATGTAATGAATCGCAAACACTTTGTAGTCACATTATTCTAAATAACTAAGCAAAAAGTCACCAAAATCACATAATTAAAATATAAAGTTCACTGCAAAAGTGGCTTATTTTTCGAAAGTTGCGTGATTAATGCAAGATTCTAGAAATAGATGAAATTCATCGCCGTTATTCTGTAGCATTTTAGGGAACATGGAGATTGGAGTCATGCCTGGGAAAGTATTTACTTCATTTAAGTAAATCTCACCCTCTTCGGTTAAGAAGAAATCAATACGTGACAAATGGCGTAAGTTCATTTGCTTAAAGACCGTCTCTGAAGCTTGTTGAATAATTTCAACCTGTTCGACAGTTAGATTACTAGCTTCGACTTCAGTCAGTGAGTGACTCGTACTACTGTATTTCTCATCGTATGAATAGAATGCACCATCTGGAGCTATTACTTCCCCAGGTTTTGTGATGCGTAATTTACCATCTATCTCGTAGGCCGCTACTTCAAGTTCACGTGGCTTCACCGCTTTTTCAATCAAAACTTGGTCAGAGTAGCCAAATGCATCATTGATAGCTTGGGACAAATCATCTTCTTTTGTGACACTGTAACAACCAACAGAAGAACCTTGTCGAGCGGCTTTGACAAATACTTTGCCCCATTTATCAAACGCTTGCTGCGCCTGGGTATGAGCCTGCTCATCATTACGGGTGAGGAACAAATAGGGTGTGTTAGCAATTCCAATTGCGTCATACCATAGCTTCGAAGTAATTTTGTTGAAGCTATTGCTGCTCGCTTCAGGGCCGCAGCCTAGGTAAGGAATACCTGCGATTTCAAACATCGATTGGATGTCACCAGTTTCGCCGGGAAAACCGTGTATACAAGGAACAATGAAGTCGATGTCTAAGTTTTGATCTTCAGAACACAGCTTTTTGGTGTTGAGGTCTAAATAAACCAACTCACCTTGGTTCGTCACCCAACCTTCGTTTTTGATTTCTACACGTGTAACGCTTACATCATCAATAAGGTTTAATTGCTGCTCAACGAAATTTGCTGACAGTAATGAAATCTCATGCTCAGAAGAGCCGCCACCGCATAGTAAAAGGATATTTTTAATCATGAATCAATCTTTCCGTGATCTACAAAAGATACTATTCAGTATGATAAACCTTTGTGTAGCTACGTACAGTAATTTTACTGTGAGGAATACTGTTCGAATAGGATTTAACCAAAGAAAGAAGGGAGCAAACGCTCCCTTCTCATATTCAATTAATTAAGCTTGTTAAGCGTTGGATAAGCCGAATTTTTGATAGAATCAATGCTTTTCACGAAAGGCTTTAACTGTCTGAACTCAAGAGGAAGAGTTGAAATTGCCGACTTAGCTTCTTGCTGTGTCGCGTAATCGCCATATAGAACCGTGAACCATTTTGTACCGTTCACTACTTTATAGTTTTCCCATATCGGCTGCTCGTTACTTGGTAACTTCGACGCGAATCGGTCAACTTTAGCTTGGCTACCCACTGCTACAACCTGAATTGTATATCCAAAGCGTTGGACAGCCTGTTGCTGCTTGCTAGGTGGTACGATTTTAACGGGTTTCTGTTGGCTTTGTGGTGTGAGCTTCACCACTTTCTTTTCTTCTTGAACAACCGGAACTTTGACAACTTGGGTTGTTTCAACACTCGTTTCTACGATGCCGCTTTCTGGCGCCATTACCGGCTTAGAAACAGGCTGAGTTTGATAGTCTTCACGGTAGCTTTCACTAGTTACATCTGTGAGATAAGTTTCAGATGCACAAGCAGATAATAGTACTGACAGACTGATAATTGCGATTTTTTTCATGAAGTAACAAACGCTCTGAATAAATATTACGATAAATCATGCCGATAGCCGGCTATTTTATCAAGCACCAAACACAATAAACTGTGATTTTGGTGTGATGAGTGACACAAACTGTATAAGCATGGCTCATCTTTTCGTCATTGTCTGAGTTGCCATTGTTAAATGAAAGCAATCTTCGTTTATGATTGTATGAAGAATGAGCAACTATCGTGGAACTATAGGCACAGGAGTGACAATGAATAAACTACAAAAGCTCTTCAAACCTAACTCAGTGGCAGTCATTGGCGCATCTCAAAAAGAGTTACGTGCGGGGCAAATAGTAATGCGCAACTTACTGCAAAGTGGCTTTGGTGGCGCGATTATGCCTGTCACGCCAAAGTACAAATCCGTTTCCGGGGTGATTGCATATCCAAATGTCGCTTCCCTGCCCTATACGCCAGATATTGCGATTCTGTGTACCAATGTATCTCGAAACAACCAATTACTAAAAGAGCTTGATGAACGAGGAACTGAGTTTGCAATTGTTATTTCAGATGACGCCGAAAGTATCGATTTTTCGCAGTTAAATATCCGAGTATTAGGTCCGAACAGCCTTGGTCTCATCCTTCCTTGGCATAATTTTAACTGCTCTTTTTCTCCCGTAGCTGCAAAGCCTGGTAAGATCGCTTTTATCTCTCAATCAGCGGCTGTCTGTACCACAGTGCTCGATTGGGCAAACGATAAGAACATTGGGTTTTCCTCCTTTATTTCGATTGGGCAAGGTCAAGATATAGATTTTGCAGAACTGCTTGATTACTTGAGTATGGATGGAAGAACTGAAGCTATTCTCCTTTATGTCGATTCAATTAAAGACGCTCGCCGGTTTATGTCTGCTGCTCGTGCGGCTTCCCGTAACCGACGTATCTTAGTGCTAAAAGCGGGTAAGTCCTCCCAGGCCCGCCCTATTGGCGCTAGTAGCATTGATTCTCTCGATATCATTTATGACTCTGCTATTCGAAGAACGGGTATGCTGCGTGTTGGCAATACTCATGAGTTGTTTGCTGCAGTAGAAACCCTTACTCACTCAGTACCACTCCGTGGTGAGCGCCTTGCCATCGCAACCAATGGCGGGGGCCCTGCAGTAATGGCAGTTGATACATTATTAGAGCGTGGTGGCAAGCTAGCATCACTTGATGAAGAGTCTGTCGCTCAGCTAAAAGCTGTATTACCGAGTAATTGGCGTGGAGCAAACCCAATAGATCTGGCTGGTGATGCCACTAAAAAACGCTATGTTGATACACTCAACTCGCTTATGAATGGTGATTGCGCAGATGCAATCTTAATTATGCACAGCCCCTCTGCTGTCTCAGATTCTTTAGAAACAGCAAATGCTGTCATTGAAGCTATTCAAAATCACCCACGGCATAAGCATTTCAATATTCTAACGAATTGGTCTGGAGAACAAACCTCAAGAGAAGCCCGCTTAGCATTTACTCAAGCTGGAATCCCAACGTATCGAACGCCAGAAAGTGCGGTAGTTGCTTACATGCACTTGGTGGAATATAGGCGAAATCAAAAGCAGCTCATGGAAACGCCGACAACAGCAGAGCCTTTGCACTCCGGTAGTGTAAGTTCTGCGCGTGAATGGGTGGATGAACAACTACTGGATAAAAACACAGTCACGCTAGATACGCATCAAACAAGCCCTCTGTTTGAAGAATTTGGCTTTAATATCCTCCCTACTTGGATTGCATCCGAAGTAACTGAAGCAGTACATATGGCCGAAAATATCGGTTATCCCGTCGCTGTTAAACTTCGTTCACCTGATATTCCTCATAAGTCTGATGTACATGGTGTCGCACTTAACTTGCGCAATAGCCAAGAAGTATCAAGCGCAGCACAAGCCATTCTTGACACTGCAAAATTGAGCTATCCCTCTGCCAACCTTCAAGGACTATTAGTTCAAGGTATGGCGAAATTAGGTAGCGCTGAAGAGTTACGAGTGAGCATCGTCGTTGATAAGGTATTTGGCCCTGTCATTCTACTTGGACAAGGTGGCTCTGATTGGAATATTACTCAGGATGCCGTAGCAGCGTTGCCACCTCTTAACATGAACTTAGCGCGCTATTTAGTGGTTATTGCGCTAAAATCTGGGAAGGTACGCCTGCAAAAACACAAAGACGCAATCGATGTAACCGAACTATCGAAGTTTTTGGTTCGAATTTCTCAAATGGCAGTAGAGTTACCTGAAATTGAAAGGCTGGATATACATCCAGTACTAGCATCAGGCAGTGATTTAACCATTATTGATGCCGATGTTACACTTAAGAAGTACCAAGGTGATGCGCAAGAGCGTTTGGCAATTCGCCCTTTCCCCGCAGAGTTTGTTGAAACTGTCACGCTTCGCGATGGTCAACCTATCCTACTTCGCCCAATTTTACCCGAAGATGAGCCTACCCACGCTCAGTTCATAAATAGCGTTTCTAAAGAAGATCTCTATAACCGATTTTTCTCTGACGTCGGTGAGTTTAATCATGAGACGCTCGCGAACCTTACACAGATTGACTACGACCGCGAGATGGCGTTTGTTGCTGTCGCCTTCGATGATAACGGACCTTCAATTATTGGTGTATCTCGTGCACTGATTACACCAGACAATAGTGATGCAGAGTTTGCGATTCTGGTTCGCTCTGATTTAAAAGGCAAAGGGTTAGGTAAAGTGCTGATGCAAAAAATCATTGGTTACTGCCAAGCGAAAGGTACCAAGCAAATTTCTGGTATGACGATGCCGACTAACAGAGGTATGTTATCTCTTGCTCAAAGTCTAGGATTTGAGTTAGACGTACAATTTGCCGATGGCACTGCTGATATGGTGTTGCCGCTCAGCAACGATTAGTGACTGTATCAAGAACATAACACGATAAAAAAGGGACAACGAATTGTCCCTTTAGACTAACTCATAATGTGACATTGTCACTTGAGTTTCCAGTTTTTCTTCAAGTACTGTACACACCAAGATTTGGCTTCGCCCATCGTATTCCTGCGCCACGCTAAGATAATATCAATTGGCTGCTCCTCCGTACCTTCGATACGTTTTAGAACACCGCTATCAAGCAAAGGTTGTGCGATTTGACTCGGTAGTGTGCCGATACCTAACCCGGAAGTTAGTGCTTCAACTTTAGCTGGGAAATTGGTGACTGTGAGTCTCGGTTGCTTTTGCATGACATTAATTGACATGGCTGGCTGCTCTCTCGCTGTGTCAGCGATGGCAATAACGCGATATTTTTCTCGGGCGCTATCATTGAATTCACCACTACGTTTATGAACATAGTGATCGGCCGCAGCCACCCATACCATGCTCATTTTACCGATTTTCTCCGCTTTGACATCTTGCGGCAGTGTATCTAGAGCTGGACAAATCAGTAAATCGGCTCTTCCTGTATTCAAGGACTCCCAACTTCCTGCGAGAATTTCTTCTTGTAGGCGTACTCTCGTGCTACTGACGTTGGCTAAAGCGTCTACCATAGAAAAGAAGTTTGAAATCGGAATAATTCCATCGAACGCGACGGTAATATCAAGCTCCCAGCCATTCGCAAGCAAAGTCGCATCATTTACAAGTTTCTCGCTTGCCTGAAGAATCGCTCTTCCCCGTTCCAAAATTAGTTTACCAGCATCCGTGAAATGCGCTTTGTGCCCCGAGCGATCGAAAATAATGATGTCGAGGTCTTGTTCTAGCTTTTGTATTTGGTAACTAAGAGAGGATGGTGCGCGATCTAACTCATTCGCGGCAGCCGCAAAACTTCCTCTTCTATCAATAGCATCCAAGATATGAAGTGCTTCTAACGTGATTGGGCTCTGCACAATAGCTCCCTATTTATGTGATTCAAATCACAGTAGTGTCATTTAAAAACTAATTCTAAAAAACGATTTAAAATAATATAACAGATTGATAATTAAAGACTAGCTTATGAATAACGCAAACGGTCACTGACAAAAACTACGAGTTAATCGCAATGGTAATGATAGTAATTATTATTTATATAAACTAAGATACCGCACGTTGTTGTTACCTATTATGGATCAAGGTATTTAAGTCAAATGTATAAGAAATCACTTTTGTCAGCCTCTATACTAATCGCTCTATCTCAAGGGGTATACGCTGAAGAGCAATCGACGTTTAATGAAGTCGTCGTGTCTGCAACTCGAACCAACCAAACTATGGATACAGTAGCCGCTTCTGTTGCCGTTATTTCTGAGAAAGATCTCGAAGAAAGCATGGCGAAAGATCTCAGCGACGTATTCGAGTATACACCTGGAGTAACAGTCAATGGTACTCAACGTCAGGGGGTTCAGAGTATTAATATTCGTGGTATGGAAGGCAAACGAGTCAAGATCTTGGTAGACGGAGCATCTCAGCCAGGTGCATTTGACGGCGGTCCTTACTCTTTTATCAACTCAAGCGCGGTTACTGTTGACCCTGACATGCTAAAAAGCGTTGAGATTGTAAAGGGCGCAGCTTCTAGTTTACATGGTAGTGATGCTATCGGTGGTGTTGTCGCGTTTGAAACCAAAGACCCGCGTGACTTTCTAAAAGACGGTAAAGACTTCGGTGGGCAGGCTAAGCTCTCTTATTCATCAGAAGATAACTCTTTTAGTGAGCATGTCGCTGTAGCCAAGCGATTCGATAACCTTGAAGCATTGGTCGCATACACTCGCCGTGATGGTTCTGAGTTACAAAACTTTTCAAAAGCACCTTATGAGAATTACTCTGTAACCGGTCAGGATTACTACAAGAATGACTTGTTGGTTAAACTTCAATCGCAACTGAATGATGACCACCGTTTGGAATTTTTAGGTGAAGCCATCTATAACCAAACAGACTCAGACATTGCACATCAGTCCTACAAAAACTTCAATTCTGAAGACCAGACTAAGCAAAACCGTCTTGGCTTGAAGCATATTTGGTTTACCGACTTCGTAGTGTCTGACACCATTACCTCTCAATTAACTTGGACGAGCAAAAAAGAAAATGGTGTCACCAATCGTTTTAAAGAGGCAAGTCCGGGCTTTCCTCCTTACGTGCCAGCGAGTGGAGATAATCAACAGAAGAAAGACTACGATTACACCGAAGACAAAATTGAATTCGAGACTCAGTTAGATAAAGAGATTCAAAACCATTACTTAGTTTATGGTTTGTCTTACAAGCACAGTGATATTAGCAACACAAACCGAGAGTTCAACTCTGATCCAGGTACACCGGATAAAATCTATGTATACACTCCGGATGCCAAAGAGCAGAGCTTCGGCCTATTCTTGCAAGATGAAATCACGCTGCTTAACGACAAGTTAATCATCACTCCTGGTGTTCGTTACGATTATTTCTCTACAGATCCATCAAGTACGTCCGAAGAAACATTCAATAAATTCAGTGACTCTGCATTCACTGGTCGTTTGGGTGCGACTTACAAAGTCAACCAACCAGGTACTGTATTTGCGCAGATTAGCCAAGGCTTCCGCGCCCCATCATTTGATGAGTTGTACTACACATATGACAACCCTGGACACGGTTACGTCAATCGCCCTAACCCGGATCTAGAATCTGAAAAGAGCTTGTCATATGAATTGGGTTACCGTCATAACACTTCAGCATCGGCGACTGAGTTCTCACTATACTACAGCGACTACAGCGATTTCATTGAGCAAACGTCTACAAATAATGGTGGAATGTTGGAGTTTACGAACATCAATATTGCTGAAGCAACGATTAAGGGCATTGAGCTATCAAATAGCCTCGATTGGCACGAAATTGCAAATCTGCCGAAAGGTACGACAACTCGCTTTGTAGCTGCGTATACAGATGGTGAGAGCGGCGATGGCAAACCACTTAACAGTGTCAACCCTTGGAATGCAGTTGCAGCAATCAACTATGATTCGCCAAATATGCTTTGGGGCACAAGCTTGAAAGTCAACTATACGGCGAAGAAGTCTAACAGCGATATCAACTCTGACGGTGACAATGGTGGAACTAGCGACCAAGTGGAACTTCCATCAGCAACCGTGGTTGACTTGACTACATACTATAAACCAATGAAAGACCTAACCGTTCGTGCTGGTGTGATGAACTTGACTAACGAAGAGTACCATTTATGGAATGATGTTCGTGGTGCGACTGAGCTTAGCCCTGATAACACTCAAGCGGAGCGAAACTACAACATTAGTGTGAAATACGAATTCTAAGTGTTACAAAAACAAAAAAGCCAGCATAATGCTGGCTTTTTTTACGCGTTTTCATTTCAAAAATGTTAAGAAAAGAATGAAAAATGAAAAACTACTGCTTTGCCATCTCTTTCTTCACCATGACTGCTGCTGCCACAATGAATGCGATGATTAGACCAAGTTCCATTAACTACCCCGATAGTCTTAAGAAAATTTACGCTCTAAATTAAGAGTCGCGCATAGTTTAACACTTCTGTTCACCTTAGCTAGCTTTTAACCAGAAATTTACGAATTTTTCCGATTTAGATCAAAAAAGGCGCAGAGTTGCGCCTTTATGTTAAAAAAGTGTAAGCTTCAATCTTTTAAGCGTCTGGGTAGCCTTGAGGGTTATTTGATTGCCAACGCCAAGTATCGCCGGTCATTTCTTCTAACGAACGTTCAGCTTTCCAACCAAGTTCGTTCGCTGCTTTAGAAGGATCTGCCCAACATTCTGCAATATCTCCTGGACGGCGCTCTACTAGCTTAAACGGCACATCTTTGCCTGATGCATTTTCGAATGCTTTAACCATTTCTAAAACACTATATCCATTACCTGTACCGAGGTTGTAGATATGAAGTCCCGCTTTACGGCCTACTTTCTCTAGCGCAGCAACGTGACCATCAGAAAGATCCATTACATGGATGTAATCACGAACGCCAGTACCATCTTTCGTTGGGTAATCGCTACCGAATACTGATAGGAACTCACGACGACCTACTGCGACTTGAGAAACGAAAGGCATTAGATTGTTAGGAATACCCTGGGGATCTTCACCAAGTTCACCCGTCGGATGAGAACCTACAGGGTTAAAGTAGCGTAGAAGCGTAATACTCCAATCTTGATTCGCTTTTTGGAAGTCCGTTAGACATTCTTCGACCATTAATTTGCTACGACCATAAGGGTTTGTCGCACTGGTTGGGAAGTCTTCAGTAATTGGCACTGTCGCAGGGTCACCATAAACCGTCGCTGAAGAGCTAAATACGATCGATTTAACGTTGGCTTCACGCATAGCTTCTACAAGAACAAGAGTGCCACTGACGTTATTGTCGTAGTACTCAAGCGGCTTTTCAACTGATTCACCAACCGCTTTGAGGCCAGCAAAATGAATCACAGCTTCGATACGATGCGTAGTCATTGCGTCTACTAACGCTGCTTTATCGCGAATGTCTGCTTGAATGAATTCAGGTCTCACACCACAAACCTTTTCAATGCGGTCAAGCACTGTTGATTTACTGTTGTAAAGGTTATCGAAGATCACCGGACTCATACCAGCTTCGATCATTTGAATACAAGTGTGACTGCCGATATAGCCCATACCACCCGTAACAAGTACTTTCATTTTTTGTTCCTTCTGACGCAACTTTCGCTAGTCTATAGATTTCTTTTGTCTTTTTAAACAGTACCTTCTAACTCTGCACCAATCAGTACTGCTTGCCCTTTACCGGCTCTCTTAGCTTCGTACATCGCGTTATCAGCATTTTTTAAGACTCTAGATGCATCTTTTTCATTATGCCCTACCAGTTTGACACCAATACTTACACCAACCGTGAGTTGGGCTCCTTTATATTCTATTGGTTGGCTGACACATTTAATTATTTTTTCGACAAATCTCGTCACTTCAGTTTGGTTTGTTGGGGTCATTAAATAAACAAACTCGTCTCCTGATAGGCGAGCAACTAAATCGTCATGTCTGGTTAAGCCACTTAACCTTCGCGAAATCACAGACAAGACTTCATCACCAGCATCATGACCATAGGTGTCATTTACTGCTTTAAACCCATCCAAATCCAGATAAAGAACAGCAAACTCATCTCTTAAATACCCTGATTGGTCAAGCAATGCATCGAGTTGTTGATGAAACTTCGCTCGGTTAGCGAGTCCAGTAAGGGGGTCATGATGAGCCAAGTACTCTAATCGCTCCATCTCTTTTGAACCAGAAAGATCGGTCAGCAAAATAACAATGTCGTATTGATCTGTTCTTCCTTCTTTGAATATGCGGTTAACCTTTACAAATAGTGGGATAAGCTTGCCGAGGTGATTTAGTTCAACAACCTCTCCTTGCCATTGACCATAGTGCTCGATACTTTCTATGATGCTAGGTATGCGGATTTGCAGCTCTCGTAGTTTTATACACTTGAAGAATGGCATGCCTGTCAGTTTCTCGGAAGTACTACCAAATAATGACGTAACGGCCGAATTGACCATAGTAATAAGGCCATCTTGATTCAGAACCAATAGTCCATCATCACTATTTTCAAACACCCTCGTGGCTATCCGTTGCCTGCTTAGTGCTTCCTCTACTCTCGTGATGTCCTCAATGACAAATAACATTTTGTTCACGCCAGTAAGACGAACACTGGTTAAACTAAATTGACGTGTTTCTTCTCCCATCTGACTGAGATGGATCTGACTTCTTTCTAATGAGAGCTTCACTATTTTGTCCAAAATCTGTGGCTCACGAGTTCGAACGAGCTCTAGGATATTGCTCGGAGCCTCACTTGATGGCGCTGTATTGAACGACTTCTGGGACTGTTGGTTCTGATAATGTATATGTCCGTCATTATCAGTGACGATTATCGAATATTGCACACCATTAATGATCGATTCTAGAAACGCTCTTTCTTTCTCTAGTTTCTGCATTGTAAATTGTGCCTGGCTTTCTTTTAGCCGAGATCTGGCGGCCATCGTTTGAAAACTCGTGATTAAATCGCCAATCTCATCGGCAGATTCAAATGGAATAAAGGGTTTTGAATCTCTTCCTTCCGCAAAGTCTTTCATCGCATGACTTAATGCACTAATTGGTGAGACAACGATTTTATTTAGTAGGTACACGAGTAAAGAGCTAGTGACAAGAGTGAGTAATACGAAGAGTGAAGCGTCTTTAAAGAGTGATTTTTTTATCTGCTTTAAGCTTTCTGATGATAGGGTCACGCGCACAAATGCGATGACTTCTCCATTTGAAAGAATGGGTTCCATGACATAAACGAACTGAGGAGAGAACGCGTAACCAATAGAAGTGATCTCTTGTTTTTCTCTGTCATTAGGAACCCGTGCCACACCAGTATCAGACTCAAGCATTGCAAACAATGATCGTTCAGAATCAAGTATCTTCACACGAACGATCGAAGGTTCAGCAAAGAAAGCACTCATTAGAGACTGAGTTCCAACTATGTCTCTTTCGCGTATAGGGGCTTCGAAACCGTGTGAGATTCCCTTGATTAACACCTGAGTGCTTTCTATCAACTGTGACTTTTCTACTTGATAGATCTTATAGGAGTGATACCCCTTCAATGTAATGAAAGCGAACAAAACAAGAAGCAGAATAGGCCAAAGTAATTTGGTACGAACAGACATAATAATTCCTGACACAATCTATGTGCATAGTCTGATTAATATAGCTATGCATATAATCTCACATCTAAGAAGAAAAGGTTAGTATAGAACCGTAATTAATAAACCTTATTAGGCAAAAAGATACAGTATTAAGTTATTAATTTATTGAGAATTCGCGTCATCTCAAATAAAGCTAATGCTAAAATTGTCGTTTCGTTATAACCAAACGCACGAATGATGATTCTCGTCACTGAAGCGGGAACCATTTTCATGCACTTTTATATATGCCCACGTGATATCGAGGTACTTGGTTCAGTTCAGCAATTAACAACTGGTAGGCAATAGCGATTGCGCTGCGTTGTTGTTCTTGAACTTGAATCACTGGAGGCACACTGAATGCTTCACTTCGAAGTCACATGGATATAATCATACAGTTAGAAGAATCATTACTTTGAATAAAGCAGACCTGACTTTAAATTGTGATATGGGTGAAAGCTTTGGTGCTTGGAAAATGGGCGCTGATGAGCAGGCAATGCCCTATATTGACATGGCAAATATTGCCTGTGGATTTCATGCGTCCGATCCCTGTGTCATGCATGACACTATTCAACTTGCCAATCAACATGATGTTGAAATAGGAGCCCATCCTAGCTACCCGGATTTACAGGGATTTGGAAGAAGAAGTTTGCGTATGACCGATGAAGAAATTACTAACATGGTCATCTATCAAGTTGGGGCACTTCAGGCACTGTGTAAGGCACAATACACCGATATTGGCTATATAAAGCCCCATGGTGCGCTATACAATGACATGATGCAGAGCGACAGCGTATTTCTTGCTGTCGTTAAAGCCGCAGCACTATTTAAAGTCCCATTGATGATTCTCGCCTCTCAAGAAAATGAAAAGTATCTCGAAATAGCAGATGACTTTGACGTCCCCTTATTATTTGAAGCGTTTGCTGACCGTCTTTACCAAGATGATGGAATGTTAACACCAAGAGCGCAACCTAATGCGGTGTTAAACAGTGAACACGCTATCCTAGAACAAGTCAAAATGCTTGCAGAATCAGGGCGAGTCAAAACCGCGTCTGGGCAATACATTCTATTAGAAGCAGATACAATCTGCGTCCATGGAGATAATGACGAGTCTATCGCTTTGATTCAAAAGATTCGACAAAGTCTCTACACCGGAGGAAATTAATGAATCAAGGGCAGTTCTCTATCTCTCCCATCTCGGAGTGCAGCATTTTAGTTCGCTTTCACGAAGAGATTACGGTTGAACACATTGGTGAATTAGCACATCAAATTACAGATAAGCTTAGCCATATTGTCATGAATGTCGTTCCTTCACACCGAACCATTTTAATCGATTACCTGCCCTTTAGAATTCATGAGTCCCAAATCCTGCAAGAGCTAAACCACATCATCGCTCGTTTTGATGTGCAGTCTATGGACAATAAGCAACCTAACTATATTTCAATTCCAGTTTACTACTCTGACGAAACCGCACTTGATTTAGATCGCTTTAAGGATATTGGCATATCATTGGCGCAGATAATTGAACTGCATACCCAATCCGTTTTTACGGTATCAGCGATCGGATTTGCTCCGGGTTTTGCATTTCTTTCAGACGTACCAAAAGCATTACAGATGCCAAGGCACAAAACTCCGCGCACTTGTGTCCCTGCAGGCAGTGTTGCTATAGCTGACAGTAAAACGGCAGTGTACCCATCAGACAGTCCGGGAGGCTGGAATATCATTGGCCGAACGCCTATCTCATTATTCACTGATACACCTCCGTTTATTCCTTTCGAAGTTGGTGACAAGGTCACCTTTGGTTCAATAACAAAACAAGAGTACATCAACTTAGGGGGCAAATTATGAGTTTTACTGGCTTAATCGTTGAAAAACCGGGCTCGCTCTCTTTGATTCAAGATTTTGGTCGTTTTGGGCTAGCACACCTTGGTATCACACAAGGTGGTCCTGTTGATGACTACGCTTACAGTTGGGCAAATCACCTCTTAGAGAACCCTGTTAATTGCTCGACCATTGAAATCACCTTGGGTAATGCCAGCTTTAAAGCGCTAGAAGACTGCCATCTGGCGATTTGTGGTGGTGATTTAAACGCTTCCATAAATGGGAAGCCAATTTCCAATTGGTCTGATTTTTCATTAAGAAAAGGGCAAACACTCAAGTTCGGTATGCCACGTAACGGCCTACGGTCATATCTAGCAGTTAAAGGCGGATTTGAAGTCGAGAAACACTTAGGAAGTACTTCCACTGTGGTAAGGGAGTCTTTAGGCGGAATCGCGCGAAATGGTGATGCGTTAAAAGCTGGTGATATCATAGGATTCAAGCCACATCCCGTCCCTACTCGAAAATCTAGGCAAATGACTTTTCGCTTCAAACCGGATTATAACCTCCCTATCACGCTTCGAGTCATTGAGGGCTACCAGCATAATGACTTTTCCCCAGAATCAGTAAGCGAGTTCTATTCTGGACATTTTGAAATCTCACCGAATTCTAATCGCATGGGATATCGGCTAGAAGGTCAAACGATCACCCCCCCATATGAAGGCATTTTATCAGAAGGCATTGCACTCGGTTCAATTCAAATTCCTAACGATGGCAACCCAATTATTTTGCTTAATGATCACCAGACAATTGGCGGTTATCCAAAGTTTGGCTGTGTTGCAAGAATCGATTTACCGCGCCTAGCCCAAGCTAAGCCAGGACAATCCGTTAGCTTCGTACAAGGAGATAGACAAGGGTTGCAAGATGTTTGGTGCCAATGGGCTCAGTTTTTTGGCTATTGAGCCCATATAGTAAGCTGATGGTTGGGAGTTAGCGTTACAATCCGTAACGCTCAGCCAATGCTTTTGGATAACCTCGCTCTTGAGTGAGGTTGACAGCGAATCTCTCCACCTCATCTTCACTCCAGCTAACGGTCGCGGGATGTTGTTGCTCTATATTGTCATTAGGTTCAATGCCGAACCAACAGTGTGCCATTTTTTGTGCTGCAAGTAATGTCGATGATGCCTTCACGACTTCTATACGAGCATAGTTTTTATCTTCAAACGTGACGTCAGCCGCTCGTAACACCGGGTCTGTCCCAGGGATTTGCTGTGCACCAAATAATGCCTTCCCACCTTTAACTGCTTCGTGGAATTCCGGAATGAACTGCGCCATGTGCTTTATCGCGTTATCGGTACGTTCATCCAAAGCCTCTTGTCGCCAACCATTACGAATTTTCGACAACAGACGAGTTGGTAGTTCAGGCTGTGCCGATGCCGTCGAACTCTCGACTAAACCATCGTCGAACAATGTAATGCCTTTGGTCATGCCGTGTAGCTGAAAATACCCATCGCCATAAGGCGTTAATTGAGCCATACCTTTATCGGTACCACGAGGACCATGAAAAATAACTTCTGGCCATTGCTGAGAACATTCATTCCAACGTGTAACGTAAGCAGCTTTGAACTCCACAAGTCGATCGCGCTTTACACCAATCGCATCGTCTACTGCCCCCGTTTCAAAGCCACAAGCATTAACCAAGTAATCACAACGCAGAGTTTTTTGCTCATCAGCTTGAAGGTAAGCCAGCTCCCAATCAGAACCATTCCAATGTGTTTGCTTAAGTTCTGCTTGCGCAAATACATCAACATTTGGAAGTCGCTCTAGGGTCATATTCGCCACAGCAGCAAGTCTGAATACACTCCACCCATATTCTTGAACGGCAACGACTGGATATTTTAGCGTATCGAGATCTGCATGCTGAGCAAATGGAATACACCATTCATCAATACTTTGAGGTTGTTTAGGTTGAATCTGCTTTGCAAGTTCCAAGAGTGCTTCTTTTGAGTACAACTTATAATACTCTTCAGGCCTCCCTAGCACTTGGTTACGCTCATCTTTCGATACAAGAGTTTGATAAGCTTGCTTAATGATGTCTAAACGCGGTAACAAGACTGCTGGATCACCACCATCCGAATGTGGAACGGCAATAATGGTTGGACGGATGTTCAATGAGTGAGGATACAGACGAATCGTATCAATAGATTGGGTAAGCAGGTCTAAGCACTGTTGCTCAGATATTTCTCGGTAAAGGTTACCACCCGCGTGTAAGTGACAAATCGGAGGGCCATTAACCAAAGAGACACCTTTCTCAATCACAGACACTTTAAAACCTAGTTCGGCAAAATGAATGGCAGCAGTAGAGCCTGCTACTCCTCCACCAACAATAGCGATGTGTTTATCTTTACGGCTTGAAAACTCAGACTTCATTGCTTCACTGAAAACTTTATAAGAACAAATCTTTACTTAAGGTGGATTCTACTCGGGTTTGTGAACGATTAAAATCACAAAAAGTTCATGGGTTTGCGTTTGTTAAGGGTTTACGTAAAAAGTTACTTTTGAAAGCAAAAAAATTCCAAAAAAAATGCTTGACGAGATTGTAGAGAACCCCTGTTTTTGCACCTATGTGAATAATATTTTTCCGCTAACACCCATGGCATAAAGCCTGCGGAAATACCCCATATAACTATGACTTCAGTTATCCCAAAAGTTATCCACTGTTTTTGTGGATAACTAAAATAAAACTGTCATGGAGTACTCCCGCAGTCGTTAAATAGAGGCTATTTAAGTGTTTACGGGCGTTAACAATCTTTTCAACAGACTCATGACCACCAGCGCAAGTACGACAAACGTCACAAATGGCAAAGCTATCCACAATTCAGGGTGGATCTGTGCATTAAGTTCAAACCCATAGGTCATTACCGCTGCTACACACGCTTCTGCCGCAAATACGGCAACCCCGCTCGCCACTATCGCCATGATGCCATATTCAGCCCACAGTGTCGTATTGATACGCTTCTTGCTTGATCCTAATGTTCGGTATAGTCGGATCTCTTGTTGACGCTGAGATAGACTCAATCGAAGTAACGTGAATATCAATAACAGTCCCGAAACAACACCTAACAATGCTAGGATCGTTATCGCTGATACAATCTGTTGGATCAATTCTTGAATTTTATTTCCCATCGTACGAATGTCGAGCACAGACACGGTCGGGTGCGCTCGTGACATCGATGTTAACAGCGCTTCGTTATCCTCATTAATTCGATAACTGATCAGGTATGAGCCAGGCAAACTGGCCATGACGTCTGAAGAGAATATGAAATAAAAGTTCGGTTTCATATCCCGCCATTCAACATGACGAATGCTGTCTACTGTCGCATCGAAGTTCTGACTGTTGATAACAAATCGTAATTTGTCGCCCAACTCAATGCCAAGCTCACTGGCAACTTCTGCTTCTACCGATACACTGCCTTTGTTGGTCCACTCTCCAGAAAGAATGTCATTGTACTCTGGCAGAGAATCTCCCCAAGTAAGATTGAGTTCACGACTCACCGCGTCAGAGCCCTGACCTTCTGATTTTAGTTCTTTAACGCTGACGTCATTAATTTCCGATAATCTACCCCGAATGATCGGGAAAGCCTGTGACCGCGTCACGTTGTTATTATCTAATGTTTCCAAATAGCTATCTAACTCATAGTCGGCAATGTTCAAAGCAAAAACATTAGGAGCATCCGCAGGTAGTGTCCTCGCCCAATCGGCAAGAATGTCACTACGAACTAGCCAGATAATTGAAAGCAACATGAGAGAAAGTGATAAGGCACCAAACTGCAAACCACTCGTCACTGGCGTACGGTTAATTCGACTGAGTGCGAGTTTCATCGCTGGGCGAGTTGAGAAGCGAGCAAATAATTTGGTTAATGCAACACTCACCGCAGCAAGTACAACAAACAGTCCCGCGATGCCTGCAAGCACAATCCAAACCAACGTATTGTTTGCGTAAAGAACAAGTAATGGTACAACCGGCACTAGGACCAACCACATACGTTTCCATGAACGCTTACCTGAACTTTGTTGAAGCACTTCAAGGGCTGGTGTTTTAATCAACCCAAGTAGAGGAATACCCAAAGCAGGCACTGTGATGAGAACCGCAGATACAACTGAAATTAAAATTGGAGTGACGCCGTAACTTGGTAGTGGATTAGGCAGCAGATCTTTTAATGGAATTCTCAATAAATATTCCAAGCCGCTACCAAGCAGCAAACCTACGATGCTCGCACTAACCAACAAGATGGTAACTTGAATCAGCAACCATTTTTCAATCCAACGACGACTAGCACCCAGACTCTTCAGCATCGCGATAGTTTGGGTTCGACTGTTTACGTAGCTTTGGCAAGTTAAAACCAACGTTGTCGCCGCCATGATGATGACAATTGCCACGGTCAATGAAAGATACTGAGTCGTGCGCTCAAAAACTTCATTACTTCGGCTTGCCGTATCTTGCGTACGCCAACGATCACTTGGCGAAAGCTCAGTACTGTCTTGCAGTTGTGTTAGTGTCGCATCATCCCCTTTAAGGAATAAGCGATATTGCACTCGACTCCCCACCTGAATAGCCCCTGTCTTATCAACGTCACTGTTATGAATGTAAGCGGAAGGCATTTGTTGAAAAGGGTTAAAGCTCAATCCGGGTTCCATTAAGACTGCACCAGAAACGGTGAAATCGGCATCGCCTATTGTGACAATGTCACCCTTATCTACATCCAACTGCGCCATAATGCGTTCATCTAACCACAGTTGGTTTTCTTTGATATGACCTGACGAGTTGTTGTCGAGCACTAAATCCCCCATCAAAGGGTATTGCTCGTCAACCGCGCGAACATTAATGAGCTGCATACCCGAATTACTAAAAGCCATGGTAGCAAATCGTGTCATGGAAGATCGTTGCATCTCATCAGTAGCAGCTAGTAACGTGTCTGGGATTGGATTGGCAGATACAAACACCGCGTCTGCCGTTAAAGCGTCCTTACCTTGCTTAACAATCACTTGCTCCATTCGTTCAGCTAATGCAGAAAGCGCAAAAATACTCGCAATCACTAAAATCAGAGCAACACTGATCGGCCACAGATTGCCTTGACGTATTTCACTTAAGCTCCAGCGCAATAGGCTTTTGTTTGGTGATTGTTTCACATGATTGCTAGCTTGAGTTTGCTCTTGTTCTCTGGAAGAGATCACGGTCATATTGTCTCCTCCTGTAATTCTCCTGCTTCCATTCGATAAACTCGGTCACAACGGCTGGCTAAATGACTATCGTGCGTTACAAGTATTAAGGTCGTGCCATGTTGCTCATTCAAATCAAAGAGGAGCTCAATAACTTTCTCTGCCGTTTGGTGGTCAAGGTTTCCAGTCGGTTCATCCGCAAATAAGAGTTCTGGCTGAGTCATGAAAGCACGTGCAAGCGCCACACGTTGTTGCTCGCCACCGGATAACTGACTTGGCAAGTGAGTTAGGCGCTGTTCAAGCCCCACGGCAGTGAGCAGCTCTTTCGCTCTTGCATCATTCTCAGCTTCGCCACGTAAAAGACAAGGTAGGGTCACGTTTCTTAACGCATTTAAACTTGGGATTAGAAGGAAACTTTGAAAAACGAAACCCAGTGAGTCTGCACGAATTTTGGCACGCGCTTCATCGTCTAATTTTGACAGCTCATGACCGAGCAATGTGATTTCACCTGAGGTTGGTGTATCCAATCCAGCAAGCAATGTCATTAGTGTCGATTTACCCGCCCCAGAGGTGCCTACAATGGCGATCTTTTCCCCTTTTCTAATATCAACATTTACATTTTTAAGGATTGTTAAATGCTCGTGATTAGTAGAGACTTGTTTAGAAACCAAATTAGCTTGAACAATAGGTGCTTTAAGTAAAGGTGTTTGCATGATTCGTATACTTTCCTTAGTTCTCTTTTTCTGTCTTTCCGCGACTACTCAGGCAAGCGAAAAATTGCTTGTTTTAGGAGACAGCCTAAGTGCTGGTTATCAAATGCCAATCGAGGAGAGCTGGCCCAGCTTACTTCCTGATGCGCTATTAGAACATGGTCAAGATGTAAAAGTTGTAAACGGCAGTATCTCTGGAGACACTACAGGTAATGGCCTTGCTCGTTTACCATCCCTCCTTGAACAACATTCTCCCGATTTAGTCCTCATTGAGCTCGGTGCTAACGACGGTCTTCGTGGTTTTCCACCTAAACTTATTACGTCAAACTTATCGAAAATGATTACCATGATCAAAGATTCTGGTGCGAATGTGATCATGATGCAAATCCGTGTTCCACCCAACTACGGTAAACGCTACAGCGATATGTTCTATGACATTTATCCGAAATTAGCTGAGCACCAACAAGTCACTTTGATGCCATTCTTCTTAGAGCAGATAATCGTAAAACCCGAATGGATGATGGACGATGGCTTGCACCCTAAACCAGAGGCACAACCGTTTATCGCGGACTTCGTTGCCCAAGAATTGGTTAAACATCTCTAATTTTACTGGTCTAGCTCAATAAGTTTTACCAAACTTTACGTTACTCTGAGCGGTATCTTATTCACCAAGGTCAGATAATAACAATGCAAATAGAACCGTTAATTAAAGGTGTTGTCGCTCGCTCTGCACATCCGTATGGGTGCCGAGCTTCTATCAAAGAGCAAATCGATTACGTACAACAAGCACCACAAATCAAAAAAGGCCCCAAACGTGTTTTGATCATCGGTGCTTCTTCCGGTTTCGGTTTAGCAGCCCGCATCGCTCTCACCTTTGGCGGTGCAGAAGCCGACACTATCGGAGTCTCGTTCGAACGAGGCCCTTCTGATAAAGGAGTTGGTAGCGCGGGTTGGTACAACAATATTTACTTCAAAGAAGAAGCCATTCATCACGGCCGTACCGCCATAAATATCGTCGGCGACGCATTTTCCGATACTGTTCGTAGCCAAGTAATTGAAGCTATCGAAACTTACTTTGAAGGTGAAGTCGATTTAGTGATTTATAGCTTAGCAACAGGTATTCGCCCTAAAGCAGGATCTGACGAGTTCTGGCGCAGTGTCATTAAGCCAATTGGCGAGTCCGTCACTGGTGCATCTATCATGCTAGAGAACGACCAGTGGGTTGAATCAACGCTTGAACCAGCAACCGAAGAAGAAGCTGAAGCAACGATTAAAGTTATGGGTGGCGAAGATTGGGAAAGCTGGATCGACGCACTAATCAACTCCGAGTCGGTGGCAGAAGGCTGCAAAACTATTGCGTTCTCTTACATGGGACCAGAAGTAACCCACCCTATCTACCTTGATGGCACTCTGGGTCGCGCAAAAGTCGATCTTCATCAAACCAGCCACGCTCTCAATATCAAGATGGCAAACTTTGGAGGCGGCGCGTACGCAACCGTATGTAAAGCTCTGGTGACCAAGGCTAGTGTTTTTATACCAGCACTAAGCCCTTACCTGCTTGCTCTATACCGAGTGATGAAAGAAAAAGGCACGCATGAACGCTGTATAGAACAAATGCAGCGCCTATTTACGACTAAACTGTATGACCAAGAAAAAGTACCCGTCGATGGTGAGCGTTTGATTCGTATTGATGATCTTGAACTCGATCCTCAGGTACAAGGAGAAGTGTCGCTATTATTAGAGCAAATGAATGCGGAAAACTTCAAAGATCTTGGTGACTACGAAGGCTTTAAAGATGAGTTTATGAAGCTAAATGGCTTTAACTTTGAAGATGTCGACTATTCACAAAGCATTTCTATGAAGACATTGAAGGCGCTAAAACCTTAATTTCTTCAGTCTCACTACTGAGATAGTGCGCAGTATTTCAAAGTCCTGAAACGTTTTCAGGACTTTTTTTTGTTTCAGAACCCGTCCCCCCTATACTTATATAAAACAAGTGGTAAAAAGCTAAAACAATAAAAACAACAAAATGTATTTTTCACAGGACGTGAATTTAAGGGAAAGGATGACCTTATGGGAACATTTCAAACACTAGATTATGAAATCCCAAAATCAATGCGAAAGAGTTGGCAAAACATAGTCAATCTTTTAGCTCGCATCGCCGATGTGCCAACGACACTGATAATGCGTGTCCATCCAGAGCACATTGAGGTGAACACTGCCAGCGAAACACCGGAGAACCCCTATCGCGTCGGGGATAAAGAAGAGCTTGGGCACGGGTTGTATTGTGAGCATGTCATTGAAAATAAGCGCGAGCTAAACGTACCTAACGCGCTGCTTGATGAGCAATGGCAAGATAACCCAGATATTAAACTAGGAATGATTTCTTATTGTGGCCTACCACTCTATTGGCCAAACGGTGAAACCTTTGGCACCATCTGTATGCTCGACACACAAGAGAATCAATATTCCGACACTTATCGTGAGTTATTAAGCACGTTTAAAGAATCCATTGAAGCGCAACTCGCTGTTGTTTTTCAGCAACACAAACTATTGCGATTGAATAATGAACTTAAACATCGGGTAGAAAACCGGACGACGGACCTTGCCCAACTCAGTTACTCATTGACCAAAGAAATTGACCGCCGCAAAGCCGCTGAGAAGCAAGTGGATTACCAACAAACTCATGATCAAGGGACTGGTTTTTTGAATCGTGGGGCCCTTGAAGCGCTCTTAGATGATACGCTGAGTGCAATGAATCACGACACAGAATCTTTAGTCGTCCTTAACATCGGTTTCAGTAACGCGCGCAGCATTCAGACAAAGTATGGGTTCGAAGCCTTTGACGAAGTGCTTAAAGAGTTTCGCTTCCGCCTCGGCCACAGTGAGTCAAGTTATTTCATTACAGGAAGACCCAGCTCTAACGACTTGGTGATTGTTGTTTCGGGTGAGAACATCGAATCAAAAGTTCAGCACCTATTGGAAGACATTACTCACATTAGTGTCGGTAACTTCTATATCAATGAGAGCGAAGTCCACCTACATTCTTATATTGGCGTTGTTCAGGCAAGTAAAAGTAGTTACGCAAAACAGTTGCTACAGAATGCCTGTTACGCAATGCTGTTATGTAAAGAATCCGGTGAGTCATTCAGTTACTTCTGTGAGAGTCACACCCAGGCCCTCAATAACCATAACCAATTAGAAAGCTATTTACTTCAAGCCGTGCGTAATGACGACCTAATGTTGTACTTCCAACCTAAAGTGCTGCCCCATACGCACAAGTGGATTGGTGCAGAAGCTTTGTTACGTTGGCGACACCCAGTGCTCGGAGATGTTTCAAATGAAGCTTTAATCCATATGGCAGAACAAAATGGATTGATATTTGAAGTGGGTGCGTTTGTTCTTCGCACCGCTATCGACAAGGCGAAGCAATGGTCTGAACTGGTAGACAACTTTAAGATAGCCGTGAACGTCTCTCCAATTCAGCTACAGAATGTTAATTTTGCCGAGCAGATTGAGCACTTGCTGGAAACCTTCCATTTGCCTGCGCACTTCCTCGAGTTGGAAGTCACGGAAAGCGCGCTCATTGCCGACGAAGTTGTCGCACGCAACACACTGAATAAGCTTCATAAACTAGGCGTGACATTGTCACTTGATGATTTTGGTACTGGTTACGCATCGTTCAGTTATTTGAAGAAATACCCTTTCGACGCGATAAAAATCGATAAGAGTTTTGTGCAACAAATGGAAAAATCTGACGATGACAGAGCCATTATTTGTTCGATCATTCACATTGCTAAAAAGCTCGAACTTCAAGTGGTCATCGAAGGGATCGAATCCCATCAGCAAGAGCAATTTTTAATTGGAGAAGGTTGCGATATCGGGCAAGGCTTTTTATATGGTAAACCCATGCCTTGCAATGAATTTGAGCAAAGTTTGTTTAATCAAAACCTATTAGGTGGTCAATACCACTATTCTTCCTAAGCATTTTCTTTACTCTGATAGCGGTGGTTTCTATAATCCCCGCCCGCTTCCAATAAAAAGGCCATTATCTTCATGGATCAGTTGACTGCCACGCTTAAGAAAATCGAAAAGCAGAACTACCGCGCATACCAACAAATCAAAGGTCAGTACGACTTTAGTGATTTCGATTTGTACATCGACTATGTACAAGGTGACCCATATGCTTCTGCTTCTCGCCTACGTGCTACTCGCGCTTGGTCTTTAACCGGTCTTGAATGGCTAAAAGATGAATCTCCGGCATTCCAACGTGCAGCACGCGATTTCATTGCTCGCAGCTTTGATGAGTTTGCAAAACAAGAAAATGCAGTCTCTATTGCACTTAACGGTCAAACGGTTCTAGATAATACAGCTGTGCTCTTTACTGAGGAAGGCATCGAACTTCGTTTTCGCGTAAACCTACCTGCTGAAGGTCGTTCTGTTTTAGGTAAGAAAGCCAATAACATTCTAACCTTCTACTTACCGAAATTCGTTCGTCGTGCAACACTTGAACGTGAACTTAACAAAGAAGCTTTGATTGAACACTGTAAAGTTGTAGAAGACCAAGCCGCTTTGCGCGAGCAATTGGAAGTAAATAACCTTATTGCTTTCGTCGCTAATGGTAGTGTACTTCCTCGTATTGCAGGTAACTGTGATTTACCAATGAAAGACGCAGTGGAATTCAAAGCTCCAGAGTCACTGCAAGTAACACTGCATGCGCCAAATAAAGGCTATGTGACTGGTTTGGGCATTCCTAAAGGTATTACACTGATTGTCGGTGGTGGCTTCCATGGTAAATCAACGCTATTGAATGCGATTGAGCGCTCTATCTACGATCACATTCCTGGCGATGGCCGTGAGTACATCGTTACTGACGCTAATGCGATGAAGATTCGCGCTGAAGATGGTCGCTGTGTTCATCATTTGAACCTGTCGAACTACATCAACCATTTACCAATGGGTAAAGATACGGCAGATTTTTCTACACAAGACGCTTCAGGTTCAACCTCTCAAGCTGCTTGGCTGCAAGAGTCTATTGAAGCAGGCGCAAGTTCACTGCTTATCGATGAAGATACCTCAGCAACCAACTTTATGATTCGTGATGAACGTATGCAGGCGTTGGTCGCTAAAGGCGATGAACCTATTACCCCGCTTGTTGACCGAATTGGCCAGCTGCGCGATGAGCTCGAAATTTCAACTATCATCGTTATGGGCGGTTCTGGTGATTATCTAGACGTAGCTGACACAGTAATCCAAATGCACGATTACCAAGCCGTAGATGTGACAGAAAAAGCAAAACAAGTCATTGCACAGCACCCTACTCAACGTCATAACGAATCTGAAGAAAGCTTACAAATGTTCCGTCCTCGTGCGTTAAACCGCTTAGCACTAATGAACATTTTGACCGACGGTAAGTTCCGAGTAAGTGCAAAAGGTAAAGACTCTCTTCGTTTCGGTAAAGAGTTCACTGACCTAAGTGCTCTCGAGCAACTTGAGTCGGCTGATGAAGTAAATACTATTGGTTGGCTATGGTTCCAAATCGCACAGCTACCAGGTTGGTGTAACCACCCAGCAAAAGAAATCGAAGAGATGCTGTCTGGTGAGTGGTACGCTACGCTACCAAAACAAGGTGATCTAGCGAAGCCACGTACTCTTGATGTGATGGCTGCGCTAAACCGCATGCGTAAGTCTCAGTTCAAACCTTCTCGTTAATACTGAGCAACCCGAATAGTAAAAGGCAGCGATAGAACGCTGCCTTTTTTGTTTGAAGTAGATTGGGGAGTATCACAAATAAGCTCAACTTGTTACGTCGTAACGAAAAACCTATCATCCATTACGTAAAACATTCCATGCATCGCATAAAACCCGAAAGCGCTCTGAATCCCCATTATCTCTGTCTGGATGCCAACGTAGTGCGAGTTTGCGCCACTGCTTTCGTATTTCTACTTTAGTAGCATCTGCACTTAACTCAAATAAACTCAGCGCCTTGGCGCGGTCTAAATCAGAAGATGAGTTTCCACCTATATAACGTTGGTATCGACTCCAGAATTCATTAAGCAGCCTGCGTACCTCACCTTCATTAGCTTCGTAATTTTTCCAATCAAGGTAATACTCTCTGAGAGGATCGTTGGTATCGATACTGTGACGAGAGGCTTCAATGGCCGACATCAGGACAATATTCATTGCTTCAACTTGCAGCCAGCCGTCGGGGTATAATGTTTCTTGTAGCTGAAAAAGCGCGTTCATCAGTAAGAAGTTACGTTTAAACAAGTCTTTATCTGGAGATGAATCCAATTGAGGAATGTAACCGTGCTCACTGAGCTCCTGCGCGAGTGTGTGCACCTTCCAGTCCGAAGGTTGCTTTTTGAGGATTTCTAGAATGGGCCATAACAATGGGTTTTCCATGTATTGCTGGCTGTTTTGGCAAACGTTACATTGCTCGTCCATGAATCCCCTAACCGTTTTAAGTACCTGTTATTAAAGCTAGTCAATTTGTACCATAAATACAAAAAGGCTGACAGTAATATACTGTCAGCCTTTTGAAGCAAGATCTCGTTAGCTTAAATAACGCCTAGCTCTCGCAAACGTTCCATCAGGTAACTGTGCGCAGTGTAACGCTCAGAAAGAACTGTATCTGGTTTAGGGTGGAGGAATAACGGCAGAGAAATACGAGAATTCTCTTGGCGGCCGCCAGTTGGGTTGATCACGCGATGCGTCGTTGATGGGAAGTAACCACCCGACGCCTCTTGCAGCATGTCACCGATGTTAATGATCAGATTACCAAAGTCACATGGCACGTCTAACCACTCACCTTCTTTACTCATCACCTGTAAGCCCGGCTCATTTGCAGCAGGCAAAACCGTCAATAAGTTAATATCTTCATGAGCTGCTGCGCGGATAGCGCCTGGCTCTTCTTCACCTGTCATTGGTGGGTAATGCAACACACGTAGAAGCGTCTTGTCACTGTTGTTGATCATTTCAGAAAGTGCAATAGAAAACTTAGCTTGCACCTCTTTTGGTGCGTATTCTTCTACCCAACCAAGCAGCTCTTGAGCAAATGCATTTGCACGCTCATAGTACTCTAAGATTTCTTCTTTTAATTGCTCAGGCATCTGACCCCAAGGGTACACATGGAAGTACTCTTTGATGTCTTTTACGGAATGACCTTTAGCGACTTCAGAAACTGATGGAGGAAAATATCCGTCTTGTGTTTCAACATTGAAGTGGAAATCGTTCTTTTGCTCTGAGCAAAAAAACTCGTACCAATTTTTGTAAATAGACTCAACTAGCTCTTGAGGGATTGGGTGGTTTTTAAGTACACCAAAGCCCGTTTCGCGCAGTGAGGTGACGAACTGTTGAGCAGCGTCGTCAGCAAGATAATCGACAGTTTCCAGTTTCATGACTTAACTTCTTTTTTTATTAGACTGAACGGTGAATTCTATGGATGGGTATGTTGTAAATCAAACTTTAATGAAATGTTTACGCGCAAACGTTTTATTGTTGAGCAGTTTGCCAATATATCAACATAAAAAGTAATCATCTCTCTGTTAAAATTATTAATTGCACACTGTACAATTAAGTGTAATCATAGACTCAGTATTCAATTGAAGGATCAATTTCTGTATGAAAAGTACTTCCACCCTGTTGGGTTTGACCATTTTCTACGCTATCGTTTTCTTGTTCTCAGCCCTAGAACCAAGCTCTCGCGCGGTTTGGTTTGCGGAAATCGTCCCAGCCATCGGCATTCTTATCGCTATTTGGGCTCTTTCTATCCGTTACCAGTTTAGTAACACCGCTTATGTGCTGATGTTTATTTGGCTTTGCCTTCACACGATTGGTGCCAAATATACCTTCGCGGAAGTCCCTTTCGATTGGTTTAATAACTTAATTGGCTCTGAACGTAATAACTTTGACCGTGTTGCGCACTTCTCTATCGGCTTGTATGCCTACCCTATTGCTGAGTATCTGATTAATAAGAAAAAGATCAGCGCTAGCTTTGCATCTTGGTTTGCGTTGTTTGCGATTATGTCACTCGCAGCTGGCTACGAAATCATTGAGTGGTGGTATGCAGCAATCGCTGGTGGTGATGAGGGTATTGCCTTCCTAGGATCACAAGGTGATATTTGGGATGCCCAGAAAGACATGCTGTGTGACACCATGGGTGCAATAGTGTCACTGTTTTTACTGACAACTCAACGTCGATTGGCGAAGCCATTCTAGATAAGGGTTAAAGCCTTCTACTATTGGGACCTGTACGATTTGAGCCACTTCATATTCGTGCAGGTCTTTTATTTTGTCCTCAACTAACGCGTAAAGATCTTTTCGCGTCTTGATGATCAACAACCATTCGTTGTCGCTGCACACCTCACCTTTCCAAACGTAGTGACTTTCAATCGCCATGGTTTGAATGCACGCAGCAAGCTGGCCTCCTAACAAACCTTTAATGATTTCGTCTCGATTCTGTTCTGAACCAGCAGTGCTCAGTACCATACAGTATTCATGTTGTTCGCTCATAACTGACTCTTATTTCATCGTTACCTTGCCACCAATCATTTTGTAGGCAGGTGTTCCTCGTACTAACGTATCTCTTGCAAACTCTTGTTCACAACCTGGGCAACTGCAAGGCGTATTAGTGAAGTCTTCAACAATGCGTTCTTTGAAGCATTTCACCAGCGCGCCTTTGCCACCTTTACGATATTTAAACAACTGTGTTTTACATTTCGCGCAATATATCTCAACCGTCTTAGTTGGTTGCTTTTTATTTGGTTTCGCCATCTTTCTCTATTTTTGGTTTTACCCATACGTTGCTGAAATCAAACCATCCAAGGGCATTACACTTGGCGTTTTGTAGCGCACCACTGTGATCTTTATTTACTCCTAGCCAACAGTGGAACATAGGAATAACTTGGCAACTTTTCACAAGCTGTCTACCTAACTCACGAGCTGGAAAATCACTGTGTTGACCAGCTCGCCATTGGTCCACCAGCCCCGCCCAGCGGGAGAAATCGTAACCAACACTAAACTTGTCGATGTCGCTATAATCCAATAACCAACCTGCTAAAGCATCGTTACGGTTAGTCGCTATACCCATAGCTTTAATCCAAACATCCACTGCCTCTGGTGACGGTGGCTGCGTATCATATCGGATGAACTCAACGTCAACCCCATAGGGTTTAAGTAAGGTTTTGATTGCTTTTGCAATAACAGGGAACATCGGATGTTTCTTTTGGTAGGCCACGCAAATGGCCTTGTCTTTTTGAGGTACCTCACCCATTGAACTTGGTCTGAGATCAATCCATCCTGGTTTCAGACCAAAGGCTTGAAGCACCCCCAGCTCGATGACTTTGTCTTGAGGCACATGAGCGTATACTTGGTAACTGTTTAACGTTTGGCTTAGAAATTCAGCCCATCGCGGATCTTTAGCGATACCTGTATTTTTATTTAGTAGTAAGAAAGTACACCCAGGATCGAGCTCAACTTCGTCGGTAGAAGCTTGTTTATCCATTTGCGGCTTGGTTAAGCTTGGGTACACCATCGACGAATACGCTTCATCGATGACCCACACCTCCACTTGGTCAAGTAACGGACGTAGTCCAAAATAGCCATCGAACGCCGTTAGGATTAAACGCTTGTCATCGTTCACTTTCACTTGAAATGGCCCGGTGCCCACGGGTTTTCTATCAAACTCCTCTGAACGAAGGGTTTTGGATAACAGCACTTTCGCCTGTGATTCGCTCAGCGCGAGCGGTAAGTACTTATCTGGGCGAACCAGATGGATATCCACCGTCCAAGGCTCAGGTGAAACCACTTTTTCGATATGAGAGAAAAGGTTCAGTTCACTTAATGCACTGATGCTTTCAATGACGCAGTCAGTGGAGAGCAATTCACCATTATGAAAACGTACACCACGGCGGAGATAAAAACGCCAGTGAGTATCAGACAGCGCCTCCCAATAATGCGCTAAGTCAGGTTGAAGTTGTTCGTTGTCATCGAGCTTGGTTAAACCACTGAATACCTGGCGGGCAATATGCTGCTCAGACCGACGCATCGGCTTTTGCGGATTTAACATAGAGAGTGGTCGGTAATACGGCAAACGTACCACTTGCTCGCCTTGACGATGTTGGAGGCCAAGGTAACCTTGAATAACTTGGGTAAGCTTGGCAGCGTCATTATCTAACGCTTCCAACGCTTGACCAATCTTGCCTTCATCTAAGTAACGGCGTGCAAGGTTCTCGCTAACATCACTGCGATTACGTTTAAAAATGAGTGTAGAGAGCTTGCCTCGACCAGCGGCAGGATGCCACTCAATCCACCCTTCTTCCTCTAATTTATTGAGGACGATTCGAGCATTTCGGCGAGTACAGAAAAGCGCGTCGGTAATGTCTTCGAGTTGAACTTCCGTGTCATTACCAGAGAATTTTTCAAACAGTGTTTCGAACTGAACACGTAAACGAGGGCTACTCATAAAGAGGAAATTTTAGTTTTCATAACGATAAACTAAGTTTCCTCATTTTTTGCAAAAAGTGCAAACTCAGACGTGCAAATTATTGAATGTCGATGCCAATTTCTTGCGCCAGTTGGCGTAATTGATCTTCAGCGTCGAGTTTGATCGACCATTTACTTTCCGCTCCATTTGCCAATACAACGTTTGCACCGCGACCAAGTAATTGAATAGCATCGGTTTGAGCTTGCATTGTAACCATTCCATTACCGCTCAGTTTAATGACGATTTCTCGCTGCGTTGCTATAATTTTTCCAAGAGAAAATTCTATAACCATCTTCGCTGTCTTCTCTCTTACACTGACTTTTCTTTCTGGTGTTTAACAGCAATTGTTAATCTACTGGTGCAGACTAATCGACCACGTTCATCGGTGATTTCAATTTGCCATACCTGAGTTGAAACACCAAGGTGGACGGGCTTTGCAGTACCAATAACATGTCCACTCCGCATAGCTCGAACATGGTTTGCATTGATGTCTAAACCAACACAGTAACTGCCCTCACCTACGCTAAAGTTTGCGGCAAGCGAACCTAACGTTTCAGCCAATACTACAGACGCACCACCGTGAAGCATGCCAAGAGGCTGATGAGTAAAACTACAAACAGGCATAGTCGCAGTAAGCGAGTCATCCGTAAAATCGGTATAGATGATTTGTAGGTGCTCCATCATAGTATTTTTTGACGTTGCGTTAAGAATGTCCAGATCGATCGGCTTTTTCCAAATACTCATTTGTTTGCTCTTGTTTTACCCAGTCTTGCACCGGTTGATGTTTCTTTTAAAAGTGCGTCTAGCATAGTCCTGAACGCATCCTGACTTCAAGACGAAACACAACTCTAAATGTAATCCACATAATGACTTAACGTTTCTTCACTAAGCGTTATACTATTGCTTCAAAACAAAAAATATTTGTATATGGAGCCCATTATGAAGACATGGATCAAAGCGTCTGTTCTTTTTTCGCTCGTCGGTCTCACTGCCTGTAGTGCTTCGCCGACCGGTCGAAATCAAATACTCATGTTCTCTGATCAGGAGATGTCGTCCTTAGGTGCCAACTCTTTTGATCAGATGAAGAAAGAGATCCCGATCAGCAAAGACAAAAAGACCAACGCTTACGTACAATGTGTCGCAAAACGCATCACAGACACTATCCCACCTCAAGCGGGATTCAAAGATTGGGAAGTCGTTGTATTCGATAGTGACCAAGTTAATGCATTCGCGCTACCTGGCGGGAAAATAGGCGTCTATACAGGCTTATTGAAAGTTGCAAAAAATCAAGATCAACTCGCCACTGTTATTGGTCACGAAGTCGCACACGTCTTAGCAGACCACAGTAATGAGCGTCTTTCTCAGAGCCAACTCGCCAATGCTGGGCTTTCTCTAGCAAATGTCGCTATTGGCGCTTCTGAGTACAAGCAATACCAGCAAGCAACCATGGCCGCGTTAGGCCTTGGTGTACAATATGGTGTCATGCTACCGTACGGTCGCACACAGGAATCTGAAGCTGATATTGTTGGCTTGGGTTACATGGCCAAAGCTGGGTTCGATCCAAATCAAAGTATCGACCTTTGGAAAAATATGAGTAAAGCTGGCGGTGAGCAGCCTCCTGAGTTCTTCTCAACTCACCCTTCGCATAGTACTCGTATCAAAGACCTACAGGCTACGATCAACACATTGCCAGCTTATAACGTAAAGGCACCTAAGTGCAGTTAGTTTGACGCACTGCACCCCGAACTCTAATAAAAAAGCTCCATTCACGGAGCTTTTTTTGACGAACGCTTTATGACTAGGTCCCAAGAATTTGCAGTGGCAAACTGAGTAAGCTATCCCCAAGCCCTGCAAAATACCAAATAATGGCGACAAAACCACCGACAGAAACCAAGTACCAAGCAAACGAGAACAGTTGACCATATCGGGTTAATGGCAGTAAATGACTGTGGTGTCGAGTTCGCCATTCCATTACCACCTCTAACATCCCCATCAATAGCAAGAAACCAAGCAACGTTAAGCCGAAAGTGTAACTGATGTAGATGCCGAGCAAAGCCGTGACAATACTCCCTGCCAAACCAATCCATGTATTCATTGAAAAGGTGATACTTTTAAGAACATGTCCGCCATCTAACGGCAAGATCGGCAGCAAGTTGAAGAGGTTTAACAAGGCGTTAAACACAGCAAGGCCCGCAAAGATCATCTCCCCTGTCATCCAATACAAGACGGTGAATAGAATGCTGAGGACTAACCCAAAGAACGGGCCCATGATGGAGATAACCACATCTTGCCAACGTGTGTTTATCTTTTCGTCGCTTAGCGCTAAGCCACCTAAAAATGGGATGAGATAAATGCCTTTGGTCTTCATACCAAAGTACTTCATTGCTCGGATATGACCATATTCGTGAAAAACTAAACACGCCACCAATGCGAGAGCGAACTCAATCGAAAACAGCCATGAGTATGCCGCAAGGCTTGCAGAGGCTAACGCCACCTTAATGACTTTCGCGCTTTTCAACGCTTTCATGCCGAGCGACACAATACCAATGAGACTAAAACGCTTTTCTGCCGGTGGCGGTTCGACCGGTACTTGGCGTTCGATGTCTTTTTCGTCACGAGTCCCTTCGACAACCAGTGAGTCATTTACTGTCGCTTGATACTTAAAATCAAATGGTTGCCAGTTTAGTTCACAGCTCAATTGGCAATGTAAAACGTCCTCTCCAGCAGTGAGCTTGAACTCATGCTGTGTCTTGCCTGAGTCATCATCGCTCGCAGCAATCTGCGACACCAAGGTGTTATCCCAAAACAGTTGTTGCCAACCAGCCATAGAGCCTTCAAGCCTGAGCGACTTTCCTAAAAATTCAATGTGTAGTAATTCCAACGCGATTTCCAATGCGATAAACACAAAGTGCGAATTATGCCTGCAATGGCATCGAACGAAAAGCATGTTAACAACACGTATTTGATTAGCTTTTAATCATAAGATTCGCAAAACAACTCTGGTCATACCATTCTTTATAAAAATATCACCATAATACATGGCCTTATTAATTGCGGTTTGACCTATGCATCAAATTTAAAACGCAATATACGTCTGATCTTTGACAAGTTAATAAACATACAATTAACATTATATTTACATTGCAGTTGTAATTCTAACCGACAGCAACTGGTGTAAAAGGCATACAACAAATACAAAGACTTCGGTCTAACATAATGACACCCTAGGAGGGTCAAGGATGAACAAGAAGCACTGCTCTCTGCTTACAATTTCAATATTGTTTGCGTGTAATGCCCAATCTGCGGGCTTTCAGGTTGCTGAACACTCGGCATCTGGTCTTGGTAGAGCATTTTCAGGTGAAGGCGCGGTTGCGGATAACGCAAGCGTTTTAGCGCGTAACCCGGCTGCGATGACACTTTTTAAAGAGGCTCAGTTTTCAGGTGCACTATCTATCGTTGACCCTGAAGTAAATGTTTATGACACCTACCACAAGGAACACGCTGACGACGTAGCTCCACTACAAATTGTTCCAGCTGCTTACTACATCAGCCCAATCAATGAGCAATGGGCGTGGGGTATTGGCATGTTTACGACTTATGGTGTTGCAACAGATTATCCGAATGATATCTCTGCAGGCGATATGGCCGGTGACACATCTCTGCTATCAGTAAATATTAACCCAAATATCGCTTACCGAATTAATGAACAATTCAGTATTGGTGGTGGTATTAACCTTGTCTACGCCCATGCTGAGCTCACTCGCCACAAAGGTTCGCTAGCTCCTCTTTTTGGCCCTGGTAGCAAAAAGTCTGACAACCTCATCGGAATGGAAGGTGATACCATTGCTTGGGGCTGGAATATCGGTGGTCTCTACGAGCTGGATGAAAACAACCGTTTTGGTTTCGGCTACCGGTCCAAGGTAGACCTAGACTTCGATGAAGGTGAATTTAGTAGTTACGATTCAGGTATCGCTTCAGCCGCAAAAGTAGATGGTCGTTTACAAATCTCTCTTCCCTCTATCATCGAGCTATCTGCATTCCACCAACTTACTGAACAGTGGGCTATCCATTACGGATGGCAACAGACTGACTGGAGCACCTTCGAGGAGCTAAAAGCAACAAGTCCGCAATGTAACGATGGTGTTGCTGGTCAATGCTTCTACAAACCAGAGAAGTACGAAGACAACAACCGTTACTCATTTGGTGGCACATACACATTGAACTCTGAATGGACATTGCGCGCAGGTATCGCATTTGACGAGCAAGCAGGTAAAGCAACACTGAGTATCCCTGATAGCGATCGTTTTTGGTACAGCGCTGGTGTGACTTACGCAATGAAAGAAAATCTGACATTTGATGCAGGCTTTGCCTACGTGAAAAGTAAGTCTGGTTCTTTCAAAGAAACCAATGCTGCAGATCAAGAAATCACGTTCGACTCAGAAGGTAGTGCATACATCAGTGCAGTACAGATGAACTACACCTTCAAGTAATGGGATAACGGAGTAAACCAATGAAACACACATTTAAACTATCACTGCTTTGTTCTGCAATCCTTCTTGCTGGTTGTGGTGATAACACATCAAGTTCAGGCACGTCTGAAACCGTCACATTTGAACCTGCAGTGCAAGCGCTGTTGGATAGAAACACCGAAATTAGCTTTACCCTTCAAGGAGCAAACGCAGATGTCCCTGCCCCGTCATTCCTACTAATGGACTCGAGCGACGGTACACTTGCGATCCCTACCGATGGCGATGATCAGCTAACAAATCCTCGCGCTGCAATGAATACGATGGATGGTTGGTCAACCACTATGCCTGTCGTACTAAACTTCAAGGGCGAAGGTTTTGCTACAGGTATGCTAGCATCTGGTGTTAGCGTGATTAAAATTAATCAACGCCTGACTGACTGGGACGGTGCTTCAAACCCTATCTCTGAAGTCTTGACTATCAACCAAGACTTTGTCGTTCAAGCAAATGGTAACTCTCTATACATTCAGTTTGCAGATGCTCTTGACGAATCAAGCGAGTATGTATTCGCGGTGACACAAGAAGTCAATGATGTAAACGGAGATCCTATCGGCACCTCTTCTAGCTACGCGGTCGCCAAGTCTAAAGAAGTTAAGTACGAAACGGGTGATCTTGCACTCGTACAAGCGGCAACAACTGGCATTGAGGGTATCTTTGGCATAGCCACTCAAGCTGGCTTAGCGAACATTAACCCTACCGATATTGTTTACTCTTCATGGTTTAGCACTCAATCTGTTGGGGATACGCTTGCAGCAGTAAAAGGTGTAACTGCAACAGGCTTCGCTACCGGTGCAAACACACTTAACGCCCTGTATAAAAACGACCCAGCGGAAACGGGGATTGAACTATCGACCGCTTACACACTATCTCTGGGGCAAACTCAAGATTTTATTACTGCATTTGATAACGACGAGGATTTCGATAAATACTTCTCTTCTTCTCCTGAATTAAAACAGGCGATTAAAGGGTTGTATGCGATGTCTGGTGCTAACGTCAATGTTACTCAAGGCGTGGTTCGCCTGCCTCACTATCTAGAGCAAGGTACAAACTGGAACATGCAGCCGATGGAATCGGCAATGCCAAGCTTGGCTAAAGTAAGTGGTTCTATTGAAGACCCGGCCATTCTTGCATCGCTGTTAGAACTTGGTATTGACCCGACTAAACTTGCTACTGATGTGAATGAACAGCTCAAGCTTGTTGGTACCGAGCTACACCTTTCTAACGGTCAGCAGTTGGATGAAGAGCGCCTTATTACGCGTTATTCACCAGTACCACAGGTTAAGTCAGTTGAAGATGTTGAAGTGTTACTATTCACTCCTGCGGATTCTGTGGCAAAAGACGTTGTTATCTATCAGCACGGTATTACTTCAGCAAAAGAGAACGCGTATGGCTTTGCGTTCAACATGGTCAAAGAAGGTGTCGCCGTTATCGCCATTGACCTGCCAATCCACGGTACTCGTAGCCTAGATGACCAACGTTCAGCAAATGCGGATGTACTGGCTTACCTAAACCTGTCTAACCTCGCGGTAGCACGTGACAACCTTCGTCAAAGTATTCTTGACGTACTTGGCCTTCGAGCTAGCTTAGTTGTATCTGCACAAGGTGGGTTATTCGTTGGCGGCCCTCTTCAAGGTTTTAACCCTCTAACGGGCTCGCAAGTGAAGATGCTAGGTCACTCACTTGGTGGCATTGTTGGTGCGTCTACCGTCGCTGCTGCAAACAATACGCTGGGCTCAGACCAAGCTGATGCTCTGTATAAATTTAGCTCCGCGTCACTATTTAATTCAGGCGGACAAATTGGCAATTTGCTACTTGGTTCAGCAAGCTATGGTCCACAAATCAAACATAACTTAGCGTATGCTGCATCAGCTGACTATCGAAGCTATGCAGACGCAAGTTGTGCAGATATAGAAGACAAAGCATGTTATGAGACATTTGAATCGGTAGCTTCCCCTGAACAGCTCGCCGCTTTAAGTGCTGGGTTTAGCTCATTTATCTATGCAGCACAGACAGCTTTAGACACCGTTGACCCATTTAGCAACGTCAGTGATCTAACTGCAAATGGTACCTTATCAACGCCATTCTACATGGCTCAAGTCGAAGGTGATGACACCGTACCAAACAGCGTCCCTGGCGCTCCTTTTGCTGGTACTCAACCACTCGCAGCGAAGCTAGGGCTGAAAGTGGTCAATGCATCCGATACAAGCGTTGTCGGCGGTGCGAGCTTCGTTCAGTTTGGTAGCGATGGTAAACACAGCACCTTTGCTGTGCCGCTAACGACGATTGAACAACCGTACTACTTTGAAATGCAGGCTCAAAATGCTGACTTCATTAAAGACAACTCTCTATCCACTGTTACGAATACAACAGTACTAAAATAGAGCGTCATCGATGAGTATTAAGCGCCCAGTCTTTTGGCTGGGCGTTTTTATTTCTTTCAACAAGCAGTCCTTTTCACTGCCTCTGCTATATTTGAAGAGTTATCGTAGTTCACCAACTTAACACAAGGAAACTTCTATGCGAGCTTTAGCCGTTATAGTGACAGCTGTTCTTTTAGTGGCTTGTGGTAGTAGCCAATATCTCATGTCTACAAATGAAGGGAAAATGATCACCTCATACGGAAAACCAGATTTAAATGAAGAAACTGGGATGTATGAGTATGAGGATGTAGACGGCAAAGAAATGAGTATTTCGAAAGATGAGATAGTACAAATAATAGAACGCTAAACCTCTCGCCTTCTGAGAAATTGGGAGGCGTTATCTTATCTTTTTTGTGGTTTATCAATACGATTAATTCATCACTTCAAACAATTAGCATCATTATTTATATTCTATATATTATTTGTTTAGCCAATATTTTACATCTTCGCTCCTTTCAGGTTGGAATATTGTAAAATCTCGCCTTTAATTCTCTAACACCCTTTTATTTCTCAGGATAAAGTGGATAATACCGCCACCCAAAAAACATTACTAAGGTGAGTCCTTATGTCTATCGAAGCTACTCTGCTTGCTCGCTGCGAGTCAAAATGTGAACTGTGTTCTTCTGAATCTCAACTAACTGCTTACGCGGTACCACCACACGGTAACGTAACAGTTGATACCGCTATCATGGTTTGTGATAAGTGCCATGGTGAGATCGAAGATCCTAAAGACATTAACCACTGGCGCTGCCTAAACGACAGCATGTGGAGTCAGGTTCCAGCAGTACAAGTAACTGCATGGCGCCAACTTACTCGCCTAAACACAGAAAGCTGGGCTCAAGATGCTCTTGACATGATGTACATGGAAGAAGAGCAAATGAACTGGGCTATGAAAGGTATGTCTGCTGACGACAAAACTGTTGACTGCAACGGCACTGAACTTAAGAAAGGTGACGATGTAACAGTAATCAAAGACCTACCAGTTAAAGGTACTAACCAAGTAATCAAACAAGGTACTGTTATTCGTGGTATCAGCCTTGGTGACGACCCTAAACTTGTTTCAGGTAAGGCAAACGGCGGTCAGTCAATGTACGTGATCGCAGAATACTGCCGTAAGAAGTAATCTCAACATTACTTTGTTTGACGGGGTTCCAATCGGAACCCCGTTTTCGTTTCTGTGTTCCTTCTTTCCCCTGTCTTTCTTCCTTCCCGCGTAATCTCCTAAATTGGTTGCTTTCGATCTCATCCATTTTCGATTAATGTTCGAGAAGGAAAAAATAAGATGGATTATAGTATGAAGAAGTTAACCATCCTTGATGGCGGCATGGGACGTGAACTAAAACGCATGGGCGCCCCATTCTCTCAACCGCTTTGGAGCGCACAAGCTCTAATTGAATCGCCAGAATTCGTTTACCAAGCGCACAATAACTTCATTCAAGCTGGCGCTGAAATCATCATCGCGAACAGTTATGCCTGCGTGCCATTCCACCTTGGACAAGCTCTTTACGATCAGAAAGGCAGTGACTTAGCACGCTTTGCCGCGCAAATTGCGCGTGAATGTGCAGACAAGTCGCTGAAACCTGTTCGAGTAGCGGGCTGCATACCGCCTGCATTTGGTAGCTATCGCCCTGACCTTTTCGAACCTAAACAAGGCGAAGTCATTTTCCGTACTTTGTATGAAGCTCAAGAAGATTATGTTGACCTTTGGTTAGCAGAGACCATCTGCAGCCTAGAAGAGCTAAAGTGCTTACAAAAAGTCTTCGAAAACAGTGTCAAACCTACTGCGTACGCCTTTTCTCTTAATGATGACTCATTAGAAACCGCGTTGTTACGCTCTGGGGAAACCGTTATTCAAGCCATTGAATGTCTGGCACAAAGTGGGCGCACAAAAAATCCCATCACCATTTACTTTAACTGCTCGGTACCTGAAGTGATGGCAAAAGCCGTCAGTGACACCAAGGCGGTTTTAGACCAACACATGCTCGATATTGAAATTGGGGTGTACGCGAACAACTTCACCGCTATCAAATCTAAACACGAAGCGAACAGCGCATTACAATCAATGCGAGAACTATCACCAGAGGAATACTTAACTTTTGCGCAAGAATGGCACGAACAAGGGGCAACCATTATAGGTGGATGCTGCGGCATAGGGCCAGAGCACATCAAAGCTCTGTCAGATTGGAAAAGTTCCGTTTAAATACAAAGCTAGTCCGCACTATTCCTTAGTGGAAGTGTAGATTTCAGATACAAAAATGCCGGCGATGAAGCCGGCATTTTCAATTCGCTTTCCAGTCAGATTAACGGTACATACCGATGTCTTTCTGAATATGAGAAGACAAGTCTTCTGCGTAGTAACTGCGCGGTGCAGAGTTATCTACGAAAAGAATGTCTAATAGGTGAGCAATCAATCCTTTGAAGTTAACCGAGTAGGTCTTCTTATCCATAGAGGTTGGTAAAGCTACATTTGTCATTTGCATTGCTTGTGCCATGATTGCCTCTCTTTAAAAGCAGTAATTTGTTTCGTTGGTTGTATATTAGTCATTTTTTCTCTGAGCAAAAAATGACAAAATTTGGTAATTCAGATTAGTTTTTCTTATAAAACAAACTCATTACAAATCATTGAAATACAAAACCCAATCAAATGCATGCTTATGCAGATTGGCATATCTATTGTTGAATAACTTGGATTTACGCCTGTAAATCCAAGTTATTTGGTAACATTATTTTAACTAACAATTATTCCTAATGTTTAGGATTTTACAAAATCACTATGGATTTTGATTAGTAATTTTAACGCTAACTGTATTGGTTGTTTTGTTCTTATAGATAGAAGCAATAACTGCAGTTGTCATTACCGTCACCAAGAACGTAAGTGACCAAACCGTTGGAATTTCGTATTGTGTGCCCACCAAGAGCATTTTCGTACCAATGAACATCATGATTACAGATAGAGCTGGTTTTAGGTACACAAACTTGTCCAACATCGCTTGAAGTACAAAGTACAGAGAACGTAAACCAAGCAGAGCAAATACGTTAGCTGCTAATACCAAGAACGGTTCACGCGTTACTGCAAAGATTGCAGGGATCGAATCCAAAGCAAACATTACGTCCATCACCGCAATCACACCAACAACGATCAGCATCGGCGTCGCGACCCACTTACCCGCTTGTTTCAGCAGCAAGTGGTTTCCTTGATACTCATCTGTCACCGGTAAAAATTTGCGAATGAACTGCTCTGGGTACGGGTTAACCTCTTCTTCTTCGCCTTTATCTCGCGCTAGTTTAATACCAGTCCAAATTAAGAACGCTGCGAATAGGTAAAGTACCCAATGGTATTGTGCAAGTAACTGAGCACCAACTCCGATCATAATCGCACGTAGTACAAGTGCACCAATCACGCCCCATAATAGAGCACGTGGACGCAAATGCTCTGGCACCTTGTATTGCGCAAAGATAATCGCAAATACAAATAGGTTATCAACGCTTAATGACTTCTCAAGTAAGTAACCTGTTAAGAATGATATCGTTGCTTTCTCGTGACCATACACGCTGTGTGGCGCGTAATAATCCCAGAAGAAATAGATAGAGCCTGCAAAGACAAACGCTAGTAAGAACCAAAAGACACTCCAGCCAATTGCCTTTTTCATGGTAATCACGCCGCCACGAGTCTGATAGATATCAAGTGCGACTAAAACCAAGGTAAATAGACCGAACACACCGTACATTGTCAGTGATTCTTGCAGTGGAACAGACTGGGTTAATTGGGTGGTATTTTCGATAAGAGACATGCTTCCTCCCATGCGGAAGGACATTATTCGGGCTGACCTTCCGCAAACAATACAAACCAGCAGTCACATTACCCATGTGTCTGCTAATCAATGAATGCGTTGGTCTCGTTGAAGTGATCACGTGACGAATCAGGTGACACCTTTATTTACCGGATAAGCTGATGCTTAACGAGATGACGATAAATAAACTTGCGCTAACTACTCCCCAAACGCCGCCATCATACGCCTGCTCGGAGGGATCTCCAACAAAAAATCGTTATCGATAAAAATACAGTATTTTATTGAGAACAATTTATCAACAGCATGAATTCTAAAAGATTCAAACGTAAAAAAGGAGCACATACGTGCTCCTAATTTTCTGAATGCTTGGTCTTTATAAACCCGTTAGTGGTACAAAGTAAACCAGTGTTGACCAAACAGTAACCCACGCAACAACAACCGCTGCATCAGCCCAATCGCTATTCCACATACTCTCTTCCTCTTACTCGCATGTGCAATAACACTTGAGCAAAAAAGATACCAATTTATGTCATTGGTTTCTCTGGGAGTAAAGTTTGTGACTTTGGTTCAAACAGTTCGGTTGGTCCGTCAGTAACTCGATAAAGCAATCTGCCATGGAAAGATTGCTAACAAAGCCTTCATCCTTCATATTGAGCAACGCTTCATAGCCCTCTTTACCCTTCATGGTGTATGCAGAAGAAGCGCCACAATACCAAGACTCATCTTCCATTTCACACCAACGACTACCATCGAAAACCTCCAGATTTTTAACGCGTTGCCCCTTCGGTGCCTCTGCTTGGTATTCAAAGTTTAAGTTATGCGTATAAGGGTAGCTACCTGAACCCGTTCCTTCGACACCGTTATTCAGGGCGTTATTGATTGCGCCTTCCAATGCCAAGCGAACGGCTTTTCCTTGCACCTCATAACAACCGATCGGAACGGCAAATGGCAACAATCGTCCGGCAACATCTGCCACGGTAATATTTCCCGGGTTGAGAGATGTACGCACTCCTCCCGCGTTATGAATAGCGAACTGAACTTTATGTCCCCGCTTGTTTAGCGCGTACAAAAAAGAATGTGCGACTGCTGGAGCAAGTTCACTTCCGCCAAATTCATCAGGAATCCGAACATGACGTTTCTTCTCAGCTACGTTGGCAATCACTTGTGATTGAAGTTTACGCACTCTAGGTATGTATTTATCACTTAAGATCGCTTGTGTCTCTGGATGCTTTTTGCAGACAACCACGTTTGGTTGACCGTGGATAAAATCACATGCCTCTTCAAACACACCTTGGTCTAACTGCTCGTTTAACGTTGAGTCCCAGAAAATGCGACGTCCCAGCAATAGCTCATTTTGACCACTTAACATGGTTGCTTTGCCGTTTTCATCAAACTCAAGCACACAGTGACCCATGGTTAATGCGTGATAACCAGCTTGTACAACATAAGTATCGTTTACTTGGATGCCGTAAGGATCATCTTCACTTAAACCAATAGCTGAAAAGTTATCTTGTAACCTATGACTATGGCCTCCCACAATAATACCAATGCCATCCACTTGTGCTGCAAGCTCTAAATCCCCTTCATAACCTAAGTGACTTAAAAGGATGATGTTTTTAATGCCCACCTGATGAATTTGTTCAACAGTATGTCTAGCCGTTTCAATGGCAGAGATGAATGGCGTATCCGCATCGGGGTTGGCAATGTCGCTCATCTTGTCGATAGAAAGACCAAAGATGGCAACTTTCTCTCCGTGAAACTCTTTCACCAGATATTGCGCACTTTGGGTGCCAGTATCGAAGCTCAATACGTTATCGCAATCGCCCATGCGGTGATCTTTCGTTGGCAACTCATTCGATAAATCCCAGTTACCGGCAAGCAAAGGGAAGTTGGTACGCTGACAAAACAGAGCAACGGGTTCATTACCCATATCAAGTTCATGATTGCCTAAAGCCATCGCATCGATGTTTAGCGCGTTTAATAAGTCGGCGTTTGCTTTGCCTTTGAATAACGAAAAATACAACGTACCTTGGAAACAGTCGCCGGCGTGAAGAAACAACATGCCCTGACCTTGACGTTGTGCGTCGTCGCGTAACTGCTCTACGCGCGTTGCAATACGTGAAAATCCACCAGCGCTCACGTAAGGTTCTAGTGTTCGTTCGTTATCGATATTGAGTTTCAGCTGTAATGACGTTGGCTCAAAGTAGGAATGAGTGTCATTGATGTGTGCCAGTTTGATTCTGACTGGCTTATGATTTTTATTCATCGTCATCTTCTCTCTTTTCATTCCTTTTAATTATTAGAACTGAATCATGACAGAATCATGAATTTTATGAAACAGAGAATTAGTTATTTCATTTTTACGTGATCAACACACGTTAGACGTACAAGTTTGAAAGTGACTCTACGCCTAAACGGTCTGTATTCATAGGGTGAATGCTCTTAAATTTGTGAACTGAGCTTAACTTGCCTAAATCAATTTAATATATGCTTTAGGGGAAGCAAAAGAACTCTCGATAATTCAAATAATTGCAAGGAGGAGTGAGATGAGACTAGAACGCATCGAAATCTCTGGGTTTAGAGGCATTAAACGCCTTTCACTCTCTTTTGACGAACTGACCACTTTAATCGGTGAGAATACGTGGGGGAAATCATCCCTACTCGACGCCTTGTCTCTCGCCTTACCCGCTGATGGTTCGCTCTATCAATTTGAAATGACCGACTTTCATGTCGACTATGCGATTTCGCACCCACAAACTCAACACCTTCAAATCATCCTCTGTTTCAAAGCACAAGATAAGCACGAGGCAAATGCAGGACGTTATCGACGAATAAAACCAACCTGGTGCATTAATGAAGATAACGAGCATGTCATCTATTACCGTTTAAGTGCAACTCGCGACGGGCACAATATCACGACCAAATACGCATTTTTAAATTGTGATGGCGAACCAAAACAACTGCATCATTCAGATAAGTTAGCCGTCGAGTTAATGACCTTACACCCAGTCATTCGACTTCGCGACTCTCGCCGCTTCCCACAACAAAATCATGTCAATGGGGATAGTAAAAACGCACGTATAGAAAAACGGATTGATAACACTTGTCGACGTCTGTTTGCTATGCCAGGGCACGTAAATAAAGGTGAAGTTCGCAGTAGTTTAGACTCAATGCAAACATTAGTGGAACACTACTTTGCGTTCCGCAGTGTGAAGAAAGGTAACCCTAGAAAACCGCGTGATGGCCTTTTCTACGCGAGTCCTTCCGCTGAAAAAGGGCTATCGCAGTTTTTGAGAGAGACGAATAACAAGCAAACACGTTTATTATTGATGGGGTTGCTCAACGCTTATCTTCAAGCAAAAGGGCCTAATGACCTTAGACGTTGTGCGAGACCCATACTGACGATTGAAGATCCAGAAGGTCGATTACATCCCACTCACCTGTCAAGGGCATGGGGCTTGTTACAACTACTACCCATGCAAAAAATCCTAACCACGAACAGTGCTCGTTTACTCGGTTCCGTCCCTCTGGCATCTATCCGTCGCTTGGTTCGTTTGTCAGATCGAACTGTGGCTCGATCGCTTAACACGAACCGATTCAGTGTCGATCAGCTACGCAGGATTGGCTTTCATATTCGTTTTCATAGGGCCGGAGCACTATTTGCACGTTGCTGGTTGTTAGTTGAAGGTGAAACAGAGGTATGGCTATTCAATGAACTCGCTCGACAGTGTGGTTATGACTTAGCGGCAGAAGGCGTTCAAATTGTCGAATTTGCACAATCTGGTTTGAAGTCACTGATAAAAGTCGCTCAGGGATTCGGAATCGACTGGCATGTTGTCACCGATGGCGATCCTGCCGGTAAGAAATATGCTAATACCGTCCGAGCCCATCTAGAGCATGACCAAGAGCGCCATCGCCTTACCGAACTACCAGATCGCGATATCGAACACTTTCTATATAACAATGGGTTTGAAATTTTCTTTAAGGACATCATCAAAGTTCCTCATGAGCACCCTATTCCCGCTAAAAAAGTCGTTAATCGCGTCTTGAAAAAACACGCTAAGCCCGATTTAGCCTTAGCCATTGTGGCTCATTGCGAGGAGAAAGGCATGGAGTGCATCCCGGTGTTGTTACGTTGGACACTTAAACGTGTTGTCACGATGGCAAACGGAAACACTTAGTCATGAGCCATCAATAAACAGCATGCAAAAAAAAGCACACCAATTTGGTGTGCTCGTATCAAGAATCAGTAATTTTGATTAACTGTATTGAACGGGATAAGTCTCAATACACAGCGGATACAAATAAGATCGGGGGTTCACTACTGTACTTGCTCAGCGAGCGAAGAAGTAGCGGCTGATTTCGCATGTAACCAAAGTCCTGTTGCTTTCATTAAGTAACCAAATACGCCACCTAAGATCAGCGATGGCACAACAAGTTGCCAATTGCCGTCTGCAGCAAAAGTCGCGCATGAACCAATAAAAGTACCAGGGATGTACGCTAACCAAGCTTGCTTAGCTTGAATACACATGAAGAACGCAACAACAGCAGTAATTACGTAACCGATAATCTCTAAACCCACGTATGTTGAGCCATAGATGATAACCATCGCCCAGAATACGCCAGTCATATTGGTAAGTAAGCTTTCTGCCAACCCTTTCAAGCCACTTGTCGGGGATGCAAAGTAGCTTGTACAGCCAAGAAAGCCCGCCCAAGATAAAAGGCCAAGGGAAATAGCGATCCAGCCCCATACGCCAGAGAGAATGCCAGTGGTAATCGAAATTGCTAAAAGTGTGGTCATGGTATTCTTACCCGCTTTGCTCGTTTCGTACCGTTATGGTTCGAAAACTGCCTTCATACATTGAAATCAGGCAGTCAATACTAGGCATATCCACCGAGGAGTTCGGTGATCAAGATCTCATTAACACCCTACTAAGTTGCATGTTTTACACGTTAAATTTGACGCAACCGATAAATCAACAGATTTCGAAAATAACAAAAACGCAGTGAATTGAGCGAAAATCACAAAAAAGGCCCTACAAAATGCAGAGCCAATTCCAAAATTCTACCATTTTGTTTTGGATATCACTTAAAGAACGGAAGGTTTGCCTTTCATCATTCTTAATCCTTCACGCTTAATACAGTCAACAAGCGGGTTTTCCGCCATATCAGCACGCCAGATAAACGATAAGGTTCGATCCATCTTCAGATCGGGTACGTTCAGCGCAACCAAGTCCCCTGCTTCAATATAGCGTTCTACATCAAGGTAAGGCAGACAGGTTAGATACTGCCCATTGGATACCAAGCTTCTGAGTACTGGTACGTGCTCATACTCACGCCACACGTCCAAATCTTCAATAAGATGGTGAATAGAGCTATCAAAAATCTTGCGAGTACCAGAACCATGTTCACGCAACACCCATTTCGCTTGTTCAAGTTGAGCTAAGCTCACCGAAGGGTTACGTGCAAATGGATGGTGAGAAGCTGCGACTACAGTAAGGTGGTCACGACACCAAATCTCTTGGTGCAAACGGTTATCGTCACAGCGCCCTTCAATGACACCCAGATCGTATTTGTAATCCAAGACGCCATCGATGACAGCCTGCGTACTCTGTACCCCTAGTGAGATACGCATCTCAGGAAAATCATTATCAATGATACTGATAAGGTCAGGAACTAGGTGTTCTGCAGGTGTTTGGCTCGCACCTAATCGAATGTGTCCACTCAACAAGTGTTGCTCGTAAAAACCCATTTCAATTTGTAGCGCATCTTGCAGTAAACGCTTTGCTTTTGGTCTTAACCACATCCCCCAATGGGTTAAAGCCATTTGCTTGCCTTGCCTTTCAAATAAAGGCCTACCAAGCATTTTTTCCAACTGAGCAAGCGACATGCTCGTCGCCGATTGTGTCAGAGCCAGTTTATCCGCGGCCTGGCTTACACTGCCGGTATCTGCAACTGCGTCAAAAACCGCTAATTGCTTAAGTGAGTAGCGCAAAGTGTCCTCCCTAATTGGCGAGTATTCCCCATACTCTCGCAACCCAAAAATACATGCGCTAATACGCAATGAGGTTCATTTTACCTGCCTTTAAAAACTTATCAAATAATTTGATGAGGATTCTAAATATTATCAATTTTACCTGTAGCTCTGACCTGCTTAATCTGGATATGCGGTTCGGGAACACCGCAACAAAAAACAATAACACCTTCACTTTCGAGTACAGAAAACACTCGAGTTCATTAACCAAGGAGTTCATATGGAACCACAGACTAAGGAGTCATTATGGCGGTGACCAGCCCTCAAAATCACCAGTATTTCTCTCCAAAAGAGATGATGGCTGAAGCTGAGAAGTTTGCTCTTAGTAAAGCAAACAAAACCAGCGGCATGACACTGGGTTTGGCAATTATGGCAGGCGCATTCATCGGTTTAGCATTCTTGTTTTACATCACAGTGACTACAGGTAGTGCGGATGCGGGTTGGGGTCTTAGCCGTCTTGCAGGTGGTTTAGCATTCAGTATGGGTTTAATACTCATCGTTATTTGCGGTGGTGAGTTGTTTACCAGCTCAGTGCTTTCGAGCATCTCATGGGCAAACAAACAAATCTCATTCGGCAAGATGTTGTCGATTTGGGGCAAGGTTTATGTGGGCAACTTCATCGGTGCAATGTTCCTACTTGCATTGGTAAGCGCAGCAGGCTTGTACCAAATGGATGCCGGTCAATGGGGTTTAAATGCACTAAACATCGCACAGCACAAGCTACACCACACATTGGTTCAAGCATTTGCATTGGGCATTTTATGTAACTTGTTAGTTTGTCTTGCTATCTGGCTGACATTCAGCTCTGCAAATGCAATGACAAAAGCAGCCATGACGATTCTACCAGTAGCAATGTTCGTCAGCAGCGGCTTTGAGCACTGTGTAGCAAACATGTTTATGGTACCGCTAGGTATCGTTATCGCGAACTTCGCACCGGAATCATTCTGGACTGCAGTTGGTGTACCGGCTTCTCAATATGCAGATTTAAATGTCGGTCACTTTATCACTGCAAACCTAATTCCAGTAACACTTGGCAACATCGTCGGTGGTGCCGTATTGGTTGGCTTAGCTAACTGGTGCATTTACCGTCGCCCAGAATTAAAAGCAGCAGAAGTTGCATCTATTACAAACACTACAACACTCACGTCAGTTAAGGAACGCACTATGAAAAACGCATCGATTGTAAAAGAGATTATGAACCCGAGCCCAGTTACTCTGAGCGTAGAAATGCCAGTATCAACTGCACTAGATACCCTATTAGACAACAATCTAATCAGTGCTCCTGTTGTTGACATTGAAAATCGTCTAGTCGGCTTCTTCTCTGCTCACGACGTAATGGTAGAGCTTTGGTGTCAAGATTACATCCCAGCTCAAGAGCAGAAGGTTGTCGATTTGATGAGCCGCGACGTGGTAGCAATTGACGCAAACGACCGTTTAGTGGATGTAGTTGAGTTCTTGTGTATCGACAAAGAGCAACTTTACCCAACAACAAGCATGGGTATGGCAACACGCTTTACTTCTCTTTCTCTAGAAGAGCGTGCTAAGAGCATCAAAGTAAGTAAGCCTCAAGTCCTTCCTGTACTAGAAAACGGTTTGATGGTTGGCGTAGTGACACGTTGCGAAGTTCTTAAAGCTCTTCGCCCTGTGTACGGCGAGCGTCTAAACCTAGTTGAAGACAAAGTACTAGAAACTGCATAAGACAATAAAAACTAGCAAGACAAGTTGGCACCAATAAAAAAGCGCTCTATTTAGAGCGCTTTCTTCGTTCAAGCCATGCGAGTTTAAGCAGTGCAAGCTCGCATCATGAAAGTTAAGAAATTACTTCTTAACACCTTCAATGTGCAGCTCCATATCAACGTAGCTAGAAGAACCCATTACCGGGATTTCAAAATCAGCAAGCTCTAAACGAGTTTGGCCGATGAAGCCCGCACGCTCACCACCCCATGGGTCGTTACCCGCACCAACAAATTCTGCTTCGATCGTGATTGGTTTAGTCACACCGTGAAGAGTAAGGTCACCTGTTACATCCAGCTTACCGTCGCCTTTATCTACGACTTTTGTGCTCTTGAACGTCGCTTCACTGTATTTACCTGCATCGATAAAATCACCGCTGCGGATATGTTTGTCACGCTCAGCATGGTTTGAATCAAGGCTAGTTGTATCAACCACTACGTTGACTTTAGCGTCAGAGATGTTGTTTTCATCAAAAGAAAAGTCACCAGAAAATGTATTAAAACGACCTTTGATGAAGCTGTAACCTAGGTGGCTAACTTTAAAGTTAATAGATGCGTGAGCGCCTTTCGTATCGATAACGTAATCGGCTGCATTAGCACCAAACGGTAGTGCCATTGCAATAGCTAATCCTGTAGCGAAAAGTGACTTTTTCATTTTGAAGCTCCTAACATTTTTCTTAATGTGTTGTCTTTATCGATAATGTGATGTTTGAGTGCAGCAGCGGCGTGCAAACCAGCCATTAGGATCACAGCCCAAGCCGCATAGAAGTGAATTTCACCTGCAATATCTGATTGACCAGGGAATAATTCCCCTGCACCAGGTACGGTAAACCAATTAAATACTTCGATACCGCGCCCATCAGATGTTGAGATGAGGTAACCTGAAATAAAGATAGTGATAAGCAATAGATACATCACACCATGCGCAGCTTTTGCTGCGACCACTTCATAAGGTTTCCCTTCCACTTTTGGTGACGCCGTCACATGCTTCCATACGATGCGCGCTAAAGTGAGTATTGCGAGTAGAATGCCCACAGAGCGGTGATAATGTGGTGCCGTACGATACCATTCGCTGTAGTAGCTAAGGTCGACCATCCACAACCCCACAGCAAACAAACCGATGATACAAAGTGCTGATAGCCAATGCATAAATCGCGCAGGTAGGTTGTAGTTCTTTACCAGTGTTTCCATCTCACGTTCCTAGATATGTTCCTAAGTTGATGTTGAGCAAGAAACACAACATTAACTTATTTACCTTGTGTGAAACAGATTATTTACCATCCTTTACATCTAACCAATATAACTCGTTAAAACAACTTGTTCGAAAAATTTGAAGGAACTTAAAACCGTTTGTAAAACGGAAACTTAGAGTTGGACTTCTTGTTCTATTTCATACAACTCATCACTCATTTCTAGCATGCGTCGTTCGATTACTGCTTTTGCGTCTTCAATCCCTTTGTTGTAATAGATTGGAGCCAGTTTCTCCGTAATGAAATCAATCAAAAACTCACTGTCGAACTGGCCAATCTCAACGCTCAGTTCATCTTGCATATAATCTTGAATGGCGACAGCTAGGATTTCTTTTTGTGCTCTTTCTAGTTTAATCATATATATCTCGCGGAACTCTATTCTCAATTTTGATGTTTAGATCAAGAAGTTGCCCATCTAAATTAGTCTATCCTGAAAAGACTATGCTAACCTTTTGCCGTCCTAATTTGTAACCGTTAAGGGAATATACTTGCTACTCGACTTAGTTATCCAAAGCGTCAATGATTTTCAAGACGATTGTCTTAAGCTGTGTGAGAAGCATTACCCAGCGGTACATAATCAGGGCATGAGTGAACACCACCTAGGTATTGCGTTTGCTCGTCGTATGGAACATACGCTTTCACATTTTGGTCATAACAGCGTGATCAAATCCTTAGAGGTGCTCGACACTCCAGAACAGCCTCACCACTACCGAATTTCATCAGAAATTGGCACTGTATGGGTGTTAACTCATCACTTGGTCAGTGCGGGAAAGGCGTGCCGTGAAAACTTATTGTCTTCTATTACAGAGTGGCAAAGCGAATATGGTTATGCTCTTCAACCAAATGATCTGTTGCTGCTGGTAAGTGATCATTGGATTAGCCGAAGCAAAACAAGTAGAGAGTTGCTGCATTGGTGGATGGGAGAGCTACCTGACTCAATAAATGAGTACACAGAGCAAGGAATAACCTTGTACACGAGTGAATCCCAATTAACCCACTCTCTGGACTCACGATTTGGTATCAGCCCTTGCTATATCAAGTTTGGGCATCCACTTCGACGCTCAAACAAAGAACAGCTCGTAAGAAAATACCTTCAATTGTATGCGGTTTTACAGTGGTGAACCTCATAAAATAATCTTGTCGCTATCACATTTGACACCATTAAATTTGATACGACTCGACATTTCTAATCATCTCGTACGACATCACTTGCTAACTGTAATAACAATCTATTAGATAAAGATTATTGGCGAAAAATAAGTAACCCTCATACTTAAAAGTCTTTTAAAATAAGAAGTTGGCGTAGGTTTACGTAATAATGATGAGCATACAGCAACTAGTGAGTTGCATTCATAAACAGTTAGATGGGCAGTTTATTGCAAAGTACAAACATCTTACTTTGCGAAGTGTCTTTCAACCCATATATCAGAATGAGTTGAAGATCATTGGTCTCGAGGCTCTAGTGAGAATCTCAAATAAAGACGGGTTAATGATAAGGCCTGATGCTTTTTTTCATTCAAACACCGTTAACGAAAGTGATCAGCTCAATGTTGAACGCTTAAGTCGACTCATCCATATTCAAAACTTCGGTCAATCCAGATTTCACGCCAAAAAACTGTTTTTAAACGTGCTCCCAAAAGCCGCAGAAATGCTGGCTCTAGATCGCTCCTACTACAACCTACTAAAAAGAACACTCAAACAAGCAGGAGTTCAAAAACAACAAGTTGTGATGGAACTCGTCGAAGTAGATGCAAGTAGCGAAGCGACACTTCACCATGCAACGAGAAAACTAGGTCACAGCGGTTATATGCTGGCGATTGATGATTACGGAATTAATGCGTCAACTAAAGAACGGGCTAAGAGTGTCAAGCCCCACATTATCAAACTCGATAGATCGCTACTGCTGCAATACGAAAATGGTGATAGCCAGAAACTAACACAAGCCCTTACTCTAGCGCGGGAAATCAACTCGAAAACGGTTATCGAAGGAATTGAAACCGAGCATCAACTTAACTTAATGAAAAAACTCGGTTTCGATATGTATCAAGGCTACTTATTGGCGATGCCGCAAACGCTTGAGGCGTACCAAGAAGCAAAGACTGCTTAATCAGGGTTACTGATATCTCCCATCACCTTTTCTAGCGGCGGTTTTTACCACGGTTTTTGTGGATAGCTAACTTAGCCTTTAGTTTACGTTTTTCAGATGAACGGCTCTTACGACGAGTACCACCATTACGCTCCGGTTCAACCTCTTCGATCAGACTTGGTTCAAACCCTTCTAACCATTCTTGTGGTAAACGTTGATCGAGTAGATTTTCGATAGCATGCAATAGATACTCTTCATCACGGCTCATCAAAGAAACCGCAAGACCAGATTTACCTGCGCGACCTGTACGACCAATACGATGGACGTAGTCTTCCGCCTTAAATGGCATATCAAAGTTAACCACTTGCTCAAGTTGCTGAATGTCTAAACCACGAGCTGCTACGTCGGTTGCAATCAACGCACGTACTTTACCTTCTTTGAACTCATCAAGCGCACGCTGTCGCGCACCCTGGGATTTATCACCGTTGATAGAAACCGCTTTAATGCCATCCAACTTAAGCTCTTTCGCCAGTTCATCGCTGCCTTGCTTGGTCTTTGTAAATACCAACACCTGCTGCCAGTTTCGAGAACCAATCAAGTAAGCAAGCAATTCACGTTTACGCTTCTTATCGACCGGGTAAACCATTTGTTTCACGGTTTCTGCGGTCGTGTTTGCAGGTGAAACTTCCACTTCAACCGGAGAATCCATCAGTTTGTAAGCGATGGTTTTAATGCGTTTTTCAAACGTAGCAGAGAACAGCATGGTTTGTTTATCTTGAGGCAAACGGCGAAGAATACGTTGTAGGTCTGGCCAGAAGCCCATGTCTAACATGCGGTCTGCTTCATCAAGCACAAGAACGCCCGTTTTAGAGATGTTTACATTGCCATTAAACAAATGGTCAAGCAAACGACCCGGCGTCGCGATAAGGATATCTGCGCCTTCTTCTAGATTTCTCTTTTGTACACCAATGCTCGTACCACCATAAACACAAACAATCTTAAGGTCAGTGTTTGTCGCGTATTGCGTCAGGTTATCCATCACTTGCTGCGCTAACTCACGTGTAGGCACAAGGATCAAAGCTTGTGGTGTTCCGTTACGTTTCTGTTGCTGAACCGTTTGTATCATAGGTAAGCCAAATGCTGCAGTTTTACCAGTACCAGTTTGTGCAGCAGCCAGTAGATCTTTACCTTCCAATACGTGTGGAATCGACTTTTCTTGCACTGGCGTTGGAGTCACGATATTCATACCACTTAGGGTATCAACCAGCTGTTGTTCAATGCCAAGATCAGCGAAATTAACGGACATGATAAACCTCATAATTTTTGGAGCGCAGAGTTTACCAGAGCGCCTTTGGTCATACTACCTTTTGCACTCGAGGCGTTATGAATTAATTAACTGTTGATGATGCTCAGCGGCTTGATTCAGCACATCTTGATAAAGCGCAGCAAATTTCGCTTCCAGCTGCTCATATTCGTTATCTAGAACCTCGAACGTTGTGGTGAGGTCAGCCATACGCGGCGTTCTTTGTGACATTCGATGAAGCGCAAACTCGATGTTTTCTAAGTCTTGATAGGACTGCAACCAACCCCCACTCCACATCCGGCTATGGAGCAATAAAAAGCGAGGTGGTAGATCATTCGATATTTGCTCATTCACTTGCTGATAAGCATAACGAACAAAGGAATCTAACGATTGATCACTAAATGAATGCCAATGCTTGGCTAAACAGTGATCCCAAAACATATCGAGGGCGATGGGAGCAAAGCGACGTGCAACGCCAGTAAAGTGCGGTTTGCACTCTTCAACAATGGCGTGGTGATCGGTAATACGGTCGACAAAGCGATGAAGTTTGATGCCATTGGAAATATCGGTCTGATACTGCTTGCTTGGATCTCCCTTTACGAAATCTCCAAGCAAGTTTCCCATTAAATGGCTATTACAGTGGTCTGCAATATGCAGGTGGGCTAGAAAGTTCATTAGACGCTGTGAGTGGCCTTTTGGCTCGTCTTACATGAACTTAGTATAACGTCTGTTGTGACGCGGTGAGAGTACTAATTGTACTTATTCGGCTTCGTCTTCTGAGCCAATGTAGTCCGACAAGATAATACCGATTTCAAGAGCATCAAGCATCTCTAGGCATTCGTCGTTTTGGTATTGGTCGCTCATTGTGACCTCCTTTGTTTATATCTCCTGAAGCAAACATGCTTCCATTTTTACCGCCATATCTCTTCTTCGTTGATGACAGTAACTCCTTTTTATAGCCTTTATATGACACATTCATGACAGCGAGAAGTAAAGTTTTAGAAAGCTATGACAGGAATCATAAGTAAACGTTTGCTATAAGAGCTCAAAACAAGATTCTACAGTTATTTCTTCCTTCCCACGCCCAAACTGACGTTCGTCACCGATCGCTTTTCGATTAGTAAATAACTGGTTTACCCCTCACGAAATCACTACTCAATCATTTGCACTTGCCATTTTATTAAATAGCTCAAGTTATTAGAATGGGATACTGTTATATGCGATCTAAGATCGCATTTATTGAAATCCAACAATGAGTTGTTACATTATTTGCTGCGCTCCATCGCATATTTTGTTTCGATATACCTTTACCTTTAACCATCTCCCCCCAACCATCTCAAATGGAGCAACGAATGAGAGAAGTTGAGTTTAGAACCATAGATCGACTCTTTATCAAAATGTCGATCAACGACAAAATGTGGGTCATATTCTTAATGTTCTTCGTGACATTGACGTCACTCGCAACCACACGGTATTTCAACGAAGTTGAACAATTTGAAAATCACGCAGTTGAAGTAGCACAAAGTAAGCTTGAAGGTATTATTTCTTCAAGTAGCGATTCCGTGCCAAACATATCCGGCCTAACTCAGGTGAATGCAATCAACAATTCATCTTTTAACAACGGTGTTGCAACTGTATCTGGCCAACTCGGTAATGGCCAAAATGTGCAGCTGACCATTGATAGTAGTAAAGGCTACGAAGATGCCAAATCAGATGCCCTATCCTCTTTCTTTATCAGTTATCTGTGGGCTGTTCCATTTGGTATCTTTATTTACTGGGTCGCGACCTTCTTAGGCGGCGCACTTTGGGTGCTTTACACAACAACTGAAAAAATTGGTAACGGAGATCTAACATCACGCTTAGGCTTCCATCCAGGGCGCGATGAGTTTGGAACGATCGGTTGCGCTCTTGATAAGTCAATGGATACGCTTTCTGAGTTGGTAAACAACGTTAAAGACAATGCGAATACCTTGAGTGAAACATCTTCATCGTTTGAACAGGATATGAAGTTGAGTGAAACTCAAATCACCCAGCAATATCAGTCTCTTGATTCTGTAGCTACTGCAATGGAAGAAATGACCGCTTCTTCAAATGAAGTATCATCTATTGCACAAAATGCGATGCAACGTTCTGAGCAGGACACTCATCAAATTGACAACAGTCGTCAACGTGTACAGTCAGTAATTTCAGAAATTGAAACACTTTCCAGTTACATTGAACAAGCATCAAGCTCTGTTACAAGCCTGAATGAAAACACTACTCAGATTAACGATGTAATTACTACCATCAATGCTATTTCTGAGCAAACCAACCTTCTTGCGCTAAACGCTGCGATTGAAGCGGCTCGAGCAGGTGAGCAAGGGCGTGGTTTTGCGGTTGTTGCTGATGAAGTTCGCACACTAGCAAGTCGAACACAGCAAGCTACCGTTGAGATTCAAGCGATGATTGAAAAGTTACAATCAGAAAGCCAAAACATTGCGTCCATTACTCAGCAAACCGTAAAACAAGCACAAACAAGCAGCCAGTTGATTGATGAGATTGGTCAAGATGTACAATCGATCGCCGATTCTGCTCGTTCGTTAATGGACATGAGCATTCAGATCTCTACTTCAGCAGAAGAGCAAAGCGCTGTTGCTAACGATATTGCCTCAGAATTATCGGATATTCGTACCCAGTCAAATACCATCAAAGATGTCGCTGAACAATCTACCGTTGGTGTTGCAAACCTTACTCAAGCGTCAGTTTCGCTCGGTAAGATACTAGAAAGGTACCGAACAGCTTAAATTCTAACTCAATAAAAAGGGCTCCGATTGGAGCCCTATTTTTTTGCCTAATTAACACGCGTTCTAAAAAGAATTCGGTAAAGGAAAGAGACAACTAAAGACAGAGAGAAAGCAGATCGTTTTACAATAAATTCGTTGATTAATAGAATCCACTGCCCCATAACAGAATAGCCCCTGCAAATCATACGGAATGATATACTTTGAAGTGAGTCTCAATTAAATTAGACTCTTGTTCAAAGATCGTTCAAATACGTTTTGATTGGGCTATTCTCGGAGTGTCAACATTGATTTGCTGCTGGTGACTATATGAAAAAAAAAGAATATAAGAATAATTTGGAAGATCTAAACTGCCCCCTTTGCCAAGGCGACGAATACATTGTCTCCACTGATGGAGAAAAGTTTACTTGTGCTTCATGTGGATTCCACACAAAAAACTTCTCGTCCATTCAATGCCTACATCAAACCCCTTTGATACAAACAAAATTCAAGCACATACACACTCTCAGTAAAGTTTGTCATTAAATCATAAACAAGCAATTTGCTCTTTGAGTTCTTCTAAGTGGTGCACACGAATGACACGTTCATCGTCAACAAGGTTAATCGGTGCGCCATTATACAGCTGAACCGTTTTTATTCCGGCGTTCAAACCTGCCTCAATCCCCTTAGGAGTGTCGTCAACATACAAACATTCACTAGGGAGAAAACCCATGTTCATCGCACTGTAAAGAACAAGATCTGGCTCTGGCTTCCAACTGTTCGCATCGAACGCGGAAAACACTTTCCCTTTAAACGCACGCAGTAGCCCGGTTAATTCCAAAGAGAACTCAATTTTGTCTTTGGGGCCATTAGAAGCAACACAATACTCGATGCCCTTGTCGTTTAAGTATTCAATGAGCTCCTTGGCACCTTGCATTGGCTCAAGGTTACGGACGAATAGCTCTTTTACTTGTTCACGATACTGTGGTTCAAGAACATCCAGTGAAACACGCAAGCCAGCACGCTGTTTTGCATCACTTAAAATATCGGCTAACTTGCCACCTTTAAAGTGTGCAACACATTCATCGAAAGGCATTTCAACATTGTAGTGACTAAAAACATTAACCAGAGCTTGGCAACATAACCTTTCGCTATCTACTAATGTGCCATCACAATCGAAAATGACACATTTGACACTATTTATCGCCATGACGTTTCTCCCAAAATCGCGGTACATTATCGTTGTAGTTAAGTTTGGATGTACTTCCGATTCTATTGTCGATATTAAAACTCGACTTAATTCTTTTTACTAAAAATGTAATCCCATGATATTTAAGTTTAGAAATGTTTAAACGACATAGTTTGCATTTTCTGTAAAATGGCGGTGAAAAATAGGAAAACTCTGGACAAGATCACCGATTTATTTTCAGTACTCTCAATTAGTGAGATCTCTATCCGAGCAAACGCTCGCAATATTCTCGAAATCCGGATGCATGTTTCTTACTTCTACAAAATCATCTAGGTTATCCAATAGCAATTGGCACAAAAACGGGTCGAACTGCTGCCCTCTTTCTTTTTCAAAAAGCTCGATCACTTCTTGAATGCTCCAGGCTCTCTTATAGCAACGCTCACTCAATAGTGCGTCAAAAACGTCTACAATTGCCGTGATCCGGGCGAATAAGTGAATAGACTCGCCTTCTAAACCATTTGGGTAGCCATTTCCATCCCAGCGTTCATGATGCTCATGAGCAACGATTGCCGCCAATTTGGTAACATCACCTTCTTTGGTATTCAGTAAGTCGAAACCCTTCGTCGTATGGAGTTTCATCACTTCCCACTCATCTGGTGTCAGTGGTCCACATTTGTCCAAAATAGATTCCGGAACTGCAATTTTTCCTACATCGTGCATTGGAGAGATAATTTCGATCATCTCAATTTCCCGATGACTCAGTCCGCACAGCTCAGCTAATTTGGCGGAAAGTTTGGCGACACGCTTAACGTGGTTCCCAGTCTCTCCCGAGCGGGATTCAATCGCTTCACCTAATACGTGTATCATCTCTTTTTGGACACTCAATGTACGTTTTTGCAAAACCACTATTTTACGGTTCTTTCGGTCAATTTCTTTTCGTTGCCGAATAACCATAAACTGAACTACGACAATTAACGAAAGTACACCAATAATCGCACCTACAACTAATAAGGTTTTGTAATTTATCGTTATTAACGGTGCTGGTTTGTTGATGATTTTTGCCGATTTCGGTATCAAATAACGGCTGATGTTGTATTTCTCAATGGCAATGTGGTCGAGTACCGCTTCAGTAACCGGTTGCTCTTTTATGGTTGGTAATAGCGATAAGCCTACTTTCCCAGCCATCAACTCAGCGGCTTCAAAGCCAAAGTTCTTAGAGCGATTTAAGTAGCCACCAAGAATGCCAGGTTCACCTAAATAGTGCTCCCAAAAAACAAAAACAGGCGCAGCACTTGAGGTACCAATAACATGAGAGATTTCTTGGTAAGTATGGTATTTGCCTTTGCTTGTCTCGGTATTATAGTGAGTCAGCAATACCGCATCATCTGGAGAGATATGCTTCAGCAGCTCAGCAGTCTCACTCAAGGTCTTGCTGCGAATTTCTACCACTTTGATTTGTGGGAAGCGCTTCATATGCTCTAATACAAGTTGGCGAATGTGTTCACTTGTAATGCTGTGATCGGCTAAATAATAAAGAGTCTTGATTTTAGGACGCAGTTTATTAATCAAGTTGATATTTTCATCAATTCGATCAACTTCATATAGCACACTGCCATTTGTAGAAACGTTGTCTAATGTTGCTTTGAGATTGTTAATACCAACCGCAACTATTGGAGTTTTGCGTTCAGCATTGGGGTAATAAGTTTTAATAAACTGAAGAGCAGCATCATCAGTTACAACGACACCATCAAACTGATAGCCTTCATATTTGAGTTGAAGGTAGTTCCCCATTCTCTGCAGGTAACCATGAGAATGTACACGTTTGGAGTCCAGGTACTCGATAGACAGCTTTACTTCACCAGTTGCTTGGGCAAAGCCTTCTTCAATACCGTGTTGAATATCATTCGTCCATTGATAAGATGGGTCATAGGAGTGAAGCACCAAAATACGCTTCACGTCCCAAGATTCATCATTGCTCGCACTTACCGCGGTTGTCCCTAACCATAAAATAACAGCTAACCAACGCGTTAAACGCTTCTTCATTTTTATCTAACCAATGGCAAATTTGCCGATATAGTAGGTCTGCTCGTATGCGCAGATATCGACTTAGATCAAGTTTCAGCGATTATTGTTTCATATAACTTGTCTGATTCCGCTAGTTTTTTAGCTAAATCACCAATAAAGGTCTGTTTGTCTAAGTTTTGAGATACAACGACATCAGATATTAACGTTTGCTTCTCGTACTGGCTAACAATCGCTGCTGCGGTAGGCTCACCATCATGAAAACCAACGTACAGTTCATACTCAGAGGACAAAATAATCTGAGTTAGGAACTCAATAATGAGGTCTTGTTGCTCTTTATGTTCCCATCGACTTGATTGAAGCAAGGCAAACATAATAGTCAGACGATGAAAATCAACTAGATAGATATTCTCAGCAGAAGTCTGTGTTGCTTTAGAGAGAAGAGAAGATGAATCAAGGAGCGAAAACTCGCATTGTGTGCTTGAATCAAGATAGAGCTCACGCCCTTTAATGCTTTCTGGTGTAGGGAATTCCACTTCCACCAAGTTATACAGCCAATCGTTCTTTTTGTTAACGGCTGTTAACTGCTGTGCGTTCATTTAAAACAACCCCATAGGCTTTGGTTTGCCGTACATTAGCATGAAGACTGTAACAAACATAGCTAAACACCTGAGGTAAGGCCAAATTTTGTTTTAATCGTGTGCGTCTGATAAATTGAATCAATAAATTAGCCTATTTAAGGGATGAAAAATGAAAAAACGCTTGCTTGCTTTAGGTTTGGTAACGGCCTTAGCTGGATGTGGTGACAATGAAGTCGGCGACGTCTCGCTAGGTATGTTCACAATGAAAGACATTAAGATAGGTCATCTACAAGATGAAGTCGTAACGGGAGTGACTTGTCATATTGCGTCGATAGAAGCAAACCTTAGCCTGTCTGATCCAAGTGATAGCTCCATTTCTTGTCGTCAAACTGGCGACATCACGCCAGAAATGATCGCGAAAATCGACAAGAGCAAATCAGGGGAAGTAGTATTTAAGAAATCGAAAAGCATCTTCTTTAAAACAATGAAAGTAAGACGCATCTACGATCCGGAAAATCAAACTCTACTTTACTTGTCTTACACGACCAAAGAGACTGAGGGTAGCTTTAAACACAGCTTATCAACGGTACCATTGTGGGGAACCAAAGCTTACGTAGAACCAGTTGTAACTACGACAAATTAATCCCTGATCGTTGCTAAAAACATCAGCCCGCTGCTTTTTTCAGCGGGCGAACTTCTTTGCAATAAAACGCAACGATTTTTCAGAATTTTGTGATACAATCCCGCCTCTTTTTTTCTCAATCAAGAACAAGCATGAAGTTTCCCGGTCAGCGTAAATCTAAACACTACTTCCCAACTCACGCTCGAGATCCATTAGTCCACCAAACTCGACAGGCGCCAAAGCTGTATCGCCCTACCATTGTCGGTGTTGGTCAAACCATCGTTGATATCGAAGCGCGTGTAGACGATGCGTTTTTAGAAAAGTACAACCTTAGTAAAGGACACTCTCTCGTTCTTGAAGAGAGCAAAGCAGACGCACTATATGAAGAGCTAGTAGAACAAGGCCTGATCACTCACCAATACCCGGGTGACACGATCGGTAATACACTGCATAACTACTCTGTACTTGCGGACAGCAAGTCAGTACTTCTTGGTGTGATGTCAAAGAACATCCAAGTAGGTTCATTCGCATACCGTTATTTATGCCGCACCTCTTCACGTATGAACCTGAACCACCTACAAACCGTGGATGGTCCTATTGGTCGTTGCTACACACTTATTTCTCAAGATGGTGAGCGTACTTTCGCGATCAACGAAGGTCATATGAACAAACTCTCTCCAGAGAGCATCCCTGAAGAAGTATTTAAGAAAGCATCAGCTCTAGTAGTATCTTCTTACCTAATGCGTGGTAAGAAAGAAGACCAAATGCCTCAAGCGGTTCAACGAGCAATTGATTTTGCTAAGAAGCACGATGTTCCTGTTGTATTGACGCTAGGCACAAAATACGTAATCGAAGGCAATGCTGAGTGGTGGCAAGAGTACATTCGTGAAAACGTGTCTGTTGTGGCGATGAACGAAGAAGAAGGCGCTGCGCTAACAGGTGAAACAGATCCACTAACTGCTGCAGATAAAGCACTAGAGTGGGTTGACCTTGTTCTATGTACCGCTGGCCCAGATGGTCTATACATGGCAGGTTACACGGAAGAGAAAGTTAAACGTGAAACCACGCATGACATCCTTGAAGGCTCTATCGAAGAGTTCAACAAGTTTGAATTCAGCCGTGCGATGCGTAAAGAAGACTGTAAACAACCGATGAAAGTATACTCTCATATTGGCCCTTATCTAGGTGGCCCTCTTGAGATCAAGAACACTAACGGTGCAGGTGATGCGGCATTGTCTGCACTTCTACACGACATGGCAGCAAACTCTTTCCACCAGAAAGAAGTGCCTAACTCAGAAAAACATGAAGTCCGCTGCCTAACTTACTCTTCTCTATCTCAGATTTGTAAGTACGCAAACCGCGTAAGCTACGAAGTGTTAACTCAGCACTCTCCTCGCCTCTCTCGTGCGCTTCCTGAACGCGAAGACAGCCTAGAAGAGACCTACTGGGATCGCTAAGAACCGGGCACTTAGAGCGAAAAATATGCGAAGGTCACCATTTGGTGACCTTTTTGTTTTGATCTAGCGCAGTATTTAGTGTTTTTTGTTATTATGTAGCACGCTAAGGCGCATGAACTGCTTTACACCTCTTATTTAACCAGTATTATTCTCGCGCAAACGTTTGCGCAACAGCAATACAGTCTTTCGATTGCTTGATGTTGAACGCCACGTGTTAGCCATTTTTTTGGAGTATCCATGCAGTCTGATATTGAAATTTGCCGAAACACACCGTTGTCTTCTATCGCTACTGTCGCAGCAAATGCTGGTCTTTTGCCGCACGAATTCGATACACACGGAAAACACAAAGCTAAAGTTCATCCCCAATGTCTTGAACGCTTAAACGCTAACCAAGATGGTAAATTGGTGTTGGTCACTGCAATTACGCCTACCCCATTAGGCGAAGGCAAAACCGTAACCACAATCGGCCTATCCCAAGGCCTATCTAAAATCAATCAATCGGTAATCGCGTGTATTCGTCAACCTTCGATGGGGCCAGTTTTTGGCGTCAAAGGTGGTGCTGCTGGTGGCGGCTATTCTCAAGTCGCTCCCATGGACGAGCTAAACCTTCACCTTACTGGTGATATTCATGCAGTCACAGCAGCACATAACTTAGCTTCAGCGGCACTTGATGCTCGCCTTTACCATGAACAACGTGAAGGCTACAGCGCATTTGAAGCGCGCACTGGTTTAAAAGCATTGAAAATCGATGTTGAGCGAGTCACATGGAAGCGCGTTATGGACCACAATGACCGTGCGCTGCGCATGGTGAAGATCGGTTTAAACGAAGAAGGTAAAACCATCAACGGCTTCGAACGTGAAGAAGGTTTTGATATTTCTGCCGCGTCCGAGCTCATGGCTATCCTTGCCCTTGCAAAAAATCTTAAAGACTTACGTCAGCGTATTGGTCGCATTGTCGTTGCATATGATCTAGATGGCAACCCAGTGACAACCGAAGACTTGCAAGTTGCTGGGGCAATGGCAGTTACACTAAAAGAGACGATTGCACCAACATTGATGCAAACACTTGAAGGTGTCCCTACGCTTATTCACGCTGGCCCGTTTGCAAACATCGCCCATGGTAACTCTTCCATCATTGCAGACCAGATTGCATTGAAACTTTCTAGTTACGTTGTCACTGAAGCAGGTTTCGGCTCTGATATGGGGTTTGAGAAAGCCTGTAACATCAAAGCTTCTGCTGCTAACCGAGCACCAGATTGCGTTGTAATTGTCGCGACCCTTCGTGGTTTGAAAGCAAACTCAGGTCACTACGATTTGCGCCCTGGTATGGCAATTCCAGATTCTATTTTCAACCCAGACCAAGCTGCACTTGAAGCTGGCTTCGAAAACCTGAAATGGCACATCAATAACGTGCATAAATACGGAATCCCTGCGGTTGTTGCCATCAACCAGTTCCCACAAGATTCAGAACAAGAATTGGCAGAACTAAAAGCGTTAATCGAGCGTTTTAATCCTGAAGTAAAAGTGGCGGTCAGTGCTGCATTTGGTCAAGGTGGTGACGGCGCTATTGAGCTTGCACAGCACGTAGTGGCAACTTGCGATCAGGCCTCTGAATTCAAGCCTCTTTACACCAAAGAGCGATCCTTAAAGGAAAAATTGATGGCGGTGTGTGAAGTCGGTTATGGTGCCTCAAATATTGAAATGAGTGATCTAGCGAAACAGCAATTAGCACACTTCGAAAAATTAGGCTTTGATGATTTAGCCGTGTGCGTCGCGAAAACACCTCTATCAATCACGACGGATTCGGCAATAAAAGGCGCACCAAGTGGCTTTACCGTACCAATTCGTGAATTGCGTTTATGTGCAGGTGCGGGCTTTGTTTACGCTCTCTCTGGTAACGTAATGACTATGCCTGGGTTGCCAGACAAACCTGCATTTATGAACTTGGATCTTGATGAGCAAGGCAATATTATTGGCCTTTCATAGCCTTGATTGCATTTAGTTCAACAAACAGGAGCTTTTGAGCTCCTGTTTTGCTATCAATTTACGCTATCTCTTTGTTTTAAAGTTACTTTACAATGTAAACTCAATTTTGAAGTCGATTATCACCCTGCTGCCCTCACCAATACAGTGCACGCCATATTTCCTTACTCCCTAATATAGTGCAGCGCTCACGCACCCACCCTCAAAGAGCATTGATTTCATTGATAAAATTCGATGGCTCGAATCTTGTACTACGTTATATAAGCACAAAGGACACTCTACAACATCACTCGTAAAGCAACTGTAGTGGCTAACTCCTCAGGCTGAATATTGCTTTCGAGCCACGTAAAATAAGGGAAAGGGAACATTATGCAAGACGCACTCGCTGTAATTTTAGCAGGCGGTATGGGATCAAGGCTGAGCCCACTTACCGACGATAGAGCCAAACCAGCCGTTCCATTTGGAGGGAAATACCGCATCATTGATTTTACGCTAACCAACTGTCTTCATTCAGGTTTAAGGAAGATTTTAGTGTTAACTCAATACAAATCACACTCACTACAAAAGCACTTGCGTGATGGTTGGTCTGTCTTCAATCCCGAACTTGGTGAGTACATCACCGCTGTTCCACCCCAAATGCGCAAAGGTGGTGCATGGTACGAGGGTACCGCAGATGCTATCTACCACAACATGTGGCTGCTCTCTCGTAATGATGCGAAATACGTCGTTGTTCTGTCTGGTGATCATATCTATCGTATGGACTACGCAGCCATGCTTGAAGAGCACAAAGAGAACGGCGCAAAGCTAACCGTTGCTTGCATGGATGTGCCCGTAGAAGATGCCACCGCATTTGGCGTCATGGCTATTAAAGGAAACGGCTTAGTCGAATCGTTTATCGAGAAACCAGAAGACCCACCCACTCTACCTGATGACCCAACTCAGAGTCTCGCATCCATGGGGATTTACATCTTCGATATGGATGTCCTACAAGAAGTACTAGAAGAAGACGCAAAACTTGAAGACTCAAGCCACGACTTCGGAAAAGACATCATTCCTAAACTCATCGATACCCAATCCGTTTACGCTTATAAGTTCTGCGGAAGCAAAGGCCGTGTAGACAAAGACTGCTATTGGCGAGATGTAGGTACGATCGATTCCTTCTACGAGGCCAATATGGATTTGTTAGAGCCGGTGCCACCAATGAATTTATATCAACCGAACTGGGCAATTCGCACTTACGAAGCTCAATTCCCACCAGCAAGAACCGTATCATCAGCAACGGGTAATGAAGGGATTTTCATTAACTCAATCATTGCCAACGGCGTCATTAACTCGGGCGGTTCTGTTCAGCACTCTGTCATCGCGTCTAACGTGCGCATTCAAGATAGCGCAACGGTCGTCGACAGTATTATTTTCGATGATGTCGAGGTAGGTGAAGGCTGTCAGCTTGTGAGTTGTATTATCGATAAGCACGTTCGTATCCCGCCTCACACACAAATTGGTATAAACAAAATCGAAGACTCAAAACGATTCCATGTATCAGAAAAAGGGATTGTGGTTATTCCTGAAGGTTACGAGTTCTGAGCGTTTACTCAAGCGTCTTTGCACAATCATCCAAAGTTCAAAGCAACACAATAATATCAAACACACACAATAAAAAAGCGCGCGATGTAAATAGCGCGCTTTTGTCATCCTTTCAATCTGTATTAGATGTTACATACTGTCGACCAGCTACCATCACTCCCCGGCTCTGATGCTGTCCACCAGTTTGCTTGGTATACCACACCATTGTG